>JBCBCF010000075.1:0-16223 GCA_038530905.1 Acidobacteriota bacterium
CGAGCGTGATGATGCCAAGCGGACGGTCGTCGAGGGCTCGGCGACGGCACGCTCCTCGACGACGCCAACCGTCGAGCGGCCACGGCGGAAGGCCATCTGATCTCCCTCGATCTCGACCTGGCCGAGACCTTTTGGCGGTTTTCCAACGGCTCTTCCGGCGCATCCGATGTTTGGCATCCGCTGCATGCCGGTCGTCTGGAACGCGTCGAACAGGTGCGGCCTTTCTACGAGCAGCGCCGGCCGGGTCTCGACGCCGCGCCGCATCATCTCGATCTCCGCGGCGTGGACAAGGCCCGCGCAGTCACTCAGCTCGAGGCCATGCTGCCGACGCTTGTCGAGGCCTGAGCGCGCGGCGCAATCAGCCCACAGACAGCACGACGAGCCCGGCGATGCCGGCCAGGAGACCCAGGACGACACCGAGCGCGACCCAATGGCCGGTGTCGATCCGCAGCCTTGGGATCGACCAGCGGCTCTCTCCCTCGCCGTCGAGGTCCGCCACCAGATCGCGAGCCCGTTCGTAGCGCGCCTCGGGTTCGAGCTCCAAACATCGAGCGACGACCCTTTCGAGCGGCGGCGGGCATCGTTCGACGAAGTCGGACAGCGGCGGCGCCGGTTCTTCGACCCGCCGAAACAGCACTTCGAGCGGCGCGCCGTCGAGGAACGGCGGCCGGCCCGCGAGTGCCTCGAAGGCAATCAGCCCCAGGGCGTAGAGGTCGCTCTGCGGCAGCGCCGTCTCGAGCTCGAGCTGCTCCGGCGCCATGTAGTCGGGAGTGCCGAGGAGAACACCGGTCGCGGTTTGCGATTGGACTCCGGAATCGTCGGAGTTGTCGCCGAAGCCGAGTCCGGTCCCGCGCGCCACGCCGAAGTCGGTGACGACGACGCGCAGCGCGTCCGCGGCGTCTCGGACCAGAAAGATGTTGTCGGGCTTGAGATCGCGATGCACGATGCCCGCTGCGTGCGCCGCGTCGAGGCCGGCGGCGACCTGGCGCAAGATCGCCTCGATCTCGCTCGGCGCCAGCTGGCCTGCCTCCGACAGGCGATCAGCCAAGGTCTCGCCGTCGAGAAACTCCATGACCAGGCACGGCCGGGCCGTCTCGCCCGGCCGCCGGGCGGCGAGTTCGAAGAAGTCCAGCAAACGGACGACGTTCGGATGGTCGACGCGCCCGGTCATTTCGACCTCGCGATCGAATCGGCGGCGGGTCTTCGCGCTGCCGAGGAGCGCCGGCTGCACGACTTTCAGCGCAACTGGCCGGCCGTCCGAGAGATCTTCGGCACGGTAGACCTCGCCCATGCCCCCGATCCCGACACGCCGGCCGACCCGATAGCGGCCGTGGACGAGATCGCCGCGCGCGAGTGCCGGGCGCTCGCCGACGGGCATCTCAGCCGCCCGCGACGCCAAGACCGACCGTCGGCGGCGAGCTCCGGCGGTTCGCCAGCCGCTTCTCCATCTCGAGATCGCGCAGGTAGATGTACATCACCGCCATCGAGTCCTGCATGTCGTCCGTCGGATTCACGTAGACCGACTCCAGCTCGAACTCGTGCTCGGGGTCGATGGCGAGACCGTCGGCGCTGGAGAACTCCTCGACGTGTCGAAGACCAATGCGGTCGTCGTGATTCGTCGCTCGGCTCTCGAAGACCACCTCGCCGGTGGTGAGATTGCGCAAGATCAGCCGCTCGGCGAACGGGTGCAGGTGCACGGCGATGAAATGGATCGTCGTGGCGTACGGGATGCGCATCAGCTCGGTGACCAGGGTGCGATTGACCTGGCGGCCGGGCGGCACCTGCCAATGCCCGGAAAACGAACGCCCCTGTGGATCCTTGTAGGAGTGGTCGGAGGCGGCCGTGCCGACCATGCAACCCGGGCCGTGCTTCTCCGCCATCGGCTCCTCGATGCCGAAGTAGCCGTCGTCACCCTCGAGCAGCGCGAGGCCGAACGCCGCCACCGGAAAGAGGGGCACCATCGGCTCCGGGGCCTCGACATCCCGAACATAGTCGAGACCGATGCGATGACGAACCTCCACGTGAGGAGCCTCGTGGTTCAGATTCAGAACCTGCGTCGTCAGTCCCAACGACTCCACGGAACGCAGCGGAATCCCGAAGCCGGGCGGGAAATCGACCGCGTACTGCCCCTGCGAGAGCGTGAAGAGACGGGGATTGAACGACGGATTCGGCCCGTGCAACATCTGGTGGATCTCGGTGTCCAGATCCAGATTGCTGTGGCACATGAAGTCCTGTGACAGCGGCGTCTCACCGTCGGCGGCCATCATCTGAGCGCTGAAGCCGGTGATCCAAAGCAGCTCGTCGGCCTCGACGTCGCCCAGCTGCACCTGCTGAGTGGCCCACGGCCCCATCATCGACTTGTAGATGCGATCGATCAGATAGGGCTCGGAAAGCACGACCTGCGATCGCTTCACGCTCTCGAAGGCGGGCGCGTTCACAAGCGGCGGGCGCGAGGCGACGAAGGTCAAGACGCCGAGCGGCACCAGCGCGAGCAGGGGAACCCAGCGGAACCGGCGCCGAGCGGGAGTTGCGGACGATGAAGGCGAGATCGCGTCCATGCTTCTCCTTGAACGGTCGCGATGTGGACCACCGCGCTGACGCGCTCGATCGCCGAGGGTCGAGTGACACCTCGGCGGCCGGCGCCTCCAACAGCGCGGATGGCGCGGCTGGGAGGGCTCGAACCCCCGACCTAGAGTTTAGGAAACTCCCGCTCTATCCTGCTGAGCTACAGCCGCGTGCGGGCGACGATATCAAGCTCCGGCCGACCGATCGGGCCGATCGTCAGCCAGACGCAGCGGCCTGTCGAGGCCGGTCAGTAGCGGATCAGGCTGTGGACGACCCGGCTCTCGAGCGCCGCGGCGCGGGCGTCGAGAAACGTCAGCTCGACAACGAACGCCAGCGCCACCACCTCGCCGCCCAGGCGCTCGACCAGCCGAGCGGTCGCCGCCGCGGTGCCGCCGGTCGCGACGACGTCGTCGACAATCAACACGCGCTCCCCCGCCACCACGGCGTCGCGATGGATCTCGAGCGTGTCGTCGCCGTATTCGAGACCGTAGGCCTCCCGTTCCACCGCCGCCGGCAGCTTGCCCGGCTTGCGTGCCGGGACGAAGCCGGCGTGCAGGGCGTAGGCGAGCTGCGGCGCAAAGAGGAAGCCCCGCGACTCGATGCCCACCACCTTGTCGACCACCTGGTCGCGCAAGAGCGCGGTGAAGTGATCGGTGGTCGCGCGAAGGCCCCCGGGGTGCGCCAGAAGCGTCGTGATGTCGTAGAACAAGATGCCCGGCTTGGGGAAATCCGGCACCTCGCGGATCAGGTGCTTCAGGTCGTCCATCGGAGTCTCCGTCGAGGGTGCTCGGCCCAGCCCGTCGGCCGTTCGGCGATCGATGACGGCGCAAGTTGATCGGGCCGGCCGGCTGCGTCACCGTTCACGCGAGATCTCGCGCGGCCGCCCCGGCCGGCGCTCCTTCGGCGCTGCGTCGGGGTCGGGCCAGCCGTGACGGCCGACCAGCGGCACGAACGCCACACGCTCGGCCGCGCGGCGCTTGAGGCCGCTCTCGGACTTCTCGTAGATCACCAGCTCTTGGCCGCGCCGGTCGCCTTCCGGCAGCACCAGCTTGCCGCCCACGCGCAGTTGATCGACGAGCGGCGGCGGCGCGCCCGGGGCGCCTGCGGTGATCAAGATCCGGTCGAACGGCGCCACATCGCTCCATCCGACCGTGCCGTCGAAGGTTTGGATCTTGACGTTGTCGAGCTCAAAGAGCCGGATGCGTTCGATCGCCTTGCGCGCCAGCTCTCCGAGCCGCTCGAGCGAATACACGCGACGTGCGAGATAGGCCAGGACCACCGTCTGGTAGCCACTGCCGGTCCCGATCTCCAGCACCGAGTGGTCGGCGCGCACCTCCAGAAGCTCGGTCATCCGAGCCACGATATACGGCTGAGAGATCGTCTGATCGAGCTCGATGGGCAGCGCATGGTCGCCGTAGGCCTGCGAGCGCAAGTGACTGCGCACGAAGAGGTGGCGCGGCACCTGGCGCATGACGTCGATCACCCGCGGATCGCGCACACCACGCGCCACGATGTGCTTGTCGATCATGCGCTCGCGCGCGTGGCGGTACGGATCGCGCGCGCTCACGGCGTCAGTCGACGACGAGCTCGGAGAGGGCCTCGAGGCGTTCGCGCAGCGGCGTCGCCTCGTCGAGGCTGCGATAGTCGGTGAGATCGAGATGCAGCGGCGTCACCGACGCGAAACCATCGGCCACCGCGTGATGGTCGGTTCCGTCGCCGCCCTCCCAGCGCGGCTGACCGGCGATCCAATAGTACTTGCGGCCCATCGGATCCCGCTTCTCGACCAGAGACTGCCGATAGAAGCGACGTCCGAGCTTGGTCCACCGCAGGCCGCGGCTCTCGGCCGCCGGGAAGTTGACGTTGAGCAACAGATCCGCCGGCAGGTCACCGGCCAGCAGGCGCCCGACGATGCGACCGGCCAATGCAGCCGAGCGCTCGAAGTCGAAGCCCTCGGCGACCTCCTGGCTGAAGGCGATCGCCGGCAGTTGGTGCATGTTGGCTTCGAACGCGGCGCTGACCGTGCCCGAGTACGTCACATCGTCGCCCATGTTCACGCCGTAGTTGATGCCCGAGACCACCAGGTCCGGAGGCGCTTCCTTCAGCACGCCCTGCACGCCCATGTTCACGCAGTCGGTCGGCGTGCCGTCGACGGCGTACCAATGTTCCCGCAGGCGCCGGAGCCGCAGTGGCCTGTGCAGAGTCAGCGAGTGGCCGCTGGCGCTCTGCTCGCGATCGGGAGCGACGACGACGACGTCGCCGTGCTCGGACATGGCGTCGGCCAGCGTCTCGATCCCTTTCGAGAACACACCGTCGTCGTTGGTGACCAAAATTCTCACGTTGAACTCTCTCGGATGGCAGCGCGACAACCCGACCGCGGCATCGCGGCACGGGAGCCCGCAGCCTCAGTTGAGCGGCGGTAGGTATTTCGCCAGGAGCGGTTTCAGCCGCCGACGGGTGGCGTTGGGCACTGCCGAAGAATCTGTGATCAGAGCGTACTTCAAGGCATCGACACACGGACAGTCTGACGGCGGCTCGAGGCCGTCCTTCGCCAGCCGCCGAACGGTGCCAGCGACGGCCTCTTGGCCCAGCCGCGCGTTGGCGCGCAGCGTCTCGAGGACCGCCTCGACGGACACGTCGTCTTCGTCTTCGTGCCAGCAGTCGTAGTCGGTCACCATGGCGAACGTGGCGTAGCAAATCTCGGCCTCGCGGGCCAAGCGCGCCTCCTGGAGGTTGGTCATGCCGATGACGTCGACACCCCATTGGCGGTAGATGCGCGATTCGGCGCGGGTCGAGAACTGCGGACCTTCCATGCACAGATAGACGCCACCGCGATGAATCTTCGGCGCGTCGTCCGATCCGTCCACGCGGACCGCCTCGTCGGCCGCGTCGGCCATCTTCGTGGCGAGGCACGAGCAGATCGGATCAGCGAGCGAGACGTGGGCCACAAGACCGTCGCCGAAGAACGTGTCGACGCGATGGCGGGTGCGGTCGAAGAATTGATCAGGCACCACGATGTCGCGTGGCCTGTATTGGATCGCCATCGAGCCGACGGCCGACACCGAGATCAGCCACTCGACGCCGAGCGACTTCATCGCCCAGACGTTGGCCCGAAAGTTCAGCTCGGTCGGCATCAGGCGGTGACCGCGCCCGTGGCGAGCGAGGAAGGCGACCGACACGCCCTCGAGCTCGCCCAGAACGAAGGCGTCGGAGGGCGCTCCGAACGGTGTGTCGATTTCGCGCTCTTCGTGCACCTCGAGCGCGTCCATGCCGTAGAGGCCGCTGCCTCCGATCACTCCGATGCGAATCGCGTTCATCCGTTCCGGCCTTCGGTCGTGAGCTGCAAGAGGAGAGTCAACCGGCCGCCGTCACCGGCCGATCGCGTCGCGAACGCGCAGCGCGGTCTCGAGCGCCTGGCGCCCGGCGGCGGCATCAACATACGGCACGGCCTCGCCTCGACACGCGGCGACGAAGGCGTCGAGCTCGGCGCGCAGCGGCTCCACGCGCTCCACCGCCAGGTCGGCCGGCACGATCGTTCGCGTCTCGCCATTCTCGCGCAGCGCGAACCCGTGAGCCTGCTGCTCGCGGTAGTCGACTGAGAGATAGCGGCGATGGAGGAAGACCCGAAGCTTGCGGATCGACTCGGCGGAAACGCGGGACGCCGTGACGTTGGCGGTCAGGCCCGACTCGAACTCGAGTCGAGCGTTGGCGATGTCGATGCGAGAGGACAGCACGTCGACGCCGGTCGCCCGCACTTCCACCAGCGGCGACGGATCGAGGGCGTGCAGGATCTGCAGATCGTGGATCATCAGATCGAGAATCACATCGACGTCCAGGCTGCGCGGCGTGAACGGAGACAGCCGCTGTGCCTCCAAGAAGCGCGGCGGCTGATCGATCTGCAGGAGCTGCTGCACGGCCGGGTTGTAGAACTCGACGTGACCGACGGCGAGGATCTGGTCAGAGCCACAGGCGGCCGACATCGCGTCCGCCTCGCCAAGGCTCGAGGCCATCGGCTTCTCGACCAGCACGTGCAGCCCGCGCTCGAGCATGCGCAACGTCAGACTGGCGTGGGCGAAGGTCGGGACGGCGAGGACGACGGCGTCGACCCTGTCCCAGAGCTCTTCGGCGCTGCTGAAGCTCGTGGTCTTGTGGCGGGTCGCCAGCTCCGCCGCCACTTCAGGTTTCTGATCGTAGATGCCGACCAGCTCGGTCGTGTCCATCTCGGCCAGGATGCGGACGTGATGACGTCCGAGGTGCCCCGTCCCGAGAACGCCAACGCGCAGCGGCGCAGCGCTCGACAACTGGCTCCGATCGGCCGCGGCGCGATCGCCGGTCGGCTGCGGCTCGCTCGCCATCAGCCGCCCCTCCCGCCACGCTTGCGCCCGGGCGGATCGGTGATCACGCCTCGCTGACTGGACGTCACGAACGCGAGGAACGCCTCGAGATGGGCATTCGCCGGCAGATCGCCACCGTCGATCTCGGCCCGGATCTTCTCTGTCGCCCGGTCGCGCGGCAGGCCCGAGCGGACCAGGATCCGATAGGCCCGCTGAAGCGCCTTGAGCGTCTCCGGCCCGAAGCCGCGGCGCTCGAGACCGATCGTGTTGAGCCCGTAACAAGCCGGCTTGGCCCCGACCGTCTTGACGAACGGCAACGCGTCGCGGGTCACGACCGAATAGCCACCGATGTAGGCGTACGCGCCGACGCGGCAGAATTGATGGACGGACGAGAAGGCGCCGATCACCGCGTGGTCTCCGACCTCGACATGGCCGGCGAGAGTGCCCTGATTGGCGAAGATCGTGTGGTCTCCGACCATGCAGTCGTGGGCCACGTGGGCCCCGACCATCAGCAGATTGCCGCTGCCGATGCGGGTCAGGCCCCCGCCGTGGCCGGTGCCCCGGTGCACGGTCACGTGCTCGCGAAATTGGTTGTCGTCACCGACCTCGAGGCGTGTTTCCTCGCCCTCGAACTTCAGGTCTTGGGGGTCGAAGCCGATGCACGCGCCGGAATGCACACGGTTGCCGGTGCCCAGACGGGTCGGCCCCTGGACGATGGCGCCAGCATCGAGGCGGCACCGATCGCCGATCTCGACGCCAGGGCCAACGACCGCGTGAGGCCCCAAGACGACGCCTGCACCCAGCTCGGCGCGGTCGTCGACGACGGCGGTCGGATGAATCTCGGTGGTCATGCTGCGTTCATGCTGCGTCGGGCTCCGGGCGGACGGGCCGTCGGTGCGATGAGAGAGCGCTCGTCACGGGTCGCGGCGGCGCACCAGCGTCGAGGACAGACGCGCCTCGGCCGCGACCTCGCCCTCGACCCGCGCCACGGCGTCCACCTTGCAGACCGCCTGACGCCGCCGCACCAGCTCCACCTCGTAGCGCAGCTGGTCGCCGGGGATCACGGGACGCCGAAAGCGCGCCCGGTCGATGGCGGAAAAATACAGAAGGTAATGATCGCGCTCGGCAGGATCCAGGTCAGCGAACAGGAGAATGCCGCCCGCTTGCGCCATCCCTTCGATCATCAGCACACCGGGCAGAACCGGCTGCTGCGGGAAGTGGCCCTGGAACACGCCCTCGTTGATCGTGACGTTCTTGATCGCCACCAGGCGCTGGCCGCGATCGAGCTCGAGCACACGATCGACCAGGAGCATCGGGTAGCGATGTGGGAGAACCTCGAGAACCCACGAAATGTCGTGCAAACCCTTCTCGTTCTCTTGCCGATCGCTCACCACTCGCTCCCTACCGTCGGCGGCGCGGTGCTCGGCCGTCGCGACGATCTCCGATCAAGTCTCCGGCTCGTCTTCGCCCGCGCGCTCGAGACGGCGCTCCAGTTTGCGCAGCCGACGCATCAGCTCGGGCAGCTGCTTGGCGGCGACCGACTGTCGGCGCCAGCGGTCGAGATCGACGGCGGGAAAACCCGCCACCGTGCGGCCGCCTTCGATGCTCTGCAACGCGCCTGAACCGGCGGCGAGGGTGGCCCCGTCCCCGATGGTGAGGTGCCCGTTGACGCCGGCCTGGCCGGCCAGGACGACGTAATTCCCGAGCGTTGCGCTCCCCGCGATACCGGCCTGACCACACAAAATCGAGCCTCGGCCGACCTCGACATTGTGCCCCACCATCACGAGATTGTCGATCTTCGAGCCGTCGCCGATGCGGGTCTCCTCCAGCACCGCGCGGTCGATCGCCGACAGCGCACCCACTTCGACGTCGTCTCCGAGCACCACCCGGCCAACCTGCGGCATCTTGTGATGCACGCCGTCGCGCGTCACGTAGCCGAAGCCGTCCGCACCGAGGACCGTGCCGGAGTGCAGCTCCACGCGGTCGCCGAGACGGATGTCGTCGTAGAGAACGACATGAGGGTGGAGCCAGGCGTCGACCCCGAGCCGGCAGCCGGCGCCCGCCACGCAGTGGGCTTCGATCACCGTGCCGGCGCCAACGCGCGTGCCGGCGCCGAGCACCACATACGGACCGATGTGGACATCGGCGCCGATCACGCAGTCGTCGCCGACGACAGCCGTGGAATGCACGCCAGCGGGCGGCCTTCGGCGCGGATGCAGGCGCCGGACGACCCGCCGCAATGCGTCCTGACTGTCTCCCGCCACGAGCAAGGGTCGCTCAGGGCGCGACGCCAGCAGGTCCTTCGCCAGCTCGTTGGGGACCAGCAGCGCACCGGCGGCCGAGGCGTGCGCTCGGTGCACCAGCGCGCCGCGATGAACGAAGGACAGATGCTCGGCGCCGGCCCGCTCTAGCGTCCGCACGCGCGTCACGGCGAAGTCGCTGGCGCCCTCGACGTGACCGTCGATCAGTTGGGCAAGCTCCGCGAGCGTCGTGCCCTCGAGCCGCACCGCCTCCGCCACAGCGTCAGCCGCCAGCGGCCGCTGACGCGCTGAGCGCGTCGATCACCGACTGCGTGATGTCGACCTTCTCCCCGGCCATCAGGACAACGCCAGGAACGCGGTTCAGGATGAGATCGTAGCCCTGTTCGTCGCGGATGCGCTCGAAGACCGGCTCGAGCTCTTGCTCGATCTGCTTCAGTCCTTCGTTCTGCAGCTTCTGCCCCTCGCGCTGCTTGTCGTCGCGCAGGCGCCGGATCTCGATCGTCTTGTCTTCGAAGCTTTTCTGCAGCTCGGCGAGCTTCTCTTCCGACAGGGTGTTGACGCCGTCGGCCAGACGCTGACGGATGTCGCGGGCCTCGGCGCTCATCGCTTCAACATCAGCCGCCGCCTCTTTCTGGAAGGCCTCGAGCCGCTTTCCCAGCTCTTGCCCGCCCGGTGACTGCGCGACGACGCGGTCGAGATCGACAACAGCGATGCGCACGCCGGTCTGCGCGACGGCAGGCGAGGCGACGAGGGCGAGGGCGCATGCGGCGGCACAGACCATCGCGAGCGACGAGCGGAGCGGAACGAAACGGAATCGGGCAATCGAAGGCATGAACGTGTCTCCTGGAGCGCCGACCCGAGTCTCTCGGCGGGTCGGCTGGTCGAAGAAAAGCGGGGGACGCCGCACGCAGCGGCGCGGCCGGACGCAGCCGAAAACCGTCAGAACGAGGTGCTCAGGCTGAAGTCGAACGACTCGAAACGGTCGCCCGGCAGCGGGTCGAGATTGGAGGCGTAGATGAAGCGCAGAGGTGCCGGGAAGATCGGCACGCGAATCCGCAGCTCCGCGCCCGCACTATAGCGAAAGCGATCGAACTCGAAGTCGCTGGCCTCGGCGAACACACCACCGGCGTCGCCGAAGAGCACCAGGCGGAACGGGCCGCCTGCCTGCACGTGATACTCGAGATTGATCAGCGCCATCAGGTCGCCGCCGAGCGGGAAGTTGCTCTCGTCACGACGGATCGTGCCGTCGTCGTTGCGCACCACGATCGACCGGCGGCGGAAGCCACGAACGCTGTTGTCACCCCCGAGGAAGAAGCGCTGCTGCGGGAAGATCGCTGGATCCTCGAAGCCGTCGCCGTCCAGATCCTCCGGGTCGCGGAGCTCCTCGATATAGCCGGCCTCGAAGTTGACCCCAACCGACGAGCGGAACCGCTGGCGGGTCACCGGCTGGAACCAGGTGACGCCGATCTCGGGCTTGATGTACTCGGTCTCGCCGCCGAAGATCTCGCTGGCGTATTCGATCGATGCCGTCGTGCGCAGGCCGCGGCTCGGCTCGAACCGACTGTCGAGAGTGTTGCGGATCCAGAAGGGACGGAACGTCGAGCTGATGAAGACCGACTCGTCGCGCAGCTCGACGCCCGGATTCTCGGGATCTCTCAGCACGCGCGTGTCTTCGACGTCGGCGAAGCTGTAGGTCATGCTGATGCTTTGGAAGTTGCGGAACGAGCGGCCGTAGGTGATCGAGGCGCCGGCATAGCTGGAGCGGAACTCGACATCCTCGAGAATGTCCGAGTCGAACTCCTGATTGAACAGCCGGACGCCGATCGACTGTGGCTTGTCTCGGAACCACGGCACCCGGTATTCGAGGTCGTAGTACTGGCGCTCGCGTCCGGCCTGCACCGACACCCCGACCGTCTCGCCGCGCCCGAGGAAGTTCGTGGTGCGCAGGCTGAATTGACCGAAGAAGCCGTCGACTTCGGACCAGCCGCCGCCGAACTGCAGCTCGGTGCGCTCCGCCTCGTCGCCGACGATCAGGAGATCGACCGTCTTGTCGTCGGAGTCGAAGTCGAATTTTATCGGCTCCTCCTCCTCGACCGCGAAGTAGTTGAGCTGACGAATCTTGAGGAGGCTGTTCTGGACGGCCGTCATATTCATGACCGTGCCTTCCTGCAGCAGCAGCTCGCGGCGCAGCACCTTGTCGCGCGTCTTGGTGTTGCCCCGGAATTCGATGCGACCGACGCGGAACTGATCGGACTCGTCGATCTTGACGATGACGTCGGCGACGTTGTCGCTCTGCTCCCGCAGCTCGGTGCCGACCTGAGCGAAGATGTAGCCAATCGACGAGTACAGCTGATCGATCGACTCGACGCCTTCGTCGATCTTCTTCGAGCGCAGCCAGCCGCCGCGCGGATCCTCGAATTGCGCCAGCAGCAGGTCGTCGCTGAAGACTTCGTTGCCTTCGATCGAGATCTCACCGAGCTTCCAGCGCTCACCCTCTTCGATCGGCACGGTGATGGCGAGACGGCGCCCCTGCTCCTCGATGGTGGCGGCGTCGGGTCGACGCGCCACGACGTCGACCTCGGGTCGGGCGATCAGGACGTCTTTATAGCCCGCCTTCTTGTACATGTCCCGGATGCGTTCGAGATCTTCGTCGATCGTCGCCGGGTTGTAGATGTCCTTCTTGGTGATCCGCGTCAGCAGACCCGACTCTTTGGTGTCCTTCATCGCCAAACGCAGGCGGAAGTCACCGAAGACGGTGTTGCCATCGAAGTCGATGTCGCCGATCTTGACTTTGTCGCCCTCGTCGACCGTGATCGTTGCGGTGCGCTGCCCGCGACCGGCGGTCGCCAAATCGACCGTTGCGGTGGCGAAGCGGAACCCCTTCTCCTTGTAGAGGTCCTCGACAGCGCGCGCAAGGCGCTCGAGCTCGCCACGCTGCAGCGGCTCGCCCTCGTAGGCCTGAATGCGATCCCGATCCGCCTGCTCTCGCACGTCGCTCTCGTTGACTCGGTCGAGGCCGACGTACTCAATCGAGGTCAGGACCGGCCTCTCGACGACACGCACCTCTAGACGGATGCCGCCGGTCGCCTCGGAGGCGGTGACCTCGACGTCGTCGACAAGCTGCCGGCGCCACAGACGACGCAGACGACGGTCGAGAGCCGCCGCGTCGAGCGGACGACCGACCACGCCGTCGGTGCCGAATAGGTAATGCTCGACCGTCTCGGCCGACAGCGTCTCCAGGCCGGAGATCTCGAGCTCCTGCACGATCTGGCCGTCCAGGCGACCGGTTTGCGCGCCGACCTGGCCGGCGGCCAGGGCGCACAGCGCCAAAGCGGCCAGCAGGCCGCCCAACCGTGCGGCGGATCGACGGGGAATCGTCGAAGGCTGTCGCATCACGTCGAACACTCCTTGCTCCGAGCGAAACGGCCTGTCTCTCGCGCCCACGCCCAGGCACGGGCTGTCGGCCGTGGGTGGTGCGGCGAGGTCGGGCGCATCGGCGGCGGGAAATCGAAACGCAGACGCAGCAAGCGCGGTGCCAAGCCGACGAGCGCGCGGGGCGCGGGTCGACCGTTGGGCAGGCGACCGTCCTGCATCCGAAGGGCGGCGGGAGCCGCAGTCTCGCGGTGGCGCGAGACTACCGCTCGTGCGCGCGGGGCTCAAGCGACGAGTCAGTTCCGCTCGGCAGCGGCTGTCTCGGGCTCCGGCTCGCCGGCGTCGACCTCGCTCGGCTCGACGATGCGCAGCGCCAGCGCGTCGTCCTCGAGATCCACCGCGATGCGCCGAACCGACTCGCCGTGATGCTGAATCAGCAGCTCCGAGACGGCGTCCTGGACGTGCCGTTGGATCGTCCGACGCAGTGGGCGCGCACCGGTCGAGGGATCCAGCCCAGCGCGGTCCAGCAGCCAGTCGCGGGCCTCTGCCGACAGCTCGACCCCGAGCCCGCGCTCGGCGAGCGTGAGATTGACGTCGTCGAGAAGAATGTCGACGATCGCCCGCAGCTCTGTCTTGCCGAGCGGATTGAAGACGATCACCTCGTCGACGCGGTTGATGAATTCCGGGCTGAAGGTCCGCCGCAGCTCCGCCGTGATCTCTTCTTCGACGCGGCGGAATGTGCCGCCGTCACTATGCTCCCCGAAGCCCATCCGGCCGCCGCGCACCACCAGCTTCGAGCCGATATTCGAGGTCATCAGCACGATCGTGTTGGTGAAGTCGACGCTGTTGCCGTAGGCGTCGGTGAGGCGACCGTCGTCGAGAATCTGCAGCAGCAGGTTGGCGACGTCGGGATGCGCCTTTTCGATCTCGTCGAACAGAATCGCGGAGTACGGCTGCCGGCGGATGCGCTCGGTCAGCTGGCCGCCCTCTTCGTGGCCGACGTAGCCCGGTGGCGAGCCGATGAGCTTCGACACCGCGTGCTTTTCCATGTATTCCGACATGTCGAAGCGCACCAAAGCGTGGCGCGACTCGAAGAGGAATTCGGCCAGCCGGCGGGCCACCTCCGTTTTGCCGACGCCGGACGGGCCGAGAAAGATGAAGGAACCCACCGGTCGCTGGGGATTCGAGACGCCCAGACGGGACCGGCGGATGGCGCGACTGATCGAGTTGATGGCGCGATCCTGGCCGACGACCCATCGCTTGAGGCTGTCTTCCATCTTTTGCAGACGCTCGGCTTCGGCGGTCTGCAGCGAGGCGGCCGGGATACCGGTCCACGACGAGATGACTTCTTCGATATCTCGATCGGTGACTTCCTGACCGCCTGCGTCCTCGAGCGCGCGGGTGAACGACTCGAGCTCCTCGCGGCGCTCGATCTCCTTCTCGCGCAGGTAAACGGCCCGTTCGAAGTCCTTCTCGGAGATCGCGCTCTTCATGTCGCGCTCGACCTGCTGGACCTCCTCCTCCATGCGACGGAGATTCTGCGTGTCGCGCACGAGGCGCAGCTTGACCCGCGCCCCGGCCTCGTCCATCACGTCGATCGCCTTGTCCGGCTGGAAACGATCGGGAACGTAGCGATCGGTTTGAAAAATGGCCGCGCGCAGAGCCTCGTCGCTGTAGCGAACCTTGTGAAAGGCCTCGTAGCGATCCTTGACGCCGGCGAGGATGTCGAAAGTCTCAGCAGCGGACGGCGGCTCGACCTGCACGGCCTGGAAGCGGCGCAGGAGCGACCGATCCTTCTCGATGTACTTGCGGTACTCCTTGACGGTGGTGGCACCGATGCAGGAGACCTCGCCGCGCGACAGCGCCGGCTTGAGGATATTGGCCGCGTCGAGCGAGCCTTCGGCCGAGCCGGCGCCGATGAGGGAGTGAATCTCGTCGATGAAGACGATCAGATCTTCGGAGTCCTTGAGCTCCTTCAGAATGCCCTTCAACCGCTCTTCGAACTGGCCGCGGTATTTCGTTCCGGCGACGATCAACGAGAGATCGAGAGCGATGATCCGGCGCTTGCGCAAGAACACCGGGATCTCGTCCTCGGCGATGCGCTGCGCCAGTCCTTCGACGATCGCCGTCTTGCCGACTCCCGGCTCACCGAGGAGGATCGGGTTGTTCTTCGTCCGGCGCGAAAGCACCTGCACGATGCGCTCGACCTCGAGCTGCCGGCCGACCAGCGGATCAAAAGCCCCCTGCCCGGCGAGCGCCGTGAGGTCGCGGCCGTACTCTGTGAGAAACGGCAGCTCCTTCTTCTGCTGCGCCGCCTCGCGCTCGCGAGCCATCGCGACCACTTCCTCACGCACGCCGTAGAGGTCGAGACCGGCCTCGGTCAGCACCCTCATGGCGAGGCTCGACTCGACTTTGAGGATGCCGATCAATAGGTGTTCGGAGCCGACCGTCGGCGAAACCATCGTCTCCGCTTCGTGCGCGGCGTAGGCGAGGACCTTCTTGGTCTCTTCCGACAGCGGCAGGTCGGCAGTCGACGAAACCCGCTCGACGAAGACGCGCTCGCCCTCGATCTCACGACGGATGTCTTCCGGCTTGACTTCGAAGCGCGTGAAGAGGGTGATGACCGTCTCTTCCCCTTCGCGCAGGATGCCGAGCAACACATGCTCGGCTTCGATCACTCGGCTGCCGAGCTTCGACGCCTCGTAGCGGGCGAAAAAGAGAGCGCGGCGGGCCTTCTCGTTGTATTTCTCGAACATCGCGTCCCGAAGAGTGGAATCGTCTGTCGAAGCTGCAGGGGACTCCGGCGATCGGCTGGTTCGCGGACGCCGTGAAGGCGGGGCACGGCCGCGAGGCTCGAGGGCCGGCGTCAGCCACGTTCAGAGCCTGTTTGGAGCCGGCTCCGCCGAAGCTGTCGAACGCTCTGACACCGCGTCCAGTGGGCTCAGGACGCCATCCTCAAGCGAAAAAATCCTAGCACAGCGCCTCGCCAGAGCCCGATCGTGCGTCACCAGCACGGTGGTCGTCCGATGGCGGCGGCGCAGGTCGAGCAGCAGCTCGAAGACGCGCTCCGAGCTCGCGGGATCGAGGTTGCCGGTCGGCTCGTCCGCGAGGAGGACCGGCGGCTCCAGAACCAGCGCCCGGCAGATCGCGACGCGCTGGCGCTCGCCGCCCGAGAGCTGCCCGGGAACGTGGTCGAGTCGCTCGCCGAGCCCGACGTCGTCGAGCAGCGCTCGCGCTCGCGCCTCGAGATGGCGCGCCGGCAAGCCGGCGATACGCCCGGGCATCATGACGTTCTCTAGCGCGTCGAAGTCGGGCAGAAGGCGATGGAACTGAAAGACGAAGCCGATCTTGCGGTTGCGAAGGGACGCCAAGGCGCGCCGACCGAGCCGCTCGAGCCGCTCGCCGTCGACGGTGATCTCGCCGCGGTCCGGCGGATCGAGAGCACCGAGCAGATGCAGCAGCGTGCTCTTGCCAGAACCGGACGAGCCGGTGATCGCCACCATCTCGTTGCGAGCCACCTCGAGATCCACGCCGCGGAGCACCTCGACCCAGCGACGGCCATCGCGATAGGCCTTGTGCACGCCGCGCGCGGAGACCGCAATGTCTCGCGGTGGCCTTTCCTCAAGGGGTGCGGACGCTGGATGGCTTGGAGGATCGATCCTCGATCTCGCCTTGTTCATCGATCTCGTCGACG
>JBCBCF010000076.1:0-15965 GCA_038530905.1 Acidobacteriota bacterium
CGGCACCGCCCGAGAACGAATGGAAATCGACGCGGAGCGCGTCGAACTCGGGGCGCCGCCGGATCTCGAGCATCCTGGCGTTCGAGTCTCGGTTGTGGACGATCACCGGCAGGCCGAGATCGACCGCCACTTCCCACTGCTCGCGCATCACTCGCTCTTGGTGGGCTCGCGGCGAGCGGTCATAGTGAAAATCGAGGCCGCACTCGCCGATCGCGACAATGCGCAGATCGCGCGCCGCATCCGCCAACCGTTCCGCGTCGCCGCGACGCCAGGTCTCGGCGTGGTTCGGATGGCAACCGGCCGAGCACCAAACGTCCGGGTGGCGATCACTCAGCTCGAGCAGCAACGAACGATCGTCCAGCTCGATCGACGGCACCAGAAAGCCGCCGACGCCCCGCGCGCGGGCGGCGTCGAGAACCTCCTCGCGCTCGGTCGCTTCGAAGCTCTGCAGATGGCAATGCGAGTCGACGACCCGGGCGTCAACTCGCTCGGGCGCCGGGCTCTTCTTCGGCACGGAACAGCCCCTAGCTGACGCGCGTGCCCGGCGCGACCTTCGTCTCGGGCGAGAGCAGGACCGGACGGCCGTCCTGCGTCGCTGCCAGCACCATGCCGTTGGATTCGACGCCCATCAGGCGGGCAGGCGCCAGGTTGGCGACCACGACGACCTGGCGGCCCACCAGATCTTCCGGTGCGTAGGCCTTGGCGATGCCGGCGACGACTGTGCGTGTCTCCGGCTCGCCGAGGTCGACGGTCAGCTTGAGCAACTTATTCGACTTCGCGACCTTGGTCGCTTCGCGAACTTCAGCGACCTTCAGGACGACCTCGAAGAAGCGGTCGATGTCGATCTTCGGCTCAGCCGGTTCAACGTCTGCTTCCGGGCTCGTCTTCTCTGAGGCGGTCGAGGCCTCGGATTCGGGGGTCTCAGTCTCGGCTTCGGCCATGGCGGGCTCCTGCAGGGTCTTCAAGTAGGCGTCTTTGTCGATGCGGGGAAAGAGCGGCGCCACCTCGGGCAACTCGGCGCCTGAGGCAAGGCCGCCCCAGGCCAGCGCGCCGCGATCGTCTTGCGTGAACACGCTCGGCACCGGCGCGCGGAGCGCCCCCAGAACCTTCGGCGCGGTCTCAGGAAGAATCGGCAGCAGCGCGGTTGCCACCAGCCTCAGCGCCTCGAGGGCCGGCCACAGAATCGCCGCGACCTGCGGCCGCTGGTCCGGATCTTTCAGCAACTTCCAAGGCTCGTGCTGAACGAGGTGCTGGCTGATCGCTTGCAGAAGCCGCCACAGGCTGCGCAAGGCGTCACGGAACGCAAAGTCGTCCATCGCGCGCCGAAACTCGGTGAGCACCTCGTCGGCCAGGGCCTGCAGCGCCGCTTCGGATTCGGCGTCAGGTCGTGGCGGCAGATGACCGTCGAACGCCCGCCGAGAGAGGGTCACCAGGCGGCTCGTCGAATTGCCGAGATCGTTGGCCAGATCGGAGTTGAAGCGCTCGACCACACCTTCGTCGGACCATGAGGCGTCTTGGCCGAAGACCATCTCGCGCAGCAGGTAGTAGCGCACCGCATCGCCGCCGAGATCCTCGATCAGATGATCGGCGCGCGCGACCCGCCCGCTCGACTTCGACATCTTGCGATCGTCGACGAGCCACCATCCGTGTGCCCAGACGGTTTCCGGTAGCGGCAGCTTGGCCGACATCAGGAACGCCGGCCAAAAGACGCCGTGGAAACGCAGGATGTCCTTGCCGACCAGCTGCACCACGGTCGCATCGTCGGCGTCCCAGAATTTCCGGTAGAGCGTGTCGTCCGCCGCTCCGAGGCCGAGAGCGCTGATGTAGTTGGTCAGCGCGTCGAGCCAGACGTAGACCGTATGGTCGTCGTGACCCGGGAACGGGATCCCCCAGTCGAGGTTCGTCCGGCTGACAGACAGATCCTTGAGGCCATCGGCAACGAACTGGCGCACTTCGTTCCGGCGGGTGGCCGGGCGGATGAAGTCCGGATGGCGATCGTAGAGCTCGAGCAGCTGATCCTGATAGCGCGACAGGCGAAAGAAGACATTCTCTTCCGACCGCCACTCGCAGGGTGTGTGATGGATCGGGCAGAGATTGCCCTCGAGCAGCTCTTTCTCGGTGTAGTAGGCCTCACACCGAACGCAATACCAGCCTTCGTGGCGAGCGACGTAGAAATCGCCGTTGGCCGCGATCCGCTCGATGATGGCGCGCACGCCGCGGGCGTGGCGCGCCTCGGTGGTGCGGATGAAGTCGTCATGCGTCAAGCCCAGCCGCTGCCAGAGCTGGTGATAGCGATCGACAACACGGTCAGCGAGAGCGATGGGAGCGACGCCCTGAGCTGCCGCCGCCTGCTCGATCTTCTGGCCGTGCTCGTCGGTGCCGGTCAGGAAGCGGACGTCGTCGCCGCGCAGCCGCCGCCACCGGGCAACCGTGTCGGCCACGATCGTCGTGTAGGTGTGGCCGATATGCGGCAGATCGTTGACGTAATAGATCGGTGTGGTGACGTAGAAACGACTCATGGCTCTCGGCGGCGCGCAGGCCGATCATCAAGCGGACTGACGGTCCGATGACCGGCTGGATGAATCATCGGTCGTTCGCAGACGACAGTGCCGCGGCGCGGCTGCCGCAGCAGTGGGTGCTGGGATCGGCCGACGCTCCGATCAGTTGGCGATCAGATCGTCGACAGAGAACAAGAAACGACCCTTGCAGAACGCACATTCCAGCTCGGCACGGCGATCTGAACCGGCGATCTCTTCAAGATCCGCCGACGGCAGGGTGCGCAGCCGGTCGAGCAGCGTTTCGCGCTCGCAACGGCAGCCATAGAGCAGCCGATGGCGCTCGAGCTCTTCCGGTTCGAGCTGACCGACCACGGCCTCGAGCAGGGCGTCGGCACCGCCGTCGCGCAACGTGGAACCGACGCCACTGATCGCGCGCACCGCCGTTTCGAGCTCGTCGACCGCGGCCTCGGTCGCACCGGGCAGTGCCTCGACCAGCAGGCCCCCCGCCGCTGCGATGCCGTCGCTCGTCGGCACGACGCCGAGCAGAGCCGCTGAGCGGACCTGCTGGCTCTGAGCGAGGAAGTGCACCAGATCGTTGCCGATCTCGCCATCGACCAGTCGCGTCTGGCTGACATACGGCGGGCGATCTTCGAGCTCTTGGGTCACGCGAAGAAGACCGTTCGCGCCGACTGCAGCGCCAACGTCAAGGCGACCGTCGGTCGGCGGCGCGACGAGAAGCTCGTCGGCCATTCCGCGCAGCAGGCCACCGCTGTCGACATCGGCGCTGATCGTGCCGAGCGGGCCATCGCCCTTCACCTCCAGCCGCAGGCGACCGGGGCGCTTGGTGGCGAAGCGCAAGAGCAACGCACCCGCGCTCATCGCCCGCCCGAGGGCCATCGCAGCCAGCGGCGACGGATCGAGGCGGCGACGCAACGCCTCGAGGGGTCGGGAGAGATCCACCACCGCCCAGCGGAGCTCGCCACCGCTGGCGAGGCCGAGGCGCAGGGAGCCGTCGGCCTCGGAGTCGATCGCTTCGAAGAGTGGCGGCAGGGCGGAGATCTCTGAGGCGCTCACGGGCCCGGAACCTACCACGAGCGCCAGCCGGTCCTCGGTTGGTTCAGCCTGCGCCCTGACGCCCCAACGAGACCCAACTTCCCGCCGCCCCGACGATCAGATGATCGATCAAGCGAACGCCGATCAGCTCCCCCGCCTCCCGCATGCGCCGGGTGAAATCGAGGTCTTGGAGGCTCGGCGACGGATCGCCGTCGGGGTGCGTGTGAAAGAGCACCATGCCCACGGCCCGCCGCTGCAAGGCCTCGCGCAGGATCTGTCGCGGCTCGACCACAGCTCGCGTCAAGGTGCCCCGGAAGATCTCTTGTTCCGACAGCAGCCGATTGCGGATGTCGAGATAGAGCGCTCCCATGACCTCCTGATGCCGCGGCGCGTAGCGCAGGAAGAGGTACCGCGCGACAGCATCTGGACGATCCAGCAGCTGCTGAACCGGCAGGTCGCGCCGCGCCAACCGGCGCCCGAGCTCGACCGCCGCCATCACGGTCGCCGCCTTCGCCCGGCCGAGGCCGTGGCGGCGAACCGTCTCGAGCTCGGCGCCCAGCAGCCCGGCGAGGCCACCGCGCTCCGCCAGCAGTTCGTGCGCCATGTCGAGCGCCGACTGTCCGCGGGTGCCCGTGCGAAGCAGCACGGCGAGGAGCTCGGCGTCCGACAGCGAGCCGGCTCCTCGATGCAGCAATCGCTCACGCGGCCGATCATCGCTCGGGATGTCTTCGATCTTC
The DNA here is from genome assembly GCA_038530905.1 of Acidobacteriota bacterium. GTDB lineage: Bacteria > Acidobacteriota > Thermoanaerobaculia > Multivoradales > J023 > JAUIJL01. Next base: position 4,289 of record JBCBCF010000076.1, read on the forward strand.
TGTGCTCGCATCCGTCTGGGCACCTCATGAGGACAGGCCGCCGATCGCGGCGTCGACTGACACTTGGATAGACGCGAACCGTCGGCGATTTCACCGCCGCGAGCGTGCTCAGCAGGCGTCATCCGGGGAGCCGCTGGTACGCTCGCTCCGTGGCTGCCGCACTCCCACCGTTCCTCGGTCTTGACGCGTTCGCGACAGGCGATGCCTCTGAGCCGCCCGTGCCGGCACCGTCGGTGGATCAGGCCGAGGCCGTGGTGGTGCCGGTACCGTTCGAGCGAACGGTGTCGTACGGCACCGGCACGGCCGACGGCCCGCGCGCCCTCCTTGAAGCGTCGACCTACCTCGAGCTCTATGACGAGCAGCTCGATCGGCGACCCGCCGACATCGGGGTCGCCACCGTCGAGCCAGTCGAGCCTCCTGGCGGCGGCCGAACCGACAACGAGTTGGCGACTGCGATCGACGCGATCGGGGACGTCGTCGCGGGGCATCTGGCCTCCGGACAGTTTCCGATCGTCGTCGGCGGCGAGCACAGCCTGACCTCCGGTCCGGTGCGCGCCGCGCGTGACGTCGCGGCGGCCGGAGGCGACGCGCTCGGCGTCGTGCAGTTCGACGCTCATGCCGATCTTCGCGACCGCTACGAAGGATTGCGGTACAGCCACGCGGCCGTCATGCGCCGGATCGTCGACGACCTCGAGCTCCCGACGCTGGCGGTCGGCCTGCGCTCGTTGTCGACCGCTGAGGCTCTCCTGATCAGGCGCCGCGATCTGCCAACGATCTGGAGCCACGAGCTGCACGAGGACGCGCTCGCCGGCTCGACCGCCCGCTTCGAGCGCCTTCTCGAGAGCCTGCCGCAGCGCGTCTACCTGACGTTCGACCTCGACTATTTCGATCCGGCGCTGCTGCCGGCGACCGGCACTCCGGAACCGGGTGGCGGCGACTGGTTCTTCACTCTCGCCCTGCTGCGCCGGCTGTTCGCGTTGCGCGACGTGGTGGCGATGGATCTCGTCGAACTGGCGCCTCGCGCCGACGCGCCGAGCAGCGCGTTCGTCGCCGCCAAGCTGGCCTATAAATGCCTCGGCTTCCGATTCCTCGACCGCCTCGAGCCGCTGGCGAGCACCGCCGGAGATCGACCTCGATGAAACCTGCCCAAACCCAACCCGTCGACGCCGCGACGATCGACGTCGGGGGCACCACACACGTGGTCTTCAACCAGCCACCGCCGCTGGTCGATGACGATCCCGTGGCGGCAGATCCCACGCTCGCCGAGACACTCGCCCGATCGGCCGGCGCCTATGCTGCGGACGTTCACGCGTTCGGTCGCCAGGTGGCGAGCGCCGAGGTCAGAGAGCTGGGCGCTCAGGCCAATGAGAACACGCCGCGCCTTCGCTCGCACGATCGCTTCGGGCGGCGTCTCGACGAGGTCGAGTTCCACCCCGCCTGGCATGAGTTGATGCGCCTCGGCATCTCGGCCGGCCTGGCCTCACTACCCTGGCGAGCCGATGCGCGACCGGGCGCCCAGGTCGCTCGCGCCGCCAAGCACTACCTCCTGGCGCAGATCGAGGCCGGGGTTCTCTGTCCGTTGACCATGACCTTCGCTGCTGTACCGGCACTCGCTCGCGATCCCGAGATCGCTGCCGTGTGGACACCTCGGCTGCTCTCCGACCGCTACGACCCGCGACGGCTCGACCCGGCGGACAAGGCGGGCTGCACGATGGGCATGGCGATGACCGAGAAGCAGGGCGGCTCGGACGTCCGTGCCAACACAACCCGAGCCGAACCGCTTGACGACGGCCGTTACCGTCTGGTCGGCCATAAGTGGTTCTGCTCGGCACCCCGCTCCGACGGCTTCCTGACGCTCGCCCAGACCGCCGCCGGCCTCACTTGCTTCCTGGCGCCGAAGATTCTGCCGGGCGGCGCGCCGAACGCCATCCACCTGCAGCGCCTCAAAGACAAACTCGGCAATCGATCGAACGCCTCGTCGGAGATCGAGTACCGCGGCGCGATCGCGCAGCGGCTTGGCCCGGAGGGACGAGGCGTCGCCACCATTCTGGAGATGGTGACGCACACGCGGCTCGACTGCGCCGTCGGCTCGGCAGGGCTCATGCGGCAGGCGGTCGCCCAGGCGATCCACCATGCTCGCCACCGCAGCGCCTTCGGCCGACCACTGATCGAGCAGCCGCTGATGCGACGCGTGCTGGCTGACCTTGCGTTGGAGTCGATGGCCGCCACCGCTCTCGCGTTCCGCCTGGCTGAGCTCTACGACCTTGGAGACGGAGCGGGCGCCCTGCGGCGCATCGCGACCGCCATCGGAAAATATTGGATTACCAAACGCGGACCGGCGCTGGTGGCCGAAGCGCTCGAATGCCTGGGCGGCAACGGCTACGTCGAGGAGTCGATTCTGCCGCGGATCTACCGAGAGATTCCCTTGAATTCTCTTTGGGAGGGCTCGGGCAACGTCATCTGCCTCGACGTTCTGCGCGCGCTGGCGCGCGACCCTGGCGCAGCGAACGCAATTCGTGAGGAGCTCGAAGAAAGCCGAGGCCTCGACCCGCGGCTCGACGAGTTCGCCGAATCGCTGCTCCGCGATCTCGCGTCAACCCCGGATCCAGCCGACGCGCGACGCCTGGTCGAAGATTTGGCGCTCGCACTGCAGGCGGCGGAACTGCTGCGCTATCATCCATATCCCGTCGCCGACGCGTTTCTGGACGCGCGGCTCGCTCGAGGAGACGGCCGAGAGTACGGCACGCTCCCCGCTCACCTCGACATGACAGCCCTCATCGAGCGCGCGACCGGCTCAGCCTGACGGACGACTCCTCAGTCGACCCCGCCGGGACGGTCACGGCGCGAGCGAACCGGCACGCCGGACGACGCTCAGAGCCAACTCGACCAGTACAGCCGTGTCGTCACAGGCTCTTCGGACACGGGTACAGCGTCGACCTCGCGAAGGCGGCGGCAGGCTTTCAGCAACTCGTCTGAAGAATCGTCTTCAAGGCGACGATAAAACTGATCGATACTCATGACCTTCTCCTTCCGATCCAGATAACGGCGTCGCGGAGCCGCAACGGGCGACCGCTTCAGGAAAGCCGAGCAGAACGACGAAACCCGTCGTAGGCAAGCAAAAAAACCGCGAAGAGAGGGGGCGGTCTAAGAAATCGCGACCAAGCTAGCACGCGCTTGGAGACCCGACAGCCCGGGAGAGAAAGTGTTCTCTAAAGAGCCAACTTCACGAGATGAGAAGATAAAGATTCTTCCGACCTGACGAATAATGCGACATACCGGCCGTCCTGATCGACGTGCCGGCGTCGGGTCGGAGTCGATGTCTTTCAGGCGTCCAGCAGGTCGCGAACCCGCTGGAGGAGATGCTGAGGAGAGAACGGCTTCTGAATCAGAGCGGTCTGCGCTTCAGCCGCAAGCGCACCGCGAACCAGCATCTCTTCGTGGTACCCCGACATGAAAAGCACGCGGATTCCAGGATCGCTCCGCTTCAATCGCTCCGCCAGCTCGGGCCCCTTCATCGCCGGCATCACCACATCGGTCAGCAGGAGATCGATCGGGCGGTGATCGACAGTCTTCCCCACTCCATTGTCGGAAGCGGACGCAGGGGCGGCATCGCGCTCCGCTTCGACGATCTCGAGCGCTTCGGCGCCGCTCTCGGCCGCCAACACTCGATACCCGCCACCGCGCAGGATCTCGCACGCCACGCGTCGGACCGCCTCATCGTCTTCGACCAGCAGGATCGACTCCGTCCCGGGCCGCGGTACCTCCCGACTCGGCTCGGCGAGCCGGACCGGCGAGGCCGGGCCGTCGGCGGCAGGCAGGTAGACGAGGAAGCGGGTACCCTCTCCCGGCGTGCTCGCCACCCGCAGCGAGCCCCGACTCTGGCTGACGATTCCGTACACCATCGAAAGGCCGAGACCGGTGCCTTTGCCTCGCGCCTTGGTGGTGAAGTACGGCTCGAAGATGCGGCTCAACACGTCGGGCTCGATGCCGACGCCTTCGTCCTCGACCGCCAGCACGGCGTACCGGCCGGCCGGCAGCGGGCCCTGGCGCGGATCGTCCTCGACCTGCGTCACGAGTCGGTCGTAGGTGCGAATTCTGAGGCGACCGCCGTCGGGCATCGCGTCGCGCGCGTTCACCACCAGGTTCATCAGGACCTGATGCATCTGAGATCCGTCGACTTTCACCGGCGGCAGACCGACACCGAGCTCCACGTCGACCTCGATGTCCTCGCCCGTCAGTCGACCGAGCATCTTGTCGATGTCTTCGACGATCGAGTTGAGACTCGTCACCCGCGGTTCCATCACCTGCTGGCGGCTGAACGCCAGCAGCTGTCGGGTGAGCGACGCCGCGCGCTGCCCGGCGTCCTTGATGCCTGTCATCGGGCGCGCGAGGTCTTCGTCATCCCGGTAGCGGGTCAAGAGCATCGAGCTGTAGCCCAAGATCACCGACAGAAGATTGTTGAAGTCATGCGCAACGCCGGCCGACAGACGCCCGATCGCCTCCATCTTCTGCGCGTGCACCAGCTGCGCGTGGAGCCGGCGATTCGACTCCACCTCCTGCCGCGCCGTCTCCACCAGACGGACGTTCTCGACCACCGGAGCGATCTGATTGGCGAGCTGCAAGAGCAGCTGAACGTCGCGGCGCGGATAGAAATCGTCGGGATCGCGGCGACCGAAGAGCCAGAGGCCGAGATCGTGCCCCTGAGTCGACACCAGCGGCACGATCAACCGCACGGCGCCCAGCCCCTCATCATTGCGAATCTCGAGGTTCGTCAGCGGACGCGAATGTCGCTGTAGTGAGCGCAGGGCGTCAGCCGACGGCGGCTTGGCGAGCAGGTCTTGCTCGTAGATTGTTTCCAGCTCCGCCGACTCGCCGAACAGAAACAGGCCCGAGCTCCGGATCATCAGCGTCGGAAGGATCTCTTCCTCGATCACGGCGCGCAGACGAGCGCGATCGAGCGCCGCCGGAATCTTGGCGGCAAAGAGGCTCAACACCTGCTGCGGCCGATAGCGAACGCCGTAGATCAGGCGATCCACCGTCGCCTGGAAGCGTTCCCGCAGCGGCGGCGCCGCGACGACGAAGAGCAGCGACACGATGAGGCAAAAGGCCGCGCGCAGATCGCTCCGATGCAGCTGTTCATAGCCGACGACGAAGATCGCCATGAACGCCGTGATGTAAAGCGAGAAGAACCCGTAGGTCCCGAGCAGGCGATTGGCCCGGAACTCAACCTGTTGCGGTCCGAGCTTGTGCAGCGCGTAGAGGTAGGACAGCGGCCAGATCGGCAGGATGAAGAGGAAGAGCAGCGCCGCGAGCAAGCCGAACAACTCGAAGTCGGTCGAGCGCGCGGGCACGAAGCTATAGACGCCGATCAGAAAAACGATTGGACACAGACCTAGGCCCACACCGAAGACCAGCAGGCTGGTGGTGAGCCGATCCGTCAGCGTCCGGGCGCTCAGTCGGCGCCAGGCGAGGAGCCCCAGGGAGGTGACGATCGCTAACAACACGACCGCCGCGAGGAGCTGGCGCGGAAGATTGAGGCGCAGATCGACGATCAGAGCGACGATCGCGGCGCCATAGAGAATCGGCAACCCGATCCGCCGCAGCCGCGGCAGCTTCGGCGTCGGCAGCACCACGTGCAAATGCACGAAAAGCGGCACGAAGAGCCAGATGGCGACAGCGAAGAAGATCGTCGAATAGCCAAGCCGGGTCGACGACAGGAAGCCCGAGGAGCCCCAAACCGCCGTGGCGTAGCAGGTCAAGAGCAGCAGCAGCCAGCGTTCGTCGCGCGGCCGGAGGAAGATGGCCGCGGTCGTGCCAACGAGCCAGAACGTCAGCGGGAACAACCACTGCAGCAGGGTCTGCAGCGGATCCGGCTCGAGGTCGTAGCGCTCGATCGACAGATCCAGAATCTCGCCGTCGCGCAGGACGCGGACCGGATAGCGTTCGCCGTGAGGAAGCGTCTCGAGATCCCGGAAGGTATAAATGGTCCGCGACTGCGCGAACTCGTCGCGCGTCAGGTGACCGAGCTGCAGCACGTGATCGCCGGCGCGGAGGCAGGTCGGATCGTTCGTGCAGGTCGCCTCGGTGAACAGCACCCGCCAGTCGTTTCCGTCCAGCACGAAGCCGGGCCGCACGGCCGACAGCGCCAGGTAGATGTGGACCAGGCAGAGAAAGAGAACGCCGAGCGAGCCGACCAGGAGCGCGGTATCGAAACCGCGGGCGGTGTCGACCCGCTTCTCGATCATCCTCTCGCCGCGCGCAATGCCGGATCGAAGCCCACCGACTGAAGGAGCGCATGGACAGGCCGCAGATAGTCGGCCACCACCTCGCGCAGCACGTCGCCGTCGAGGTCGAGCCCGTCGAAAGGACGAGTCGCGACGCGCCGCTCGACCTCCACCAGCCGATAGGCACAATAGGAAACGGCGCCCGAGCGCAGGAGCATCGCCTGCAGTTGCTCGAGAACCTCAGGATCACTTGCCTGTGTGCGCAAGGTGTCGAAGGTCTCGCGCTCCGGATGCTCGGCGACGCGGGCGAAGAGAATCGGCAGGTTGGTCGCTCGCCGCTGCCAGTCAGGGGCCGCCGGCCGGGCCATGGCGTCGCCCAAATCGTCGCTGATCTGCACGATCTCGCCAATGTCGTCGCCGAGCGCCTCGAGGGCGTCTGCCTGCTCCACCGAGCCGCCGGCGCCAAGTGCGCCACAGGCGAGGGCACAGCGGAAGAGCGGCGGCGTCTTGAGCCGCACGACGCGCCAATATTCGTCTTCGCTGTCGCGATCGAGGCCGTCGAGGTGCTGACCGAGAGCGGTCTCGGTGGCCGCCCGCGCCAGACGACCCTGGATGAGCGCCTGCGTTGCCGGCGGCAGGCTTGAGCGTGCAATCAGCTCCGCGGCCGCCCCCTGCAGGGCGGCCGCACAATTGGCTGTCGCGCCAACGCTCGACCGATGCTGCCAGCCGTCAGGATCCTCGTCGACCAGATCGTCGACCAAGTGGATCGCGTACATCAGCGCGAACAAGGCGCCTGAGATCGGCTGCAGATGCTCAGCAGGACCCCGCACGGCGCGCCGGGCGTCATCGACAAGATCCCAGAGGTGACGGCTTTTAGGCCGGGTGGGTCGACGGACGAGCCCCTCGATCTCAGGCCAGTCGCGCAGGGCCGGCAGAGTCAGCAGGTCGTGGCGAATGGCGTCAAGGCGCTCTGTGTTCTCGGTCATCGGCGAGAGTCTCGGATGTCGAAGGGTATCAGGAGGTTGGCCGCCGGGAGGACGATCCGCCTGGCGGGCGCAAAACGACAAAACGCCGGCACGAGCCGGCGTTCTGGGTTCTCGGAAGATCCGAGACGGACCAACGCGAAGCGTCAGTCCCAGGGGTTCCACGGCACGATCAGAGTGCCGAGATCATCGCTCTGAAGGGCCCCGAGATCCTGCTCACGCAGCTTGCGCAAAGCCTGGGCGAAGGGGCTGTCGGACTGGTCGAGGCGAGTCTGGAAGGCATCGAACGACATGACGGTCGTCTCCTGTCGAGGGAGTGCGCCGGAGCGCGAGAGATGAAAGCGGCCGAGGCGCGAAGCCTCGGTCGACGAATAGACGTCTCCTCCGTCGCCTTCACCGAAGGCGATCGTCGCGAGGATCCTGATCGAACCAAAAAGACGGGGGGATCGGGGTCGGGGCGAAGACCGTGCGCGGTCGGAGCGGTTAGCGAGGGGGGCCGGGAAGCCGCTCGGGAGGCCCGCACGTCGGCGGAAACGTCAACCTAACGAACGGTCGGTATGTTAGGCATCGACGAGGGTAACGTCAAGCCCGAAGCGAACGACAGACAGCTTAACGACGGATCAAGAGGCGGGCGCCGAGACCGCCGCTTCGTCCGCGGTCGAGCGCGGCGACGAGGCGAGCGCGCCATCGACCGGAGGCGGCTGAGTCGGCTCGGCGATGGCTCTGAGCTCGAACGGCGCGGATCGGCGCACCGACGGATCGGAGCCAAGCTCGGGCGCCTCCGACCTCTGCAGGTCGTAGACCACGATGGCCTCCGACGCCCGATCGGCGGCCGGGTCGGCGGCGCGCGCGGCGGCAACCGCCTGGCCGCGCGCCGTATCGTCCGGCTTGTACTTCAGATAGTCAGCGAAGTGCTCGGCCGCTTCGTCCGTGCGGCCGAGCTGCTTGAGGATGAGATCGAGGTTGTAATGCGCCGCGACGTGCTCTGGATCGAGCTGGAGCACCTGCTCGAACGCCTCTCGAGCCTCCTCGAGCAGCGCCAGACGGCGTTCGCGACGCCGCTCCCCGCGCTCCTGGCGAGCCCGCTCGAAGAGCGTCTGTCCGAGCGCGGTCCACACGCGGTAGTCCTTCGAGAAGTCGAATCCTCGGCGGCGCGTCTCGGCGTCATCCAGCGACAGGATGCCGCGGAAATCAGCGATTGCTTCGTCGAGGAAGCCGTTCTGCTGGTTGACCTGGCCGGCAAGCCAGGCCACCGTCCAGCGCGGCGCCGGCGGATCGAAGGCCGCGGCCCGTCCGAGCGCTTCAATCGCGCGATCGCGCACCGTTCCTTGCGCCAGGTAAACGCGCGCCAGGTTCAGCGGGCCGTCGGGGCGTCCCAGCGCCTCGACCTGATCAAACGCCGCCTCGGCATGGCGGAGCTCGCCCTTTGCCTTGCCTCCCTTGCGCAACAAACCGATGCCGTAGTCGTTCCAGCGCTGCCAGGGAATGATCGGCGACGTCTGCGGCGCGACGTCCGAAGCACCGCGCACGGGCAACGTGATGCGATCTTCCGCCAGCGTCAGGATCGGCAGGTCGTTGATGTCGGCGTCGCCGTCGCCTTCTGAGAAGAGCGCAAAGTAGGTGGCGTCGAACTTCCGGTACTGCAGCCGTGCCTCGACCGTGACCGGCCCGGCCAAGTCCTCCGGCAGCTCGAAGGCGTAGTGAATCGAGTCAGCGGCGCCCGGTGGAATCTGGTGGTTGTAGAGCGCGACGAAGATGTCCTCTGCGTTGCGCCGGTCGATGCGCCGCCCCTCGCGGTCCAGGACGTACGAATTCACGAAGTGCGACCACGGGTCGACCGCGTTGCGCTCGCCCAGCCCGCCGCTGCGGCCGATGACGCGGCGTCCGCCGGGCTCTTCGGCGACCAGGCGCACATCGAGCCAAACCTCGTTCGAATCCGCCGTGCCCTGGGTGAAGAGATGCCCCATCTTGAGCGTCCGCACAACGATGTCGAGCAGATAGCTGCCGCCTGGCTCCAGCGTCGGCAGTTCGGGGCGCAGCGGCGCGATCGGATCGGCGGCCAGCGATTCGCCCTCGCGGAGGGCGAAGATGTCGAGCCGCATCACCCCTTCGTTGAAGGCGCGATGTTTTTCGTTGACCCAAGACGGCAGACCGACGAGCTGCGGGATGGCGGTATTCGCGCTCGGGAATTGGTGGTCGTGGATCTCGGTCGTGCCGTCGCCGTCGAGATCCCGCGCGGCGAATTGGGCCGACGGCATCGTCGGCATGTGGCAGCCGTTGCACGACGGCTCGGCAACGTCCGGATAGTAGAAGCTGGACGCGCCGTGTCCCGAGACGCCCGAGAGCAAGAAGCTGTCGTAGTGATTCTGGCCGCGCAGCCACTTGTATCCGTTGAGCTCTTCCGGCAGATGGACCTTATGGCAGGAGCCGCAGAACTCGGGCGTGGAATGCAGCGGCTTCAAGAACGTGCGCTTGTGCAGCTCCGGCTTCGCCATCACGAGCTGGCGATTGACCCACGCCAGCGCAGGCTGCTCCGAGAAGGCGAACGGATAGTGGATCGGCTCCTCGATCGTGTAGTCGGCATTGCCGCGCACGCTGTTGAGGTTGGTGATCGCGTGGCACGTCGTGCAGGTGATGCCCGCCTGGGCGGTCGGATCGTGGACGTCGTCGAAGTTCGGATCGTCGAATTTGCCGCTGAAGAAAACGACCGGATCGTGGCAGCCAGCGCAAAAACGGGCAGCGCGCACGTCGCCATCGCGCGCCAGGCTCATCGCCCGCGTGTTGCGCACCGAGAAGAGATACGGAGGATTGTTGAACGACGAGAATTTGTGCATGCTCGCCGCCCACGTCTCGTGACTATCCTGATGGCACTCGGCGCAATACGCGTCGTTCTGCAGCACCCGCTCAGGGATGAAGTCACCGGTCGCCGTGCGCGCCAGCGAGGGGAAGAAATACTGCTCGCCATCCTTCGGCCCCTCGACGTCCCAACGCCGCGGATCCTGCGCCTGCCAAAGCACGAGCACGCCGGCAAAGACGGCCGCGACGACCGCCCAGCGGCGCCCGACCTGCCAGCGGATCTTCTTGCCGGCGAGGCGATGGAGAACAAAGAGCCAGGCGACGATAAAGGGCGTGATCACGTGCGCCCAATAGGCCACCGAGCGGACGGTGGGATTCTTGACGTCGAGGATGCCGTCGAGCCGCGTCAGCACCACGCCCGAGGCAAGCAGAACGAGCGCCGCGGCGAAGAGGGCATAGCCGACCTTCACGGCGCGCCGGTTGCGGCGGTCGTGCGTATTGCGCCAGTGCACGATGCCGAACACGATGACCGGCACGACGATGGCGATGCCGAGCACCAAGTGCACCAAGAACATGTTCAGGTAGAACCAGTTCTGGTATGTCTCGCCGGTCACGGTCTCGAGAATCGAGACCCCGATGAGGTAGGACGAGTTGACGGCCAGCAGCGCGAAGAGGGCGAAGACGACCGCCAGAAGCTTCGCCAGCCGCGGGCCGACCGCCTTGCGATAGCGGCGTTTCGGCGGCGCCGGGCGACGCGCGACGTCGGAGCTGGCGGAGGCTTCTGCGTTCGAAGTGGAGTTGGAGGACGTCATGGCTCGACCTGTCGGGACGCGACGCGCAGCGCAGCGCGATGAACACGCGACGAACGACTCGGGGAACTGTCGAAAGGAAAAGGAGGTCGCTCACAGCGACCTTAACCAGTCTAACGCAAGATGTCCGGCCCGCGGGGCCGTCTGCAGAGCGATCCGCGCGATCGGGCCCAGCTGAAGCTCAGGCGACGTCGGCGAAGGGCCGGTAGTCGCGATTCTGGGAGATCGCGACCGGGCGGCAGGTGATGGCACCGCGATGGGTGTTGACCCCCGCCTCGAGATGGGGATCGTCGGCGACCGCCTGCTCGACACCGAAAGCCGCGAGCCGGAGCGCGTAGGGCAACGTCGAATTCGTCAGCGCGATGGTCGAAGTCCGCGGCACGGCGCCTGGCATGTTGGCGACGCAATAGTGGACGATCCCGTCGACTTCGTAGATCGGATCCGAATGCGTCGTTGGCCGCGTGGTCTCGAAGCAGCCGCCCTGGTCCACGGCGACGTCCACCAGCACCGAACCCGGCTTGAGGATCGCGAGCATCTCTCGGGTCACCAGCTTGGGTGCCGAGGCGCCGGGGATGAGCACCGCGCCGATGACCAGATCGGCGCGCTCGAGGACATGCTCGAGGTTGTGCCGATTGCTGTAGATCGTGGTCACCGCGCCGCCAAAGACTTCGTCGAGCTGGCGCATCTTCTCGGCGCTCGTCTCGAGGACCGTCACCCGCGCGCGCATCCCGTAGGCGAGCTGGATCGCGTTGAGTCCGACGATGCCGCCGCCGATCACCACCACATTCGACGGCGTAACGCCGGGCACGCCGGAGATCAAGACACCGCGTCCGCCGTGCGCTTTCTGCAGGTGGGTGGCGCCGAC
>JBCBCF010000077.1:0-15931 GCA_038530905.1 Acidobacteriota bacterium
CGCAGGTGGACTCGACGACCCGGAAGCCGGCGAGCACCCCAGTCGCGTCCGCGGTCTCCTCTCCTTCGAGAGCGAGTCGAAGGCCTTGGACGATCGCCGTCCCGTCGTTGCGCAGGCGCACTCGCTGCCCGGCGGAGACCTCGCCGAGGGCGAGGCCACCGAAGTCGAGCGCCGTCGGCTCGACGACGAGACGTCCGGTGCGTTCGATCGCTTCGCCGAGCAGCTCGAGCGGCGCCGCCGATTCGACGCCGGCCGCACGGGCTTCGAGCCGCGCCTTCCGCGGCCCCGGCACGGTCGGAACCAGCTCGAACGCGAGCCGACAGGATGCGTCGGGCTCGAGGATGGCGGCGACGCAGCGGTCCGCAACGCGCACGAAGTCGCCAGCGGCCGGGCCGACGAGCGCCACCTCGCGCAGGCGGATCGGGGCGTCGCCGACATTGCGCAGCTCCACCTCGCGCAGGGCACCTCGACTACCGACCGCGACCGCCTCGAAGCTCGCTCTGGACTCGCTCCACGCCAGCTCACCGCGGGTGGCGCGGCCGCGGATGGGCAGCAGGCGGTCGCCACCGGGTGCGTTCGAGATTAGGCGCAGCCGCGCGGAAGCCATGCCGACCGCCTCCGGCCGCCAAGCCACGACAACCTGGCAAGTCTCTTCGGTTGCCAGCGGCCGCAGGCAACCGTTCTCCTCGACGCGAAGACCGGCGGCGGTCCCTTCGACCTCAGCGAGCTCGATTTCAGACAGCGTGAGCGACGAGCCGCCCGCGTTGGCAATGACGATCGGGCGCACGACCTCCTCACCGACCGGGAGATCGCCGAATTCGATCTCGACCTGCTGAACGGAGAGCGCCGGCGGATCCGGCCGGAGTCTCCAGCCGAGCCAGAGCGCACCCGCCGCCAGCGCCACGGCGACCAGAGGCCAGAGCAGGCGCGACAAGGCACCATGAGACCAAACGGCGGCGGGTCGACCCGGGCCGCCGGCCGGTTCGTCGGCGGCGGGTGGCGCTTCGGCGTCGCCGGGCCTCCCGCCAGGGTCTGTCTCTTCGCCGTCACCGAGGGGAAGATCGAGAAGGGGATCATCCGACGCCGCGGAGGCGCCCGTCGATTCGGGATGGAGGCTGAGATTCGCCAAGGGTCGCGACGGTGAGATCGAGGGAAAGTCTTCGGGCCGCCTCGGCTGAGCGCGACGACCCTACCCAGCCTTACGATCGACGGCTGTCGGTGTCACGCTTCGAGCGGAGATCCACCGCCGTCACCCGATCCGCTTCCCTCGCCGAGCACGAGTCGACCTCGGCCCTCGATCTCCAGAAACCGGTCGCCGGCGTCCACCAGCAGCGAGTCGCCGCGCGCGAACGCTTCTTCCGCATCGCCGACCCGAGCAACACCCTCGCCATCAACGCAGAGGAGGATGCCCGGCCGCGGTCCGGTCAGCACCGGCGCGCCATCGAATCGCAGATCGGTGAGCGTCAGAGAACCATCGGGCGCGCTGAACCGGCGAGCGCCGTCGACCTCGCCATCCGCTGGGAGCCGGCCCGACGCGGCGGCCTGGGCCGCGACGACCGAGCGCAGCTCTGCGAGATCAACGTGCTTGGCAGTCAGACCGCCCCGCAGCACGTTGTCGGAGCTGCTCATCAGCTCGACACCGACGCCCTCGAGGTAGGCATGGAGCATCCGCGGCGGCGTGAACAGCGCCTCGCCTGGCGAAAGCTCGACGACCTCGAGGAAGAGAGGCCCGAGAACGCCACGATCACCGGGATACTGCTGGGCAAGCTCTTGGAGCCACCGGGCCGCCCGGGCGATCTCGACTCCCCCGGTCGACGGGTCTCTGTTCTCGTCGAGCGCTCTCCTCTCGACCGTCGTCTCCTCCGTCGGGATCCTCTCGGCGGCCTCGATCGCGCGTGCGAGCGCCGTCTCGAGCCGAGCTCCATCCAGGCCAAGATAGGACTGGAAGAACTCGTCGAGCGCCGCCGGCTCCTCGGCTTCGAGCCTCCCCAGCGTCCCGCGATCGAGGATCTCGGCAAGGCCGAAGCGATGCCACAGATCGGCGATCGCGGCTGAGCCGCGAAAGCCCCGCAAGGCGGCGAAGGGCGTCAGCGCGTAGAGAATTTCCGGTTTGGCCTGGCGATCGCGATAGCTCCGGCGCGGTGAATCGACCGGCAGCCCGTCCGCCTCTTCGCGTTCAAATCCGCGGCGGGCCTGATCGGCACCAGGATGCGCCTGGATCGACAGCGCCTTGCCGGCAGCGAGAATCTTGAACAAGAACGGCAGCTGGGGAGCGTCGAGGTCCCGCAGGATCGGCCGCGGCCGCCGCGCGATCGCCGCGTTGAGCGGCATCCACGAGCCATCGATCCAGACGTCCGAGGGTGCCTTCGGATGCGCTCCCATCCACAGCTCGGCGAGCGGCTCGCCGGTGGGCTCGCGACCGAGAAGCTCGGGAATCGCGGTCGTCGACCCCCAGGCATAGCCGAGAGTCGGGTGGCGGAGACGCGCGAGCGGCTTCAACGGATCGCTCCCGGCCGGGCCCTCAAGCCGACGGCTCCTCGGCCAGATGAGGGCCTGCGACCGCGTCGCGCGCCAGCCGACGGGCGTCGAGGCCCGTTTTGACCGTCGTTGCGCCGAGGATCAGGACGCCACCCAGGAGCGCCGCCCGCGCCGGCACCTCGCCATGCAGGGCCCAGGTCCACAGCGGATTGAGCACCGGCTCGACCAGAAGCAGAATCGAGGCCTCGAACGCCGGCACGCCGCGCAGACCGCGCGTCATCAGCACGTAGGCCAAGGCGACCTGGAACACCCCGAGAAAGGCCAGCCAAAGCCAGTCGACGGCCCGAGCCTCCATCACCGGCAGGGCGAGCGGCAGCGGCAGCAGAAAGCCAAGGACGTTGCCCGCAAAGACGGCCGTCACGGCAAGATCGGCCGACTGTTCTCCGCGCCGCGGCCTGTCGGCGCTCGACGCCAGCCAGCGCAGGCCCAGCACGGTCGCCGCCCAGGTCACACCCGCCGACGCCGCGAAGAGATTCCCGCGCAGCGGCGCCGGCGCCGTCGCGCTGGCCGTCTGCTCGCCGAGGAAGAACAGCAAGAGACCACCCGCCATGACGAGGGCGAAGGCAACGTCGCGCCGCCGGATGCGCTCGCCCAAGACGAGCGGCGCAGCGAGCAAGAGGTAGAGCGGAGCCGACGACTGCAAGAAGATCGCGTTGGCCGCGGTGGTCGCTTTGTTCGCCAGCGCATAGAGAAGCAGCGTTGCAGCATAAGCGAGCGCTACTGCCACGACCTGCGGCGACCAGCGGCGGCGGGCCGCCGGTAAGAGCAGCCAGAGCACCAGCGCACCGACGCCGCAGCGGAAGCTGGCGATCTGCCAGTCGCCGAGCTGGCACGCCTTGATTGCCACGCCGCCGGTCGAGAACAAAAGGGCCGCGCCGAGAAGCTGCAGCCGAGCCAGGAGGTCGCCTCGCATGGGAGGCTGGAGAATACAGCGCCGGTCCTCCGCTCGCTCAGGCCGCCCGGAAGGCGACGCGAAAGTCTGCACCACCGCCCTCGGCATCGCGATACGACACGTCCGCTCCCTGCGCTCGCGCCAACCGGCGAACGAGGACAAGGCCGAGGCCAAGGCCCTCGGGCGCCCCTTCGCCCACCCCGCGAGTGAACGGACGGAAGAGGCGCCGGCGCAGGCTACGCGGCACCCCCGGACCGTCGTCGACCACCGAGAGAACGATCTCGCGGTCCTGCTGGCGCAGGCCGATGCGAACCTGTCGATCGTCCACGCCGCGGGTGTACTTCTCCGCGTTGTCGAGAAGGTTCTGGACGATGTGGCCAACGGCGTCGGGATCGAAGATCGCCGCGGGCACGTCGTCGAGCGAGAGCTCGAGCCTTGCGCCAGCCTCTTCGAGGGCGCTGCTCTGGCGGGCGACTGCCTCCGACACCGCGGCCTGGAGATCGCCGGGACGTGGGTCGATGCCGAGGGAACCTCGCTCGAGGCGGCTGAAGCTCAAGACGTTGGTGACCACCCGCCCCAGGCGCTCTGCCTCGGCGCCGATCCGGCGGGCGTAGTGGCGAGAGCGCGCAGGATCGCCCAATCCTTCGGCCAACATCTCGCCGTAGAGACGCAGACCGGCGAGGGGCGTGCGCAGCTCGTGCGCAGCCGAGGCGGCGAATTGGGCGCGCGAGCGCGCCAGACGCTCGCTTTGCCAAACGAGAACCACCACCAGCGCTCCGGCTGCGGCGGCGATCAGAGCACCGAGAGCAAAGCTGTGCAGGAACTCTCGCCAGCGCTCCTTGTGGACCTGCCGCGCTTCGGCCAGCCGAGCGCCGAGCGACACGGCCACCCGCCAGGGCGTGCCGTCGATGATCGCGGTCGCGACCTCCGTCGACACCACCGGACCGACGTCCGGAATCTTCGGCTCGAAGCGCGCGGCGACATCAGTGTCGTCGAGCAGCTGCGCCACGGCTTCGTTGGAGATGACGAAGCCCTGCGTCCAGGCGCCGACCGGCGTCTCAACTCGGCGCAGCGCCACGAGCGCTGGCTGCAAGTCGACCGGCAGCGTCTGCCAGCCAAATGGCTCGACCCGCACCTCGACGAGCGTCGACGCCTCGGAATCGTTCGAGGTTGCGCGCTGACCCTGCAGCGGCTGTCCGACCGCACCACCACCCCGAAACTTCAGGTCGCCGTACAGCTGCTCAGCCCGCAGATGCTGCCACCACGAGCGCTCCTCCATGCGCACGATCCGTGCGTCGGGCGAAGGGCGGAACGCCTGCGCCGGCAGCGGCGCACCAAGCACTTCGACATCACGCAGCCGAAAGAGCGTCTCGCCCGCATCGTCACGCGTCGCCTCTCCGCGCAGCTCCGGAAACGTCTCGTTGATCGACGGCAGCGTCAGACCTCCGGTCTCGTCGATCTGAAAATAGACTTCGACCAGCGGATTGAACGGCCCCCGAGCCAGCGGCGAGACCGAGATGGCCCGCCCCTCGCTCGCGCCCTCGGGATCGTGAAACAGGCTCTGGTAATGGACAAACGGCCGCAGCTCCTCGGTGGCAACGAGCTGGCGCAGCTGATTCGACAGGGTGCCGGCGAGGAGACGAGCCCGCTCGGCACCATCGGCGGCGATCCGCTCGTTGTCGAGCAGAGCT
Source organism: Acidobacteriota bacterium (assembly GCA_038530905.1). GTDB lineage: Bacteria > Acidobacteriota > Thermoanaerobaculia > Multivoradales > J023 > JAUIJL01. The sequence goes on from JBCBCF010000077.1 coordinate 5,122, forward strand.
TCCCGCTCCACCTGATGCCGCCCGGCGATCCACCAGGCGACGCACGGGCCGGCGACGGCGATCACCGTCAGGACGAGCGCGCCGACCGTTCGCGGCACGCCCTGCCCGTTCAGTCGCCTTCCCAGCCCCATCGGTAGCCGACCCCGGTGACCGTGGTGACGATGAGCGGCTGCGACGGGTTCCGCTCGATCTTCTGGCGCAGCTTGGCGACGGTCATGTCGACCGTGCGGGTCTGCAGAGTGCCGACGGTACCCCAAACGTTCTCGAGCAGCTCCGAGCGAGGCACTCCCCGCTCGCGGTGCCGATGCAGCCAGCGCAGAATCCCGACCTCGCGCGCGGTCAGGGTCTCGACCTGTCCGTCGCGGCTGACCTCGCAGCGACCGAGATCGAAGACAGCTCCATCGGCTTCGAGCACCTCGGCCGGGCTTGGAATCTGCTGGGCACGGCGGGCGAACGCGTCGACGCGCGCCAGCAGCTCCTTGGTGCCGAACGGCTTTGTGACGTAGTCGTCAGCACCCGCCTCGAGACCGCGCACCTTGTCATCCTCGGCTCCACGCGCTGTCAACATCAAAATCGGCAGCGCCGGCCGCGCGATGCGCAGGCGCTCCGCAACCTCGATGCCTCCGAGCTTCGGCAGCATCAGGTCCAGAATGACGAGATCGAAGGGCTCGGAGCGTCCAGCCTCGACCCCGGCGGCACCATCGGCGGCTGTCATGACGTCGTGCCCGGCGCCGATCAAGAGGTCACGCAGGCCTTCGCGCAGCATCGGGTCGTCTTCGACAACGAGAATCTTCATCGGTCTTTCTTCTGGAGTCGTGTCAGAGCCCACTCTGCGGGCAGAAACGACGATGCCAGGCCGCAAGCGGCCTGGCATCGGACATTCATCGACCGCGGCGGTCGATCGAACGATCGGTCAGGGAGCGACCAGGTCGTTGTTGACGAAGAAGCTTCGCTCTCCAACCAGGTTCTCGAAACCGATCTCGTCGATCGAGAAAATCTCGATCTGATGCACGCCGTCGGAGAGCAGCGTGCTGTCAATGGTCGTCCGGAACACCGGCGCTCCGACATCCGGGAAGCCAGGATATTGAGCGGCGACGCCCGGCCGAGAATCGACGCCGTACATCGCGTTGCCAAAGAAGACGCCGTCAACGTAGACGTCGATCCGATTCACTCCGTCGAGATCGATCGCCCAGCCCTGGACCAGGATGTCGCCCGAGTATTGGAAGCCTTCCCGCGGCTGCTCGATGAAGCCCGGCGCACCTTGGCCCGGGAAGTCCTCGATGCAGAACATATTGACCGGGAACTCGTCGATGTTCTCGACCTGATTGCTGATGTCTCCAGCGCGGATCGTCAGCACGTGCTGGCCTTGAGCAATTCCACGGACCGCGATGTGGTGTCCGATGTCGAGGGCGAATCGGAAGCCGGCGTTGGGGGCGTCGAGCGCGAACGGGAATCGCCGCTCGATGCGCAACCGAGGCAGGCCGTAGCAGTTCACGAAGCCGCCGATGGCACGGTCGAGATAGCAACCGATGCGCGTATTGAGGATGACCGGATCACCTTCGGGGTCGTTCGGGTTCGGCTCGATCAGCGGGACCCCATCCAGCAGCAGCTCCACGTAGCCGAGACCCGTGTCCCCGATCTCCACGCCGAGATCGAGCGCCCAGCCGACGACCGGCGTGTAGACGATCGGATTCGCACGGTTACAGGTGCCGTAGAGGCTGGCACCCCGCTGCGGGAACGTGATCTCGCCGAACGGCCGCAGCAGCGACGTGTTGTTGGTGATGAAGAGATTCTCGGTGCCGTTGATGACCGTCTCGGTGCCGAGGTTCGACACCACCTTGATGGACACCGTGTGATTGCCGTTGGTGAACTCGGTGGTGTTCAGGACGTACGTGAAGCCAGCGCCCTGCGAGTCCGGGAAGCCCGGGAACTGCGCCGCGACATCGGGACGGAACTTGCCGTACACCGCCTGCCCGAAGTCGACACCGTCGACCTGCACCACGACTTTGGCGACGCCGCTCGACGCCAGCGCCCAGCCGGTCAGCCCAACGGCGCCGGTGCCGGCGTTCTGCTCGCCCTCGGGGCCTTCGTAGAAGCCGAACACCGCCTCTTGCGCCGTGGCAGGTGCCACCAGACACGCCATGAGAAGGAAGCCGATCAGCCAGCGTGCCTTCATCGCTCGTCTCCTGCTCCGCCGCGTCGCGCGCCGGAAGTGAGTCCTTGGTTTCAAAGCATGAGCTATCGATAGAAGCTTATCGATGAACGATGCCTGCGTCAACGGCCCGCGGCATTCTTTCATCGATAGTTAGCTCGATCCAGCAAGACCCTCGAGGTAGCTCGCCACGAGTCTCGGCAAAGCGACCACGTCATAGCCGCCTTCGAGAAGAGAGACCAGCTGCCCCTCACAGTGCCGTTCAGCCACCGCCGCCAGGCGCTCGCCGAAGCCGCGAAATGCATCGTCTTCGAGCAGCACGCCGCCGAGCGGATCACCGCGCCAAGCGTCGAAGCCAGCGGAGACGAGGAGCGCTTGGGGGGCGAAATCGTCCAGCGCCGGCCCGACCTCGCGATCGAATGCCTCCAGCCAGACCTGGTCACCTGTCCCGGCCGCCATCGGGACGTTGAGCGTCGCTCCGAGACCATCGCCGATGCCGCGCTCCGATGCCGCACCCGTCCCCGGATAGAAAGGGGCTTGGTGCAGGCTGGCGAAGAACACCTCGCCATCGCGCTCGAAGATGTCTTGAGTGCCGTTGCCATGATGAACGTCGAAATCGACGATGGCGACCCGCTGGGCGCCGGCCCGCTGGGCTGCTCGGGCAGCGATCGCCACAGGATTGAGATAACAGAAGCCCATCGCCCGCTCGGACGAGGCGTGATGTCCCGGCGGCCGACCGGCGACGAATGCCTTGCGCCCGGCGGCACCGCGGACCCACTCGACGGCGGCCAGCGCCATGGCGGTCGCCTCCTCCACCGCCGCCCGCGTGCCGGGCGACAGCGGGTTGTCGGCCGACTCGAAGAGACCGTCGCCGCGTTCGACCGCCGCCCGGAACCGCGCCAGATAGGTGGCCGGATGCACGGCCTCGATCGCCGCGTCGAGATCCCCTTCGAACGCAGCGGAGGCCGACTCGAGAACTTCCAGCCGGTCTTCCAAGGGATCGGGGATCGGCTCGTCGAGGTCGTCGGGCGACCCGTCGGGAGCCGGGCCCGTGCGCGAGCCGACAAACCGGTCGAGGATCGATCGAACGCGCTGCGGGCGCTCCGGGAATCCGACCGGCACCTCGTGCGCCAGGCAGGTCGCGTCGAGGTAGAGGCGGAGGCTCGTGGTGGTCATGAACGGAACGTAGCAGACCGAACCGAGCTTTGGGCGGTGCCTCAGCGCCTCGGCAACATAACGCCGAGCGCGGCGTAGTGGCGGCGCACGCGCATCACCAGCCGGTCGACGGCGCGGGGCTCCACGGCACCGCCGACAGCCTCACTCGCCTCGCGGCTGGTCGCGCCTTCGAGGAAGACCAGCTCCAGAGTGCGCGCCGCGGCCGGATCTGGCGCCAGGCAATGGCATTGGGCTCGAAACGTGTGTCGAGCCTCAGCCAGGACCGCCCGCCGGAGAGGATCGTCGGACAGATCGCCGCGAGGATTGGCGGGCCCGCCCAGCCAGGCTGGCGCCCACACGTCGACCGGATCGTCCGTCCCGCCGTCGATCCGTCGTTTCTTGGCCGCAGCTCGACGCAGCGCGTCGCGCACCAAATTGTCGACGACCGTCACGAGATAGGCCCAACGCTCGGCATCGTCGAGCCCCGCCGCCCGCCCTCGTGAAATGAGATGCAGGAGCAGCGTCTGGCGACCGTCTTCGAGGGTCTCGCGAGTCGGCTGAACACCCCGGCGACGCCAGGCTCGCCGCAAGATGCGCTGAAGGGTCGATTCGTGAAGCGCGAGGAAGCGCTCCCAGGCGCGTTCGCGCCGGGCGCCATGCTGCGACGATCGGTCGAGACAGATCGAGAGGAGTTCAGCGTCCTCAGGACGAATGGGCTCCAACTGCGACGCAGGCGGAGCGGCGGACGGCAGGTCGGCGGATGGCGCCGCGACGGGGGACGAGCAGGCGGTTCGGAGCATCGGTGCTTCCTCCAGGTCGGGAGGAAGGACGTGCTCGAGCGCGCCGGCCGAATCGAGTTGTCGACCGTATCAAACGGTCCGCGGAGCGGCTGAACCGCGCACAGGTCAAGCAGCCGGCGCCCTGGAGGCGCCTGAAGGAGTCCCAAGAACGGCACTTCCAGACATCGGCGACAAAGAAAAAGGCCGAGCCTCTACAAGCTCGGCCTTATTTCCTGGCGCGCTCTGCGGAACGCGCTCAGTGGCGTGCCGCGCCGGCGACCGAAGGTCTGCCGCCAGCGGGCTTCAAGCTGAGATTCAGCGCAGCTTTTCTTCGACAAACTCGACGTGACGCCGGACCTTCGGGTCGTATTTCTTCAGGCGCAGCTTCTCGGTCGAAGTCTTCTTATTCTTAGTCGTGGTGTAGAAGTAGCCGGTGCCTTCGCTGGACACGAGCTTGATCTTGTCGCGCATGATGGAGGGCTCCTGAACTGAACTCGTCGATTTCGAGACGGAAGCGAACGTCGCGAGAGCGTGCCGAACACCGATGTGGAGCCCGGTCGGGCCAAACGGTCGAAGCCAGACGTTGGCCCTGACGCGACGATGGATGAAGTGGCGGGGCCGACGGGGCTCGAACCCGCGACCTCCGGCGTGACAGGCCGGCATTCTAACCAGCTGAACTACGGCCCCGCTTAAACTCTGTCGAAGGCCTGATCGAGGCCTTCATGTCAACTGCCCGGTCAAGGGCGGCACGGCGCGAGAGGTTGTCGCCGCGTTCCGATCGACGGAGGCTGTCGCTGGTGGGGAGTGAGGGACTCGAACCCGCGACCTCCTGCTTGTAAGGCAGGCGCTCTAACCAGCTGAGCTAACCCCCCGTCGGCCGGGGGGCAGATCCTAGGAGGAGGCCTGCGGCGAAGTCAAGCCCTTTGACGAGCAAGATGAATCTGAGGTGAAGACTGTGACATCGACGCGACCTGCTAGTCTTCGCATCACGTCTCGGCAGGAACCATCGCTGGTCTTCTCGGCCTGCAATGGTCGAGGTCGCGACTCAGCCACCCCGCCTCGGCGACCGACCGAAGCGAACGGCGGCACGCCCAACGACACCGCAGCGCGCTTTCGCCGGCACGCCGCGCTCTCCGCACCCGATCGATCCAACGCCAGGAGGCCTCATGGCTCATTCTGTCCCTGATCTCCGCTATTCCTTCGACGCGCTCGAGCCCCATATCGATGCGCGGACGATGGAGATCCACCACGACAAGCACCACGCGGGCTACGTGGCGAAGCTCAACGCCGCATTGGAGGGCCACGACGATCTCGCCGCCAAGGGCATTGACGACCTGATCTCAGATCTCGACGCGGTGCCGGAGAGCATTCGGACGAGCGTCCGCCAGAACGGCGGCGGCCACGCCAACCACAGCCTGTTCTGGGACCTCATGGGCCCGGACGGCGGCGGCGAGCCGACAGGCGATCTGGCAGCAGCGATTGCGAGCACGTTCGGCAGCTTCGGAGAGTTCAAAGCGACCTTCGAGGCAACGGCCGCCGGTCAGTTCGGCTCGGGCTGGGGCTGGTTGGCGAAGAATGCCGACGGATCGCTCGAGATCCTCTCCACGCCGAATCAGGATAGCCCGCTCATGCATGGCAAGACGCCTCTCCTCGGAGTCGACGTTTGGGAGCACGCGTACTACCTGAACTACCAGAACCGCCGGCCGGACTATCTCGCGGCGTGGTGGAACACGGTCGTGTGGGATCGGGTCGCCGCGCGCTTCGCCTGATTGGCGTCGGCCAACGCCCAGAGCGCCGTCGGGCGCGATCAAAGGCCCCGCTCCGGCGGGGCCTTTGGCGTTCCAGGCGACAGCCAGGGCCAGAACGGACTCACAGAGAACTATTAACTTGTGAATATCGCGAAGTTTACCTAAGGTAGCTCACTAGATGCGCATCAACAGAGCCCATCGATCGATCAAGGTCGAGAAAATTTCAAGCTTCTAGATTTACGCTGTCAGAGTGAATGCCTCGGATGCCCGAGATCTTCGTCCATTCGATTCGCAGCAAACCTCTGTCGTCGGAGCTCACGACTATGTCCCATGACTCTCCCCGCACCGGCAACCGCAAGATGACCAAAGTCTTTAAGGCGCTGGCAGACGGGACGCGCCAAGAAATCCTGCAGCTTCTCGAAGATCAGCAGTACACCGTCGGCGAGATCGTTGCCCAATTCGATCTCTCGCAGCCGACGATCTCTCGACACCTCTCCGTTCTCAAGGAAGCCGAGCTGGTGGTCGATCGGCGCCGAGGTCAGAACGTGATCTACCGGCTCAACGACAATGCGCTCGCTGCGTCCATGCGCCAATTCTTCGGTCAGTTCCGAAGCTGCCAAGAAGTTCTCCGCTGAGCGCCGCCCTTGGTCGCCGCGGAGCCGCGCGCCGACTCTGAAGTCGGCGAGACTCCCGGTGTCGTCACACCACTTTGACAGCGCGCGACGGGTCGTTTATCGTCGCCGGCCGGCGCGCGATCTCATCGATCGCGATTCCCTCGCCTGCGGCGGTGTAGCTCAGCTGGTTAGAGCGAGCGACTCATAATCGCTAGGTCAAGGGTTCAAGTCCCTTCACCGCCACCATCCTCCTGCCCTCCTCTTCTTCGATCGACACGATTTGCGGCGCCCTGAGAAGCTTCGGCGTCCGCTCGAGCGATCGCCTGCTTCTCGCCTTCTCCGGCGGCCCCGACTCGACGGCGCTTGCCCTCGCACTGCTCGATCTGAATCTCGATCTGCGGGCGCTGCACGTCGACCATCGGCTCGATCCTGACTCGACTCGTCGCGCCGAGAGGGCGCTCGAGATCGCCGAGTCCCTGCGACTGGTCTGTCGTCTTGAGCCCGCGGACGGTCCGCCCGCCTCGACGAGCATCGAGGCCTGGGCGCGGAACCAGCGCTACGCGCTTCTCGAGAGTGAAGCCGATCGGATCGGCGCGCGGTGGATCGTCACCGCCCACCACGCGGACGATCAAGCGGAGACGGTCGCCCTGCGACTGCTGTTCGGGAGCGGTCTCGAAGGGCTGGCCGGCATCGCACCGCGTCGAGGTCGCGTCGTTCGACCCGCCCTCGAGCTCCGTCGACGCATCCTCCATCAGCTGCTCACGCGCGTCGATCGACCGGTGCATCCGATTCTTGATCCCACCAACCGCTCGGACTCTCAGCCGCGTGCCCGCGTTCGACACCTTCTCCTGCCAGCGCTCGACGCTCGAGACCGCGGAACCACGGCACGGCTGGCGCAGCTCGCAGCCACGACGCGCCGCGCGCGACGACGATGGCGCGGAATCCTCGAAGCGGAGCTCGGGTTGCAGACAGCGAGCCACGGCGCAACCATCTCTCGCCGAGCCTACGAGTCCTTGAACGACGCTGCCCGCCCTCTCGCTCTGTCCTGCCTCCAACGGGCCATCGGCGGACCCATGCCGCCGTCGAAGGACGCCCGGCGAGAACTTGATCGCCAGCTCGCCACCGGCAGACGCGTCGAGTGCAACGGCGGCGGCGGCCTGCGGCTGACGGCGGACAACGATCGACTGTGTCTGACCGACCAGCGGGCGCGCACAACCGCTACGGCAGGCTTCTCGTATACTCTTCAGGCTCCGGGCGAAGCCGCACTCCATGCGATTGGTCGGCGCATCCTCGTCCGACGACAGCCAATCGCCGAATGGATGTTCACAGGGGCTGCGGATCGAGCGGCTTTGTCGTTCCGCGCTGACGCCATCCTCGAGATGCGAACCCGGCGACCAGGGGATCGGCTGAGACCGCTGGGCGGCGGCCGGAAGCGATTGAAGAGCCTGTTGATCGACCGCCGCATCCCGCGCTCGGAGCGCGACCTTCTGCCGCTGCTCGTCATCGATGGCGCCATCGCCTGGGTGCCGGGAGTCGCGATCGACGAGTCGTTCCGCGTCCAGCCCGACGCGACGGATGCCTGGATCGCGACGATCGTCGATCTCGAGCCCAAAGATCTTCTTCCGACGCGCCGGACGCTATCCGGCGAACCTCCGTCCCCCCCGCCGGGCGACGCCACCAAAGGAACTCCACGTTGAATTCCACGTTCCGATCTCTTCTCTTCTGGGTTGTCATCGTCGGCGTCGTCATTCTGCTTTGGCAGACGATCCAGAAGAGCACCGGTAAGCCGGAAGAGCTGACGTTCACCGAGTTCCTCGCCGCCGTCGACGAAGGCGAGGTCGAGAAGGTGCATATGAAACAGAACGAGCTGACCGGCAAGTTCACCGGCTCCTCGACGCCCGAGGAGAAGCCGGACTTCAAGACCGAATACCCTGACTACGAGCAGCTCGTCGACATCTTGCGCGAAAAAGAGGTCGCGATCGTCTACGAGCGCAAGAAAGACTCGCCGCTGCTCGCCATCTTCCTGACCTGGGGCCCGGTTCTGCTGATCGTCGGCCTGTGGATCTTCTTCATGCGCCAGTTCCAATCGGGAGGCAACAAGGCGCTGTCGTTCGGCAAGAGCAAGGCGAAGCTGCTCGCCACCGGCGGCAAGAAGGTCACGTTCGACGACGTCGCCGGCGTTTCCGAGGCCAAAGCTGAGCTGGCGGAGGTGGTCGAATTCCTCCGCGAGCCGCAAAAGTTCCAAAAGCTCGGCGGCAAGATCCCTAAGGGCGTGCTGCTGATGGGTGCGCCCGGCACCGGTAAGACGCTGCTAGCTCGCGCCATCGCCGGCGAAGCCAACGTGCCGTTTTTCTCCATCTCTGGCTCGGACTTCGTCGAGATGTTCGTCGGCGTCGGTGCCAGCCGCGTGCGCGATCTCTTCGAACAGGGCAAGAAGAACGCGCCGTGCATCATCTTCATCGACGAGATCGACGCCGTTGGCCGGCACCGCGGCGCCGGGCTCGGCGGAGGCCACGACGAGCGCGAGCAGACGCTCAACCAGCTGCTGGTGGAGATGGACGGCTTCGAGGCGAACGAGGGGGTCATTCTCATCGCCGCCACCAACCGCCCGGACGTGCTCGACCCGGCGCTGCAGCGTCCCGGCCGGTTCGACCGCCGCGTGGTCGTCGATCGCCCCGACATCGGCGGCCGCGCAGGCATTCTCGAGGTTCACACGAAGAACATCCCGCTGGCCGACGATGTCGATCTTCAGGTCATCGCCCGCGGGACGCCCGGGTTCGCCGGCGCCGATCTGGCGAATATGGTCAACGAGGCGGCGTTGATCGCCGCGCGGCGCGACAAGAAGCGCGTCGAAATGGCCGACTTCGAGTACGCCAAGGACAAGGTGGTCATGGGCGTCGAGCGGAAGACGCTGATGCTCACCGAGGAGGAGAAGGTCAACACCGCCTTCCACGAGGCCGGCCATGCCCTGGTTGCCGCGTTCTTGCCCGGCACCGATCCCCTCCACAAGGTGACGATCATTCCGCGCGGGCGAGCGCTCGGCGTCACGATGCAACTGCCGACCGAAGACAAGCACACGTATCGCCAGACCTACGTGGAGAGCCAAATCGCGGTGCTCATGGGCGGTCGCGTGGCGGAAGAGCTGACCCAGAACGGCGACATCACGACCGGCGCCGGCAACGACATCGAGCGGGCCACGAGCCTCGCCCGGCAGATGGTCTGCGATTGGGGCATGTCGCGCCTCGGCCCGCTGTCCTTCGGCGCCTCCGACGAGCCGGTCTTCCTCGGCCGCGACTACCAAAAGCGACCCGACTACAGCGAGGCGACCGCGATCGAGATCGACAGGGAGATCAGTCGTTTGGTCACCGAGGGCCTCGAGGCGGCCCGCTCGATCTGCACGGAGCATCGCGCCGTGCTTGACCGGATGGCGAAGGATCTTCTCGATCACGAGTCTCTCGAAGGCTGGCAGATCTACGATCTGATCCAGGAGATGACCGGTCAGGACGTCATGCCGGCGGAGATGCGTGAGCTGCGCGAGCGGAGCCTGCGCTCCAAGGACGAGACGCCGGGTGGCGGAGCGGCTTCCACGGTCGCCGAACCGGAGCCGACGGTCGAGCCGGATCGCGGCGCCTCCCCGGGCGGCATGCTGCCCGAACCGGCCGCTTCCTGACCGCCCACGGGCGGCCGCTCCGAGTCCCTGCGCGCTCCCGTCGGCCGATGGCCACTAAGACGTCTTGGCAGCTCGAGCTGCCGGCCGCCGACACGACGTTGCAGCTCGGTGCGCGGCCGCTCGTCATGGGCGTGCTAAATCTGACGCCCGACTCGTTCAGCGACGGTGGACACTTCCTTGAGGTCGAGGCGGCGGTTGCCCACGCCGAACGCCTGCTGGCCGACGGAGCGGACCTTCTCGACCTCGGCGCCGAATCGACCCGACCCGGCGGCGGCGTCTACGGCACCGGCGCGCGCGACGTGCCGGCCAGCGAGGAGCTCGATCGCCTCCTGCCGGTGCTCGACGCGGTGCGCACACGCTGGCCGGACGTTCCCCTCTCGGTCGACACCCGCAAGGGCGCCGTCGCTCGCCGAGCGCTCGAGCACGGCGCCGACCTGATCAACGACGTCGGCGGCCTGAGCGATCCGGAGATGGTCGAAGTGATGACGCAGGCGGCGTGCCCGATCGTCCTCATGCACAGCCGCGGCGAGCTCGGCACGATGCAGACGACGATCGACTTTGCCGACGTTGTCGCCGAGGTGCGAGACGACTTGGCAGCGGCTGTCGACAGGGCGGCGGCAGCAGGCGTCGCCCGCGATCGGCTGATCCTCGATCCCGGACTCGGCTTCGGGAAGACGGCTCCCCAGAACCTG
>JBCBCF010000078.1:0-15896 GCA_038530905.1 Acidobacteriota bacterium
CGGTGCTCGGGTTCGGTGTTTGGCAGACGCTGCCGCGCGAGGCCGAGGACCCGACGTTCCATCCGCAGCTGCAGGCGGCCTACGCTCTCCTCGTCGCCGATGGGCAGGGCGGTGCCACGTTCGGCGATCTCACGCAGGATCTCGGCAGCCTGGCGCGTGCCGACGCCCTGATTGCCGATGTGCTGGAGAAGCACCCCAACTCAGCCGAAGCTCATCTGCACCGGGGTCTGTATTTCATCGCCCTGCGCGAGGGGGCCGAGGCGCAGGCGTCGCTCGAGCGATCCGCCGAGCTGGCGCCAGAAGCGGCGGAGCCGCGCCTTTTGCTCGGCGGTCTGCACTACACGCGGGGCGACTACGCGGCTGCCGAGCGCGAGTTCCGTCGGGCGGTCGAGCTGGCTCCCGACTCCGACATCGCGCGCCACAACCTGGGCCAGACCTTGTGGATGCTGGGTCGGGAGCAAGAGGCGCTCGAGGTCTATCGAGAGAAGCTCTCCGTGCGCCAGTCGCCGAGTCTGCAGATTCTTTGACCTGTTCGGCGAGGATCTGGCCTCAACGCACGAACGCCCGGTCGGCAGGCGCCGATCCGGGCGTTGCAAAGCGCGGACGCGAGGGCTCAGAGAACGCCGTCGGGCACCAGGACGGTATCGATCACGTGGATGACGCCGTTGGACGTCATGATGTCCGGCATCACGACCGTGGCGTTGTTGACCTTGACGCCGCTCGAGGAGTCGATCTTCACCTTCTGGCCGTTGACGGTCGCGGCCTTGTCGAGCTTCATGACGTCGGCGGCGGTGACCTTGCCGGCGACCACGTGGTAGGTCAAGACGGCCTTCAGCTTGTCGGTGTCGGCGAGGAGGCTGTCGAGGACGCCGGCGGGCAGCGCAGCGAAGGCATCATCGGTCGGCGCGAAGACGGTGAAGGGGCCGTCGCCCTTGAGCGTGTCGACCAGGCCAGCGGCCTTGACGGCGGTGACCAGCGTTTCGAAGTCTTCATTCGACGCGGCGACGTCGACGATGTCTTGGTCGTGGCCTTTGTTGTGATGGTCGTCTCCATGGGGAGCGGCGGCGACGGTGACGGAGAAGAGCAGGCAAAGGCAAGCGAGAGCGATCGAAGCAAAACGTGGCATCGAGAGGTCTCCTGAACAGTGACGTATGGAATGGAGACGCTCGAGTGGGCGACGCTGCGTTGCAGCGTCCTCGTCTCCTGTTGTTCCTGGTTTCGCATGAGGCAGCCGGCCGGATGAGCGATTCGGTCGATTCGTCGTCGGCCGGCGGGATCCGAGCCTCTTCTGTCTCTCGACAAAACGGGCCGAATCGTCTCGTTCGGAGGAGCGAAGCGCGCTTGAGGTCTCGCGCACCGTGGCGGCTTTCGGCCGTCGTCGCGACGGCGATGATGCTGGCGATCCTCGCCCCGGCCGACGCGCGGGCCGACACCGGCAACCCGCTCCTCGCGGAGCTGGGGCGCAACGAGAGCCGGATCCTCTCGGAGCCGTTTCCGATCGTCCCCGGCGGGACGGTGCTGGGCTATGGGTTGGCCGAGCGCCTCGAGCGCCAGGGCTACGTGCGGACCCGCGGGCGGCGTCCGAGCGCGCCCGGCGAGTTTTTCTGGGGCAACGAGGTCTTCTGGCTCTTCCTGCGCGCGCACCGGAGCGACGGCAAGAGGCGCGCGGCGCGCCTCGTCGCTCTCGATCTGGGTGCTGGCGGCCGTGTCCTCGGTCTGCGCGCTGCCGATGGAGATCCGCTCGATTCAGTGCGTCTCGAACCAGAAGTGCTGGCGGAATCGCTCGACGAGCGACGGGCGCAGCGCGTGCCGATCCGTCTCGACGCCTTGCCCGAGCTCGTCTGGCGGCCGGTCTTGGCCGCCGAAGACGCCCGATTCTTCGAGCATCCTGGTGTCGACGGACGGTCGGTGGCTCGGGCGCTTCTCGCCAATGCGCGGGCGGGCGGAGTGGCGCAGGGCGGCAGTACGATCACTCAGCAGCTGATCAAGAACCGCGACCTGACGCCCAAACGTTCGCTCGGTCGGAAAGCTTCGGAAGCCCTGCGCGCCCTGGCGCTCGAGGCGCGAGTCGACAAGCGAGACATTCTCGAGGCGTATCTCGACCAGGTATACCTCGGCCACGTCGACGGCCTCGCCATTCATGGGCTGGGCACGGCGGCGCGGGTGTATTTCTCGAAATCCGCCGAGCGGCTCACGCTCGCCGAGGCGGCGCTGATCGCCGGCATGATTCAGGCGCCCAACCGTCGCACGCCGACCCGCCATGCGCAGGCGGCGCGGGCGCGGCGGGATTGGGCGCTGTCGCGCATGGAAGATCTCGGTTGGGCGAGCGCCGCCGACGTGGCGAAGGCCCGGGCGCAGCCGGTCCGGGCTCGACCGTCTGCGCCCGAGCGGCCGCCGGCGGCGGAGTTCCGCGCCTGGATTGCGGCGGACGTGGCGGCGGAGGCCGTTGCGATCGATCGCGGGTATGTCGTGCAGTCGCGGCTCGATCCTCTGCTTCAGCAGCGCGCCGGCGCTGCGGTCCGCGCCCATCTGAAGGATCTTCGGCGACGCCATCCGCGGCTGCGCAACGCACCTCTGTCGGCGGCGCTGGTCACCCTCGAGAGCTATACCGGGGCGGTGCTCGCGCACGTCGGCGGCGACCCGGCGGGCGATGTTGGGTTCGATCGCGCGCGCTCTGCGCGGCGTCAGCCCGGATCGGCGATCAAGCCGCTTCTTCTCCTGGAGGCGTTCGACGATTGCGGTGCCCGACCGGCGCTCTTTCCTGCCGCACGCGTGGCCGACGCGCCGCTCGAGATCGCCCTGCCCACCGGCAGCTGGAAGCCGTCGAACGACGACGACCGATTCCGCGGGCCGGTGACTTTGCGACGCGCCCTCGTCGAGTCGCTCAACGTGCCGTTCGTGCGCCTGGCGCGTCACTGCGGGCTGCGCACGTCGGCGCGCAGCCTGCGCGCGGCCGGTCTCGACATCCCTTCACCGCCACCGCCGTCGTTCGCGCTCGGCGCTGTCGAGACCTCGCCGTTGCGTCTCGCTGCCGCCTACTCTGCGTTGGCCAACGCGGGCGATGCGTCCGAGCCTTGGGCCTGGTCGCGCATCGAGGAGTCCGACGGTTCCCTCGTGCGCCGGCGGCGCACCCGCGAGACGCACGTCGCCGACCGCGGCGCCGCCTTCCTGGTGCGCGATGTTTTGCGTGACGCCGTGGCCGAAGGAACGGCGCGCGGTGCAGCGATCGAGGGGATCGACGTGGCGGCCAAGACCGGGACATCGTCCGATCGGCGCGACGCCTGGCTGGCCGGCACCGCCGGCAGTCTGGTGACGGTCGTCTGGGTCGGGCGCGACGACGGGCGTCCCCTCGGCTTGAGCGGCGGGTTGGCGGCGGCGCCGCTCTGGCGGACGTTCATGGAGACGGCGGTCGCGGCGCGCCCCCCACACTCCATCGAGCGGCCACCGACGGTGGTGGAGCGCTGGATCGACCCCAAGACGGGCCTGCTCGTGCGCAGCTTCTCGCCCGGCGCCCAATCCGAGCTCTTCTTGCGCGGCCGACTGCCGCCGCGCGATCGTTTCTGGCGCACCGACGAGCCCGTGGAGGTGCTGCGGTGAAGGTCGCCCGCGCGACCGCTGTCTGTGTGCCTTTTTTGGGAGGAACCCATGAGTGATCCAGCGAATGAGCGCATCGGCCGGCTGTTGAGAGCCGGTCGGACCGAAGCCATCCTGCGGGAAGTCGAAGCGGGCACCATCGATCCGGTGGCCGTGCCGGAGGCCATCTACCGGGCGGTGGATCTCAACGATCCGACGCTGCTGCAGGTCTGGCTCGACGCTGGCGTTGATCCAAATTGGGCGTCTCGGCCGCGTCCGCTGGTCAGGGCCTCGGCGCTGGGGCGGCCGGTACATGTCGAGCTGCTGCTTGCGATGGGAGCCGATCCCAACGCTGATGCCGACACCGGCGGGGCGTTTGCTGCCGCCCTGCTCGAGGGCCACGATCGGATCGCGGTTCGCCTGCTCCAGGCCGGCGCCGATCCGAGGCGCGATCTGCGCGGCGTCGGATTCCTGGCTTCGGTGGCGGTCGCCGGCGGTTTGGTTGCCACCGTGCGACGCTGGCTCGACCATGGTCTGGAGCCCGACCTTCGCGGAACCTTCGACCCCCTGCTTCTTCGTCCGCAGGCTTCGATTCGCGAGTCCACCTACTGGGCCGCCCGCCGGCACGATGCGAAGCTCTCCGACAACGAACGACGCGACGCCGAGGAACGCCACGCGACGCTGCGCGTCCGTCAGGCGGAAGCGATTGCGGCCCATGCGCAGGGGCCGAAGTACCAGGAGGCGACCCTTCTGTCGATCGCGCTCGGCGAGGGCCACGACGAGTTGGTGGCTCTTCTGCGCGCCCACGGCGCCGACGAAGCGCTCGTCACGTCGCCGGCGCCACCGCCCGAGCTCTCCTCTGAGGAGGCAGCGGATCCGCTGGCTCAGATCCTCGCGGCGTTGGGCGGTGGCGATGTCGATGGAGATGCGGGGGACGTGGCCGAAGGCGAAGAGTCCGAGGACGAGGAGGCCGAAGACGATGAGTGGATGGCAGAGGCCGAGGCCGTCGAGCTCGCGACTCTGACCCCGGAGCAGCAGGCGCATTTCGCCCCGGAAGCGGTCGTCGCTCGGCTGAGCGCCGCGGCCGGCGACGAGGCATTTCGCGCAGCGGTCGAGCGCCTCGAAGGATTGCTCGACTCGCGCAGCGAGCCGGATCTCGACGGTGCCGGCGTTCGCCTCCACGTGGATTCGCGCAGCGTCGGCGGTCGTTTGCTGCGCGCCGAGGGTCTCGATGCGCTGCGGGCAGCTCTCGACGCGCCGGGGTGCCTGTTGGTGACGGGCCGCCGCGACGCCGCGCACCTGCTGCCGACGGTTGATTCTCTCGAGGCGATTGCCGCCTTCGGCGTGTCGGGAGCCAATGTCAATGTTGATAGCCGGCAGATCCTGGCGTTCTTTCGCGACCATCCGATCGAGCTCACGACCCTGCGCTCCGACCTGGTGGCCGGGCGTCTCGAGCCACGGCCTTACGATCCCGCCGATGCCGAGGCGGTTCGCACGTTCGCGATCCACCTCTACGCCCTCTGTCCGGACGTCATCGACCAGGGATTCGAGACGCTCGACGCCCTTTGCGCCAGCTTGGTCGATGGGCCGACGATTCATCTCTGGTGGGATTGACCAGCATGAGCAGACCAAGAGCTCTCTTTTCGCGCCGCGCCGCGCTCGTCCTCGTGTGCGCCGCGATTGCGTGCACGCCCTCTCTCGCTGAGGATTCGCTCGCGCCGAGCGACCTGATCGGCGCTTGGTCCGGTGGCGTGGTGCTGCCGACCGGCGAGCTGGAGGTCGAGGTTGTCCTCGACCACGAGGCCGATGGCTGGGCCGGCACAATCGACATCCCGAGCCAGGGGGCGGCCGGTCTCGCGCTCGCGGTCGAGCACGTTGACGGGGCGCTGACGATGCGCATCCGCGGCGTGCCCGGGGAACCGACCTTCCGCGTGGAGACCACCGGCCTCGAGGCGCCAATCGATGCTCTCGAGGGTGCGTTTCGCCAGGGTCCGCTGGCAACGACTTTCGCCTTGCGCCGAGGTGGGCTGGCGCCGCCTCCCCGCCCGCAGGATCCGAAACCGCCGTTCCCGTATCGGACGCGTGAGGTGCGCATCCCAGGTGAGGTCGAGCAGGTCGGCGTTCTGACCTTGCCTGCCGGTGACGGGCCCTACGCCGGCGTGCTCTTGGTGTCCGGCAGCGGGCCGCAGAATCGCGACGGCGAAGTGATGGATCACCGCCCGTTCCGGCTGTGGGCCGATGTGCTCGCTCGGCGCGGTCTGGCGGTGCTTCGGCTCGACGATCGCGGTGTCGGCGCCTCGACGGGCGATCACGATGCGGCGACGACGCGCGACTTTGCCGCCGACGCGCAGGCGGCGCTCGCGTGGCTGACCCGCCAGCCCGAGATCGATCCCGAGCGCGTCGGTGCGATCGGCCACAGCGAGGGTGGCTTGATCGTGCCGATGGCCCTCGAGGCGGCGCCCGATCTCGGGGCGTTCGCCGTGCTGCTGGCACCGACCGCGGTCCCTGGAGGCGAGGTGCTGGCGCGCCAGACGGAGCTGCTGCTGCGCGCAGGCGGCGCGCCGCCCGCGCTGGTCGAACGCGAGCGGCAGCGCATCGAGCAGACCAACGCGATGGTCGTCTCCGATCGCACCCTCGAGGAGCTGGAGCGCGATCTTCGAGCGTTCGCCGAGGAGCAGGCGCGCGCTTCTGGGCTCATCGACGAAGCCCAGATCGCCGACGTTGTCGAGCTGACGGTCCGCCAGGCCGCGTCTCCTTGGTACCGATTCTTCCTGCGACATGACCCGGCCGGGCCGTTGTCCCGCCTCACGGTGCCGACGCTCGTGGTGTGGGGAGAGCGAGACCTGCAGGTCGATCCGGCGCAGAACCTGCCCGCCGCGGCGACCGCCCTTGCCGCCGCGCCGACCCGCGATCTGACGCTGCGCGTTCTGCCGGGGCTCAACCACCTCCTGCAGCCCGCCGTGACCGGAGCGTCGTCGGAGTACGCCACGATCGAGACGACGATCGCTCCCGATGCCTTGCGCGCCGTCGCCGACTGGCTGGCCGAGCGCGTTCTCGGAGAAGCGTCAGGCAGCCCAAACAATTGAGTTGAACAACCGATGTTCCGTCCCTCTCATCCGACCGATCGCATAGGAGAAACGTCATGAAGTTCGCCGTTCTCGGAGCCCGCATCCTGCTCGGCCTGGTTTTCTTCGTCTTCGGCCTCAACGGCTTCTTCGGCTTCCTGCCGCCGCCCGAGCTGACGCCCGCGGCGCAGGAATTCTTTGGTGCACTGGTTGGCAGCGGCTTCCTCTTCGAGTTCATCAAGGCCACCGAGGTGGTCTGTGGCGCGCTGCTGCTGGCCGGTGTCCTCGTGCCGCTGGCGCTGACGGTGCTGGCGCCGATCGTCCTCAACATCGTCGCCTTCCACCTCTTCCTCGACCCCGCGGGCATGCCGATCGCGCTCGTGATCCTGGCGCTGCAGGTCTTTCTCGCGTGGGCCTACCGCGGCCACTTCGCGAGCGTTCTGCGAGCGAAGGCGCAGCCGACCCTCGGCTGATCGGCTCCGCGCCGGCTCATTCGACGCCGGCCGTCAGCGGCTGCGGCGCCGGCGCGCCCGCGGGCGGATCAGCCGACCGTCGGCGCGCTGTTCGAGGGCGTGGGCGATCCAGCCGGCGCAGCGACCGGTGGCGAAGAGAACGATCGGCGCCGAGGCCGGCAGGCGGAGCGTGCGCGCGACGGCGACGAGAGCGACGTCGATCGTCGGTGCTTCGCCGAGGAGCGCCTCGCCGCGCTCGGCAAGCAGGCGGCAGGCGGCCAGCGCTTCGAGATCGAGACGCGCAGAATCGACGGGTTCGGCGCCGACCTCCTGGGCTCTTGCCTCGAGATCGGTGAGGCGCGCGAACATCTCTCGACCGCGCGGGTCGCCCTGCGGGTAGAGAGGATGCCCGAAGCCGGGAAGCGGATCGCCGCGACGCAGACGTCGGGCCAGTGCGTCGTCAACCCGCTGTGGGTCGAGGCTGCGGATGTCGACCTCGATCTCGTCGAGGAGCGCGGCAACCCGCAGGACGTGGCCGCCGTGGCGCGGACCGACAAGAGCCGCCAGGCCGGCGGAAAGCACCGCGTGGGGCGGTGCTTCGGTCGAGGCGGCGACGCGTGCTGCGAAGGTCGAGGCGTTGAGCTCATGATCGGCGCAAAGCACCAAAATCGCGTCGAGCATCTGACGCAGGCGCAGATCCTCGGCGAGGCCCCAGGCCTCCGCCAGAACCTTGGCGCTCGAGCCGCGCCAGGTCCGGGGCGGGACGCCCGCGAGCGTGCAGACGACCGCTGCCACCAGGCGCTCGGCGAGCGCAACCGCAGCCGGTGTTCGTCGCGGCCAGGTCGGCAGCCGGGTGCCGACGACCGGCAGCGCGGCCGCCAGGCGCTCCAGCGGATCGAGCGGCGCCTCGACGATCGCATCGAGGAGCTGTTGCGTCTGTTCGCCCAGGTCGAGTGGGGGCGAGGAAGGCGTTTCTGGAGACCGACCCACCGGCGGGCCCTCGGCTGAGGAACCGTCGTTTGGTGAGTCATCGCCTTCCGCGCGGGTGGCTCCGGACCACAGCCAGCGCGCGACCTGCTCGAACGAGGCGGAACGCGACAGCCCGAGGGCGTCCTGACCGCGGTAGAGCAGCCGGCCCTCCTCGATCGTGCCCAGGCCGGTCTCGAGGACCGGCTCTCCGAAGTCCAGGGCCTGCGCGGCAGCGACGGCCGGTCGCCTGCGTGCCGCGCGGCGGCGCGCCAGGGCCTCGACGTCTGAACGGCGATAGCGGCGCTGGCGTCCCGCCTCGCCCGGCTCGGAGCGCAGCAATCCACGGCTGACGTAGGAGTAGAGGGTTTCGCGGCGGACTCCGAGGAGTTCGGCCGCGGCGGCCGCGGTGAGGAAGGTCGGCGGTCGATCTCGCATGACTAGACCCTATCATTGATTGACAAATCAACGTTGACATCAATAAGTCCATGTTTCAGGATCTTTGTCGAGCGATTCGAGAACGCAGAGAGCCGAGTGGCCAATCGGGTCGCCAACCGAGCCTTGCGGTCCACTCTCTGACCGCCAACCCATGAAGACACTGTTTGCGAAGGAGACTCCATGCTGTCGACCGGCTCGACTGATCTTCATTCGGCGCCCGCCGCGCTTCGTCCCGGTCTCGAGGGCGTCGTCCTCAGTGAAACTCACCTCAGCGAGGTCGACGGCGACGCCGGGAGGCTGGTCCTCGGCGGCTTCCCGCTCGAGGAATTGGTCGGCCGTGCCAGCTTCGAAGAGGTGGTGGCCCTTCTGTGGACGGGCTCTGTCTCGGCCGGAGGCTTGCTGCGCGAGGAGCTCTCAGCGCATCGAGAGCTGTCTGAGGCGACGCTCGAGTTGATCGATCGGGCGGTCGCCGGCGGCAGCCGGGCGATCGACGTGCTGCGTCTGGCGCTCGACTCCTTGTCGCTCGATCCGGCCGTCGCCCGCGCCGCGCGTGGAGATGCGCTCGCGCCGGCGCCGCTGATCCTCGCCAAGCTGCCCGGCATCGTGGCCGCCGAAGCGCGCCGGCGCCGCAGCCTCGAGCCGCTGCCCCCACGCCCCGAGCTGGGTCTCGCCGCCGATTTTCTGGCGCGTCATGACGGCGAGAAGCCGTCGGCTGCTCGCGTCCGCGCCCTCGAGGACTATCTGATCGCGGTGATCGATCACGGATTGAACGCTTCGACCTTCGCGGCGCGGGTCGTCACGTCCACTGCTGCAGATCTCGTGTCGGCGCTGGTCGCGGCCGTCGGCGCGCTGTCTGGGCCTCTGCACGGCGGCGCTCCGGGACCCGCTCTCGATCTGGTTCGAGAGATCGGTTCTCCAGACCGTGCCGAGACGGTGCTGCGGCGTAAACTGCGGGCCGGCGAGCGCCTCATGGGCTTTGGCCACCGCGTCTACCGCGTGCGCGATCCGCGCGCGGCGGCGCTGGCGGCCGCCGCCGATCGGCTGGCCGACTCCGTCGGAGATCGGACGCTCGTCGATCTCGTCCGCCACGTCGAAGAGGTTGCCGTCGAGCTGCTCGACGAGCGCAAGCCCGATCGGCGGCTGCGCGCCAACGTCGAGCTGTACACGGCGCTTCTGCTGGACTCGCTCGGCCTCGACACAGACACCTTCACACCAGTCTTCGCCATGGCGCGCGCCGCGGGCTGGATCGCCCATTGTCGAGAACAAGCGGAGGGTGGGCGTTTGATTCGCCCTCGGCTGCGCTACGCCGGCCCACGAGATCGCCGATTCGGCACCGCGCCGGCCCGCAGCGCCGGATCTGCGATTTGAGACTTCGCTCAAGAAAAGGATTCTGAAGTGTCTTGACAGGTGATAGATTCGTGCGATAGTCTAAACCATCGCCAACCACCGAGGAGGTCAGATCATGACCCTTCAGGACGACAATCCACCGGACTCCGCCATCCCTCGGACGGGCGCGCGAGCTGACGCGTGACGATCCGGGGCAGCCGGCTGATTTCTGTGGCGGCAAGTTCCTGAGAATCAGCGACTTCCGAGATTCGTGATCTGCGCTCCCTCGTTTGGTGAACTCTGCCGAACGACTGGCCGAGTCAGCGCCATCCTCAGTCGCTCATGGGTTCTCGTGAATCCGAAACGACGATGTCTCACGGAATTCGGCCCCTCAACCTGACAGCTCGAGTGATCGATCTCTGAATAGAAATTGATCACTCATCGAAGACCATGCGATTGATCATCAATCGTTTGGTCTTCGTGTGCTTCGATCGATTACCTCCTTCCTCAGCGTTCTTGCCTTCCGTGCGAGTCGTTTTCCGGACGATCAAGGTCGGCTGAAGCTGAGCCAGTTGGACGAGTCAGCGGGCCTGGACGGCCCGCATCAATCTTCAGAACGCTCCGAGCCTCCTCTGCGTGACGGACCGTCCGGTCACGTTCGAGAGCGGGGGGTGCTGCCGGCGAGTGCGCACGCTTCTGCGCAAAGGGTTATGCGCAAAGGGTGACCGCGCCGTTGACTCAGCTGTGGGTGGACGACGCCGATCAATTTGATTTCTATGACCGCCAGGACGTGGTCGAAGAGTCCGTCGACGCGGTCGTCCGACAGTTCCGCGGAGGTGCCTAGCCGCGTCGAGGCGTGGATGCAGTGGCTGTCACAGCCCCGACGGCCGCTGCCAGAGGCCGAATTGGAGGTCACCGAGGATGTAGATCGCCCAGGTTCCGGTGTCGCCTTGTTGCGTCGGGGGATACGCGATCACCGCTCCTGCAGCGGCGGCCTTTTCCACGGCGCCGGCGATGTCTGCAACCTCTACATAGGTCCGGATGATCGGCGTCTCGTGCTCGGCGAGTGGTGCACGCACTCCGATCAGACGTCCGTCGGGAGCTTTTGCAACCTGTGCGAGCCCGAGGTCGGCCATCGGCGGGCCGAACGAAAGGCCGTGCACCTGCTCCAGCGCCGCGATGTGCTCGGCGACGTCGTTGCAGACGATCTCTGTGTAGTGAACGCGGTTCGCCTCACTGCCCGCATCTGGCCCCGCCGTCGCGTGAAGGGCCGCGAGCAGACCGACGGCGGTGAACAGAACGAGGCGCCAAGGGGTCTGTCGTTTCATCGAGTTCCTCCAGGCTGAGTGAATACTCCGCGCTTTGAAATCCGCTGGCTGACGATCGAGCTCAGCCTCCCTGCACCAGCGCCAGGCAGGCTCCGACCGGGTCCTGAATCACCGCCGCGGACGCGGCGCCATGGCTGTCCTCGAGTGTCGTAAGGACCTCGCCGCCTTCGTCGTGGACCCGCCGGAGGCTTTCTGCCAGGTCGCCGACCGGAAGGTGGACGATCCAGACGGGCGGTCGATCTGGGGCGAGGTCGCCCAGCTGGTGAATGCCTGCCGCCGGGGTTCCGCCCTCGCCGAGCATGCTGGAGTCGGCCGCGCGTCCGCCCGCATCGTCCGCTGCCGTCCAGCCCACGACCTGTCGATAGAAGGCGCGGGAGGTCAAGGCGTCCGGGACCGTCAGATCGACCCAAGCGATCCGTCCCGCAGGGGTCCCGCCGGCGTTCGGCTCCGTCCCTTCCGCTGACGGAAGCGCCTCTCGAGCGACGACCGGGATGATGCCGAACGCCGCTCCATTCGGGTCCTGAAGCACCGCCCAGAGGCTCTTGCCCTCGTCGTCTTTCTCGTGCATCAGCTCGCGACCACCCAACTGGAGAGCGCACGCCGCACTTGTTGCAACATCGGCGACTTGAAAATGTGGCATCCACTGGAGCGGAAGGTGTGCGTAGGCTTCCACCCGCTCGCCCAGGCCGATGATCGGATGACCGTGGCTGTTCATCAGATCCTCGCGCCAGAGCGGCGACTCGCCCGTGCCGAGGACCCGGGCGTAGAACCGCAGCTCTCGCTCGTGTTCGGGCACGGCGATATCGGCGCTGAGGGTTCCTCCGAGACCTGCGAAGAAGGAATCACTCATCATTCGACTCCAGGTCGAGGCCGCCTGCGACGGCGTGGAAGGGAGACGGTCGTCGGGAGACGAATCGAATCGGATCGCGGGCGCCGCGTTCCTCTCGCGAAGGCATGGCTCCGTCAGCTCCCGTCCGCATTTGCCGTTTGTGGCTTCGGTCGCCAGTCGTCCGGGCCGGATTCGAGATCGCCGGTGATCAAGCGAGCGCTCCGGCCACGAGAGACGTAGTTCCAACCCCACTGGATGAGCACCAGGATTCGGTTCTCGAACTCCGTGACGTACATCAGGTGCACGAAGAGCCACGCGAGCCACGCGGGCAAGCCGCTGAAGCGGAGCTTGCCCATCTCGGCCACCGCCTTGCTGCGACCGATCACGGCCATCTGGCCCTTGTCGAAGTATTGGTAGGGCCCGATCGCTTTGCTGCGTCCGCGGGTTCGGGCCTCGAGGATCTTGGCCACGTAGCGTCCCTGCTGCATGGCGACTGGCGCCAAGCCCGGCAGCGGCTCGTCTCCACCGTGTTCGAAGTGCGCCAGGTCGCCGATGACGAAGACCTCAGGCCGACCGGCGATCGAGCAATCGGCCTCGACGCGCACCTTGCCGCCGCGGACCAGCTCGGCGTCGCTCTGCTCCACGAGTCTTGCGCCGAGTGGCGAGGCCTGCACGCCGGCCGCCCAGACGACGTTGGCGGCGCTCACCATCAAGGTCTCGGAGCCCTCGGCCTCGCCCCTGCGCTCGATCTCAATCTCGACGTCGCGGATCTCCTGCACCATGGCCTGCAGCATCACCTCGACGCCCATCGCTTCGAGGTCCCGCTGGGCGCGTCGTGAGGAGCCTTCCAGGAAGGGCGGCAGCAGCCGGTCGCGGCCTTCGACCAGCAGGACCCGCGCCGAGGTCGGGTCGATGCGGCGAAACTCGCGGCGCAGCGTGCGCTTCGCCACCTCGGCCAGGGCGCCCGCCATCTCGACGCCGGTCGGCCCGCCGCCAACCACGACGAAGGTCATCAGCGCTTCGCGCTTTCGCGGATCCGGCTCTCGCTCGGCCTGTTCGAAGGCCAGCAGCACGCGGCGGCGGATCATCGTCGCGTCGTCGATGGTCTTGAGGCCCGGCGCTCTGTCGGCCCAGGCGTCGTTGCCGAAATAGCTCTGCGTCGAGCCGCTGGCCACCACCAGAGCGTCGTATGCGATGTCTTCGCCATCGACGGTCACCCGTCTGGCGTCCAGATCGACATCGGTGACCTCTCCGAGCAGCGACGTGACGTTCTGATGGCGCTTGAAGAGGGCGCGCAGCGGCGAGGCGATATTGGCTGGCGACAGCGCTCCTGTCGCCACTTGGTAGAGGAGCGGCTGGAAGAGGTGGTGGTTCCGGCGGTCGACCACGGTCACGCGCAGCGGCCCGCCGCCCAGAGCGCGCGCCAGCGCCAGACCGCCAAAGCCGCCACCGATGGCCACAACGTGCTCGAGCCGCGTCATGTGGAGGTCTCCGTGGCGGCAGAGGGCGAGGTCGAGGCTGCCGACGGCGCCGCGTCCTCGTCGGTGAAGCGCTCGAGCAGCGCGGCGACGAGGGCGGCGAACCCGTTGGGCTGCTCGAGGTACGGCCAGTGGCCGGCGGGCTCGAACGCGTGGCTCTCGGCGCCCGCGCGTTCCAGCAGCTCGAGCGATCGCGGGCCGGTGCCGTGAGGCCTGCCGAAGAGGTAGACGGTCGGACAGGGCAGCCGCGCCAGGCGGCCAGCGAGCTCCTCCCGCATCGACAGCTCGACCAGCTCGCGGCTGTCCACCAGGAAGGCGCGCGGGTCGCAGAGCTGCACGCTGGCGGCGTAGGCGCGCAGCACCCGCCGCGGAGCGATGCGCGTCGTGTCCTCCTCGAGCTGGCTGAGGAGGGCTTCGCGTCCGTGCTCCAGCCAGTCGTCGATCGATTGAGACGCTGCGAATGCGCTCGCCGTGCAGTCGTCGAGCGACAGATTGCCCTCGATGTTGATCACGGCCGCAACGCGCTCCGGAGCGGCCTCGGCGAGCAGAGTCGCCAGAACGCCACCGAGCGAGTGGCCGAGGACGGTCGCGCGGGGGATGGCGAGTCGATCGAGCAGGGCGAGGAGAGCTTCAACGTGACGGGTCAGGCCGCGCTCCAGACGTTCCGCCTGCGGCCAGCTCGAGCCACCGTAGCCCGGTAGATCGGGAATCAGGTGATCCCAGCCGTCCAGTCGGGCGTCGCTCGCCAAGCGCTCGAAGCAGAGACCCGACTCGCCGAGTCCGTGGATGAAAAGAAGCGCCCCGCGGTCGCCATCGCGTCGACGGAGAGCGAGGTCGCCGCTGCGGGTGCGCTGCATGCGGAATCGTGCGTCTGGCCAGTCGAGCAAGAGGTGCTCCTTCGTCGAGCCCATCGAGAACGGCTGCGTAGAGGATATCCGGAGTCTGGCGGCACCGAGAGGGGTCCCGCGCCTCGAAAGATCACAGGACGTTCACCGAAACTTCACGCGCGACGGCTAACTTTTTCTGGTCATAGAGCCGAACGTTCGGCCCGACGTCGGAAGCGATCAGAAAGCAGCTGATCGCCACGCGGCAGATCACGGGCAACAACGAGGAGGCCTTCAGAGTGCGAACCGCGCTGCCGGAAACGACCTTCGATCGGATCTCCCAGCTGGAGCTGCCGGTGTGCCGGTTCTGCCACGAGCTGTCGGGGACGTGGTTGCGCGGTTTCTTTTCCGCAGTGAGCCGCGTCGGTGACGGGCACTACCTCTATCTCACTCTGGCTGGGCTCTTGCTGCTGCACGGAGGCTCGGCGCTGCCGGCGATCGGTCACACTCTCCTGGTCGCAGGTGTGTGTCATGCGCTGTACCGCTTGCTCAAGAACAGCACCGCTCGGGTGCGGCCTCTGGAGTTCGCCGACGGCACGTTCCAGATGACGGTGGCGCCGCTCGACAAGTACAGCTTTCCGTCCGGCCACACCCTGCATGCGGTGTCGTTCGCCGTCCTGGTCACCGCCTACTTTCCGGCGCTGGGCTGGGTTCTGATCCCGTTCGCGCTGCTGGTTGCCATGTCGCGGGTGGTGCTGGGCCTGCACTATCCGACCGATGTCGTCGCCGGCGCAGCCCTCGGCTTGACGCTCGCGCTGCTGTCATTCCAGATCTGATCTCGTTTCTCCGCTGATTCCTCCTCACTCGACCACCGGCCCCGCCATCCTGCGGTTCGGGTGCCGACGCCGGTCGCACGCTGCACGGACGATCCCGTGAAACTGCTCTACGTCTCCGACGTCTACTTCCCGCGCGTCAACGGCGTGTCGACGTCGATCCGCACGTTCATGCACGAGCTTCGCGAGCTCGGCCACGAGGTCCATCTCCTGGCGCCGGCGTACGGCGAGGGTGATCGCGAGGAGGCTGGTGTCACGCGGATCAAGGCGTTCTCGGTGCCGTTCGATCCCGAGGATCGCTTCATGCTCGCCGGCAAGATTCGAGCCCGGGTCGACGAGCTGGCGGCCGAGAACTACGACCTCGTCCACATCCAGACGCCGTTTGTTGCCCATCGCGTGGGCAAGCAGCTGGCCCGTCGACTCGATGTGCCGGTGCTCGAGACCTACCACACGTATTTCGAGGAGTACCTCAACCACTACGTGCCGTTTTCGCCTCCCGGGCTGATGCGCAGCTTGGCGCGGCGGATGACCCGGCGGCAGTGCAATGACGTCGACGCCGTCGTCGTGCCGTCCCACGCCATGCGCGAGGTGCTCGAAGGCTATGGCGTCCGCTCACCAATCGAAGTCGTGCCCACCGGTCTGTCGCCCGCGGACTTCCAGTCGGGAGACGGCGAGGCGTTCCGTCGGCGTTTCCGCATCCATCGGCAGCGCCCGACGCTGGTGCATATCGGCCGGGTCGCCTTCGAGAAGAACATCGACTTTCTGATGCGGGTCCTGCGGCGCG
>JBCBCF010000079.1:0-15853 GCA_038530905.1 Acidobacteriota bacterium
ACGGCGGCAGAAGCGCGATCCATTCTCGGGCTCGTGCCGCAGGCGCAGCGGCTCCTTCTCGAGGGGTTCGACGCCCGCCTGGATCAGGTTCTGAGCGGCCGTCTCGCCGCCTATCGGATCGTCCATTTCGCGACCCATGCGAACACGGATTGGGTCGCCGAGCGCCCGGTTGGCTTAGTGCTGTCGCAGACCACCCCCGAAGGCGAGATTCTTGACGGCGTTCTCGGTCTCGATGCGCTCTACGGCCTCCACCTGCCGGCGGAGCTGGCCGTGCTCAGCGCCTGCAGTACCGGCGCCGGCCGCGATGTGGCCGGCGAGGGTCTTCTCAGCCTGACGCGCGGCTTCATGCACGCGGGCACGCCGCGGGTTTTGGTGAGTCTTTGGCCGGTGCGCGATCGCGCGACCCGCGAGCTGATGGAGCGCTTCTACGACGGGCTCCTGCGCCGCTGTCTCCGGCCGCCCGAGGCTCTGCGCCTGGCGCAGCGGCAGATGTGGCGCCTCGGGCGTCCGCAACAGGACTGGGCGGCGTTTCAGCTCCAGGGCGAATGGCGCGGCTTCGAGGCCTGCCAGACCGCCGACTGAATTCATTTCGGGTCCGAGCAACAAATCCCAGGCGCTCGGGTTCTCCTCCTCGATACCCCGACGAGGCCGCAGCGTGCGGCCTGATCGAAGGCGATCGGCGCCTCCTGCCGGAGGAGCGATCGATTCACAGGAGGAACATGCGATGACAAAGACGACGCAGCCCATCCGTTCGCAGGGTACCGGGACCGGCAACGGCGGTCCAAAAACCGATCGCTCGGTGGAGCCGGGCTCCGGCACCTCGAAGCAAGACAGAGGTCAAGACGGGGCCAGTAGCCCGAGCTCGGGACGCGGCTGATCCATCTGACCCGCGGCGGCGTCTGGCGTTCGCCGCGGGTTCCCTCGCGCCGTGCGACATCCATCCCGTACCTTCGAGATTCGAATCCGCCCGGAGCCGGCGGGCGGTCATACCGTGCAGGTCTTGCAGTCGCCCGCCGGCGATGGCGTCGGTCGTCTGAATCTCGATCTCGACGCCACCGCAATGCTCGCGCGACGAGCGCGCCTCGTGCGCGCTGCCCGCGGTGCCGCCGTCGGCCGCCTGAACCGCGACCTGCAGCTGCAGGCGCCGGCGGCCGAGTCGATCGAGCGCGATATGCAGGCGCTCGGAAGCGAACTCTTCGACGGGCTGCTCGAGGAGCATTTGGCATCGCTCCTGCGGACGAGCCTCGATCTGACCCGCGCGGCGGGAGAGCGTCTGCGCCTGGTGCTCAAGGTTGATCCTCGCTCGCGCCAGCTCGCGGAGATCCACAGCCAACCGTGGGAGTACCTGTTCTATCGTGCGGCCGGCAAGTTCCTGGCGACGCAGCGGGATTCTCCGATTCTCCGCCTCCTCGACGTCGACGCGCCGCTGGCTCGCCCGCCCAGCGACTGCCTGCGGATCCTGGCCGTTGCCTCAACGCCGTCCGATGTCGACCAGCTCGATGTCGAGCACGAGATTCGAAGCCTCGAGCGGCTCGCTGCCGGTCATCCTCATCTCGACCTGCAGGTGGTGCGCGGCCTCAGGCTGAAGGATCTCCGACCTCACTTGCTCGACCAGGAGATCCACGTGCTCCACTACATGGGGCACGGCGATTTCGATCCACAGACCGGCGAAGGAACGCTTGCGCTGACCGACGCCAACGGGCGGGCGCGCCACGTGCCCGGCGGCCAGCTCGCCCAGATCGTCGCTGACAACCGCTCGTTGCGACTGATCGTGCTCAACGCCTGCGAGACCGGTCGCGACGTCGACGCGGACGGCCGGAATCCGTTCGCGGGTGTCGGCACCGCCCTCGTCCGCGCCGGCGTGCCGGCTGTCGTCGCGATGCAGGCGCCGATCAGCGACGGAGCGGCGATCGCGTTCTCCGAGGTCTTCTACCAGCGCCTAGCAGCCGGCGACCCCTTGGACGTCGCGCTGTCGGAAGGGCGTCAAGCGATCCTGTCGACCTCCCGCGAGATCGAGTGGGGGACTCCGGTGCTGTTCACCGGCACTCTCGAGCTCGACATCTTTCCGCAGCTCGAGGGTCCCTCGGCGCACGCGAGGGATCTCGCCGGCGAGCCGGCCTTGGTCGGCCGCTCAGGCGCGTGGCCGGTTGGACCTCGTCTGCGCGGAGTGCTTTCGGCGATGGTCTCTTTTGGTCTCGTTTTGCTCGGCTGGTTCGCGATGCCGATTGCGGAGGCCGAGATCGTCTTCGACCTCGCTCTCGACGGACTGTCGTTCCGACTCGCCGAGCCGACGGAGCTGTTCGATCGGGCGCGGTTCGTCGAGGTTGCAGCGGCAGACCTCGCGCGCGCCGCCCTGCCGACCGGCGGCGCGACGCCGCCGGAGATCGTGCTCGGGGATGGCGACCAGCCGCTCGCGCTGCGCTTGATCGGTGTGCCGCCCGTCGACGGCTCGGAGGTGCTCCCGTCGAAAGCGGCCGTTCTGGCGCTCAATCCGGAGTGGCTCCACGCAGGGGCCTGGGTCGGCCTGCGGTCGGTGCGCGATCTGGCCTTCGAATGGTCGGTCGAAGCTCCTGAGGCGTCGGACGACGAGCGATCCGTTGATCCGCCCTCCGTGCGGTTGCAGATTCTGGGTGACGTCGTCGTCGACGGCGCGCCGAGCGGTCTGCGCCGGTCTCTCAACGCCCCTGGGAATGCGCGTCTCGAAGCCCGCGGCCGCCGCCTCGAGCTGGGTCTCAGATTCTCAGAGCTGTCTCGAGAGGTCATTCAGCCAAACATCGCCGTATCCGGCCTGGATCTTTCCCGCATCGAAGAGCGGGCCGTGGGCGACGAACTCCTCCACGCGAGGATCTCGCAGATCCGCCGCGGCACGGTTCGCTCTGCTGCCGGCCTCCTCGAGCTCGAGGGCGGTGAGCTGATCGGTGCCGCCTCCTTCGACGGGCAGCTGACGTCGCTGCGGCTCCATGCCGGGGAGATCCACGCACGTCTCGAAGGCCGTGCCCGCGGCCTTCAGTCCGGATCGGCTGGTCGCGACGCCCGGTCGCTCATGCCCCGCCGTTGGCAGGTCTGGCTGCATGCGATCGCGGGCCCAGATGGATGAATCTTCCCCGCTCTGGCGCGGGCTTTAGCGCCTCGTTCTGTTGACTGCTCTCAATCTTGATTCGGAGACATGCCATGCCGAAGAGAATCCGCCCTCGTCTCGCTGCTCCACCTTGCCCCAGGACGAGACGCTCTCGTCGTTGGCGTCACGTCGTGGGACTTCTCACGCTCACCTGCGCAGCCTGGCTCGTTCCCGCCGAGGCAGGCGCGTCCCAAACCGCGATCGGCCTGGTCAAGGAAGGCGAGACCTGGGGTCGATACCCCGAGCTCGACCAGCAGGCGATCAATGCCGCGACCTCCGCGTTCATGAGCACGCGGCGGTTCGACGTCACGGAGCGCGCTGAGCTGTCCAAGATCTTCGCTGAGAAGAGCCTGCGGGACATTCTCGGCGACGAGTCGGGCAACCTCTTCGATCTCCGCGGTCTCGATCTGATCGGCTTCGTGAGCTACACGATCGAGACGCCCGACTCCAGGGCTCCGCCGGTCTACGTGCTGTCGGTGCGCGTCGCCTCGGTGGGGACGGGGGAGGTCTTCGGCACGTTCGACAGCGTTCGGATGTCCGCATTCCCGGCGACGACGATCGCGCTGGCGGGCGACCTGCTCTCGGCCAATCTGCGCGAAGCGTTCCCGCCGCACGGGATCATCGTCAAGGTGATCGACAAGAAGACGGTCGTTGTCGATCTGGGTGCTTTCACAGGCATTGAAGAAGGCGACCGCCTGGTCATGTTTCGCGAAGGCGAGCCGATCATCCACCCGCTGACGGGAGAGCAGCTTCCGGGGCAGGAGATTGAGATTGGCTCTCTGAAAGTCCAAAGCGTCGGCGAGCGGATCGCGACATGCCGCGTCCGTCGATCGAAAGAGCCGATCGAGGTCGCGGTCCAGGTCCGCTACGAGAGCAAGACCAGCCGCCTGGAGGAGTTGGTTCCGAAGTCGGCCAAGCGGCTGCTGCAGGGGCGATGGCGCACCAAGGTGCTGCGCAGCCTGAGGGATGACTCGTGAACGCGCTCGCCAACGTCGCGCGCGCTGCCAGCCTTCTGTGCCTGGCATGGATCGGGTCTCTTTCCGCCGCCGAGGTCTGCGATCCGGAGCTGCTCGCCGTTGGCGACTCCGGCACCGCCTATCGCCAGCGCGAAGAGCGCTGTGAGGGCGCTCACAAGCTGAAGGTGAGCAGCAGCTCGAAACTGGCCGTGGCCTCGTTCACTCGTTCCTTCGACCTCGACCCCGAGATGCATCGGAGGCTCGAGGTGCGCTGGCCGCGGGTCGAAGGCCTCGACACCATTCGCTTGCGAGCTCGCTCCCTCGGCGACATCGGGCGCGGCGTGTATTACCGCATGGACTCCGAGCTGCCCGCAGGCAACGGCGTGATGCTGTGGCCATCGGCTGTCCTCGCCGCGCTGCAGCTCGAGCGCCTTGATGTCGGCGTGCTCGGTTGGGGCCGACGGGAGCTGCCCAGCGCCGGCTCGACCTCGATCTACCTACCGCTCTCCGTCGCACCGGACGGCGGAGCAGCCGCGAGCGAACGCGACGTTCTGCGCCTTGTGGTCGTGCCGTCGGAGCGGCTCGAAGAGATCTATCTCTCGGTCGTCGATCCAGAGCAACCGCAGGCGGTCATCGAGCGCCACGCTCTGGCCTACGGCTACTACCCGGCGCGCATGCCGACGGTGATCGAGTTCCCGGCACCGCCGCGCGCTGGCTTCTATCGGCTCGAGATCGACGCGTCTCTCTACCGCGATCGAGACCGGCTCGCCACGGAGCATCTGTGGTTCTACAGCGATTGAGCTTCCGTTCGTCTCGTGCTCTGCGCCCATGCCGGTCGGTTCGGCATCTCTAAGGCCGTCCAACGCCGACGTTCCGTTCACGTTCAGGAGGTTGTCCATGCCCGCATCCGCCCCGCCGTCCGTTCTCGTCCGCTCTTTCGCTCTCTGGCTCTTGGCTGCAGGGTTCCTTGTTGTCGGGTCCGCCGTTGCCGAAGCGCCTGAGCTCTATCGACAGGCTGAGAGGGCGAAAGATCTGGTGATTTGGGTGAGCGGCAGCTCTGGAGAGGGTTCCGCCGTTGTCTTCGAGGTCGACGGCACCTTCGTGCACGCCATGACCGCCAAGCACGTGGTGTGGCGCGGTGGCCGCCTCGATGGTCTCGAGGCGCGATTTCGCCAGTGGCCGGGCCGCTCGTTCGCCGTTGAACCGCATCGATTTCACCACGACCGCGATTTCGCCACCCTTCGCGTCGATCTGTCGTCGCTCAAGCTTGACGAGGCCGCGATTCGGCGGGTGTTCAAGCTGGACATCCTCGGCGATCCGTCGCGGCTCGAGCCCGGGCGAGGCACCTTTCCCGTCGGTCACTCCTCAAGCTCCAACTGGCTGAGCCCGGAGCGGCCAGCGGCGTTCAACTCCTTCGATACGTCGCGTGCGAAGGATCGTTCGAAGGACGTGCTGCGGATTGAGCAGGAATGCCCGCCCGGCCACTCGGGTGGCGCAGTCTTTGACCAGGATTGGAGTCTGGTTGGCGTCATCTTCGAGAACGAGGTCTATTGCCGAGCCTGGCGCATTGACTGGGCGCTCGGCGCTGTGCAGACGTGGAAATACGGAGTCGACCTCCGCGCCGCTCCGGCCGCAGATCGCTCGATCCGACGCGTCGACAAGATCAAAGTTGCGATTGTCGACTTCGACGATCGCAGTCGCGGCTCGCTGCCGGCGGGCGGCCTCGCCGCTCAAGACGTCCTCAGCTCTTACATCGTCGATTTGCCGCGCGTTGCGCTTCTCACGCGCGACCGGCTGCAGTCCGTGCGCAACGAGCTGGCCGTCCACGGCACGGCTCGCGGACCAGAAGAGCTTTCGCGCCTCGGCCGTCTGCTCCACGCGGACGCGTTGGTGACCGGCTCGATCTTGCGCTACGACGTCGAGCGCCGCAGCTTCCGCGGCTACGGCTCGGAGGCGATGGTCGACGTCTATCGCATGGACATCAATCTAACGGTTCTCGACGTCGAGTCCGGCCGAGTGGCGTATTCGAAGGTCTACGACATCTCCGATAAGCGCACGAGCTACCCGGACCCGAACGGTAGGCAAGAACGCACGGTCGACCGCAGCGCCGAGCTCCTCAGACAGCTGCTTGACGAGGCGGTCGGTGACCTGCGGGATGCACTGAGCAAGCTGGCGCTCGGCATGCCGGCGACCAGCCAGCTCGTTGACGTCGAGATCACGTCCGACCCGCCGGGTGCCGATCTGATCGTTGGCGGTGTCTTTCTCGGCCATACGCCGACGACGCTGGAGCTGGAGATGGGGCTGCAGGAGATCGAGATCGATCGTCCCGGTCACCACTCCTGGGTCCGGCGGGTGAAGGTCGAGCCTGGTCTGCAGGTCCACGCCAATCTGACGAGGATCGACTCGTAGGCGAGCGGCGGCCTACCGGCTCGCCGGCGATCCCTGCATCCACTCGGGGCCACTACACGGCGACGGAAGACGTCGCGTCAGCGTCGTTCGCTGCGCTCGCCGATCGCGTTGTCGGGCGTCAGAGGTTCGCCGAAGGCGCGCTCGACGTCGGCTCGAAATGCCGGGTCGAGGCGGCTGAGCCAGGCTGCGGCGGTCCGACGGATCCGCTGCCGGTTTGCGGCCATCGGCTGTCGGCGCACCTCGCGCAGGGAAACGGCGACGAGGCCCGCGTCGCGGGCGCGGATCGCCGCCCGCAGGCGGGCGAGGGTGGTGGCCGGCGCGGTCGCCGGATCGGCAAGTCTCGGCTCGAGGAGGAAGAAGGCGTCGCGCGCCGCCTCGGGACCGCCGGTGGCCACGCGCCAGCCGGCCCGCAGGCGCAGCGCTTCGAGAGCGAGCGGGCTGGCCGGATCGATGGCTGCAAGCGTCGCTTCGAGGGCCTGGACTCCGGCCGTCTCGCCAAGGGCCACGCGATGTCGCGCCTCGACGATGGTGGCTGCGTCAGGGTCGTCCCGGAGCCGCCGGGCGAGCTTCGCATCGCTCTCGAGCTGTCGTCGATCGGCACCCGCAAAGATGAGCCAGTGAAACGCTCGTTGGCCTGCGGCGTCGGGCTGGCGAGCCAAGGAGCGAAGGCGCTGACGCGCATCGTCGGCGTCGGTGCCGAGATCGAGAACAGCGGTGGCCACCGCTCGATCGGCTGACGGCTCAAGACGATCGAGGAGGCGGGTGGCGCGCAAGCGGCCGCCGGGCGTCCGCCGGAGAGCGCGCCACAGGGCCGGGTCCGCCAGGGTCGAGAGCGGCAGGTCGACGAGCGGGTCGAGCGGTCCCACCAGCTCCTCGAAGCGCAGCACGTCGAGGTGCTTGTCACCGAGGCGCGGCGAGTGGATCTTCAGCAGATTGCGTCGATCGGTGATCAACGGCGCGTCGCCAGCGACCTGGCGCGCGGTCTCGGTGTCGAGACGGCGCGCCGCGTGCAGATCCGCCGTCGTTGTGATCCCGACGCGGTGCCACGACGGCTCGACCGTGCCGAGCTCGGTCGGCGGATCCAGCGGCGCGCGGCTGCCAAGGAAGAGGAGAGAGTTACCGGGCGGAGGTGCATAGACCTCGAGATGCGGGAACACCGAGAGCAGCGTCGCCAGCAGCGACCGCAGCAGGGCCTCGTCGACAAAGCGCAGGCCGATCCACTGCACGAACACTCCATCGTCGCGCAGTCGCGTCTTCGCCAGCTCGAAATACTCTCGTGTGAAGAGATGAGAGGCGCCGGCAGTCCACGGATGCGACGGCTGCGAGACGATGATGTCGACCTGAGTCTCGGCGAGCTGCAGGGCACCGCGGGCGTCGGCGACAACGAGACGCAGCCTCGGATCGGCGAGTGGGTCGACATCGCGCAGCGCCGCGACCTGACGATTGGCTGCGACCACTTCGCTCTCCAGCTCAACGACGTCGACCGTGTCGATCGTCGTCGGGACGGCGGCCGCGGTCAGGCCGCCACCGAGACCGACGATGACCATCGACTGCGACGCCGGTCGACGGGCCACCGGCACGATCGACAGCCAGCGGGCGACGCTCAGATGATGGTGGGCCGCGCCCGGCGGCTGCACGACCGATTCGGGCAGACCGTTGGTGGACAGCCGCCAGCCGCCCTGTTCCGCAAGGAGCAGAACGGTTGCGCTGCGTCCAACCCCGTGGAAGAGAGCCTCGCCCTGGGCCTGGCGACCGGTGAGAGGTGCTGTGCGCAGAACGTTCCAAGGTGTGGACGGCGGCGCAAGCGCCAACGTCAAGCCGACAAGGGTGAGCGCGATCACGAGCCGCCGCCGGGTCTGGGCGCGCGTCGCTCCGAGGGCGGCGCCGCCCGCTGTCACCATGCCGACCGCAATCCACAGCGTCGCCGTGCCGGCGAAGTGCAGGGACGGAAGAAGCACGAAGCCGGTCGCCAGAGCACCGACGATCGTCCCGAGCGTGTTCCACACGTAAACGCGCGCGCTGGCAGTGGCCGTGTCGTCGGGACGGGTGGTCAGCAGGCGGACCGCGAACGGGAAGCTGGCGCCGAGGAAAAGGGCGCCCGGCAGTAGCGCCGAGGCGCACCAGCCGAGCATTCGCCACTCGCCGAATT
This sequence comes from Acidobacteriota bacterium, assembly GCA_038530905.1. Classification (GTDB taxonomy): domain Bacteria; phylum Acidobacteriota; class Thermoanaerobaculia; order Multivoradales; family J023; genus JAUIJL01. The sequence goes on from JBCBCF010000079.1 coordinate 8,633, forward strand.
GGGCGGCGGCGCGACCGGCAAGAGCGTCGAGTCCGACGAAGGCGAGCCAGGAAGCGATGGCGACGCCCGCCTGGCAGAGAGCAAAGCGCACCGCGGCGGTGTCTCGTCGCCGGGCCAGCCGCGACGCCGCGCTGGCGCCGAGGGCCAGCCCGCAGAGAAAGGTGGCCAGCATCAGGCCGAAAGCGTAGATGCTGCCGCCCACGAGATGGGCGAGCAGCCGCGTCCACAGCACCTCCCAGCCGAAGGCGACGGCCCCCGAGATGGCCATGACCGGCAGCACCCAGCGGTTCTCGAGAACGACGGGGCCGGCCGCGCTCGGGACCTTTCGCTCGTGTTCAGCAGGTCCGGCCTGCGACGGCGACGTCGCCGCTGAGCGGTCCAGGGCGACGGCGAGCCCCGCGACGAGAAGGTTGAGAATCACCGCCACCCACACCGTCCGCTCGAGGCCCATCGACGGCAGAAGGACGAACGCGGCGAGGAGCGCTCCGAGGGCCGCGCCCGCCGTGTTGGCGCCGTAGAGCAGCCCGACGCGGCGGCCGATGTCGTCGTCTCGATGGACAGCGGCCCGAACCAAGACGGGCAGCGTGGCACCCATGAGAGCGGTCGGCAGCAGCAGAACGACGAACGCGGCCACCAGGTAATAGCCAGCCGCGGCCGGCGCCTCCGCGACGGCGGCAAGGTCCGGCCCGGCGAACAGAGCGACACGCAGGCGGCGGGCCGCTTCGATCCACAGCGGCACGGCCAACGCGGCGAGAGCGATGCCGACCTCGAGCACGGCGTAGGCGATCAGCGGCCGTCGCAGCACCGGCAGCCGATGATCGACGAGGCGGGCACCGAACGCCATGCCGCCCATATAGGCGGCCAGAACGGCGCTGATGGCGAGATCCGACGTGCCGAACACCAGCGCCAGCTCTTGAGACCAGGCGGTCTCGTACACTAAGCCGGCGATCCCGGACAGCACGAAACAACACGCCATCAGGCCGAAACGCCAGTCGGTCGCTCGATCTCTTTGCAACATCGGGTGGCGAGTGTAGTCCCTTGTTCGGACACCTGCCGCTCCAACCCATGTGCATTGCCGCCAGCCCAGTCCCGCGCGTCGGTTCGCCGCTTCGGAGCTCTCTCAGATTCGAGTGCCGAGGGCTGATGCCGACGCGGCTGGTTGCGCTCGCGGCCTCGGCGGCCGTCGTCGCATCGCTTGCCGCCTGCACCGAGCCGGCCACCACCGAGAACCTCGAGATGCTGCGCGCTCGCAATGCCGAATGGCTCGGCGAACCCGGCTGGGCGCAGCATCATTTCGAGCGTGCCCTGGCCGCCGAGCCGGCGGCTCTCGACGCCCTTCTCGGTGCCGGCCGCTCCGCGCTCGAGGGTCCAGAGGCCGGATTGTCACGGGCCGTCGCGCGGCTGGAATCCGTTCTCGACCGGTCGACCGGCGCGCGGGCGGACGATGGGTCCAACGAGATGGCCGGTGAAGCGCGACGTCTTCTCGCCGAGGCTCATCTGCGCCTCGGCGACACAGACCGTGCTCTGGCCGCTCTCGGCTCGTTGTCGGCTCCGGAGGCGGAGGTGTTGCGCGCCCGCGCGTTGCTCGACGACGATCCTCGCCGTGGTCTGGGCGCCATCGAGCGCGCGCTGGAGTCCGGGCCGCCGATGCCACAGTGGAGCGAGCTGGCGGCGCGGTTGGCCCTGCGCGCCGAGGAACCAGCCGCCGCCGTCCGGCACGCGCGCACCGCGCTGGCGCTTGATCCGCTGCGACCCGGAGCGTCGTTCGTCCTCTCCCGAGCTCTGCGGTCCGTCGGCGATCCGGAGGCCGAGCGGGCAGCGATCGAGCGCACCGAGCGTCTTTGGGTCTTGGCTGACGCGACGTCGGCGCCCGCTGGTGATCGTGCGGTCGAGGCACTGAAGGCGCTCGAGGCCTTGGCCGCTGCGGATGTCGCGGTCGCTGCGGCGCCGTCGGTCGTCGCTCTGCGCGTGCGGCTCCTGCTGCGGGGCGGAATGCTCGAGGCCGCCCGCCGCGAGCTGTCGACGACCCGTGGCTCCGAGCTGCCGAGCGAGACACTGGCGTTCCTTGCGCAGACGGCGCGGGAGGTCGGAGCCCATGGCTTCGCGCGGCAGCTTCTCGCCCGTGCTCTCGTCGTCGCTCCAGAGGATGCTCGGCTCCTCGCGCGCGCGGCCCTCCTGGCGCACGATGCCGGCGACCTCGATGAGGCCGCTGCGATGGCTGATCGCGCGCTCGCCGCCCAGCCGCAGTCGGCTGCCGCCCGCCATGCCTCGGGCCTCGTCGCCCTGTCGCGGGGCGAAAACGCTCGGGCCGCCGCCGACCTGGCGCGCGCGGTCGAGCTGGCGCCTTGGGTCGCCACCCATCGAGCAACGCTCGTCCGGGTCCTGTGGGCGAACGGCGACCGGCAGGCGGCGCTCGAGAGCCTGGAGGATGCGCCGCGCCCGCATCCCCTCTTGCAGACCGTGCGGCGGGAGTTGGACGCGTGACGCCGCGCTGGCGCAGTCGCGCGGGCCCCGGCCGGGCGAGCCGAGGCTGGATGGGATTCTGGTGGATCGCGCTCGTCTGGGCGTGCGGACCGGCGGAACGCAGCGATCAAGCTCTCCATCCGACGGTCGTTGAGCAGGAGGTAGGCGCGGTCGAGGGCTCGAGCACCGCGCCGCTCGACGGACCGAGGTTTCGCGAGGTCGGCGGGGCGCTCGGCCTCGACTTTCAGCACCGAGACGGCCGCACGGGTCAGCGCTTCTATGTCGAAACGGCGGCGAGCGGTGGCGGCTTCATCGATGCCGATGGTGATGGTCGGCTCGATCTCTATCTCGTCAACGGCGCTCGCACGCCCGGCACGCCGCCCGGCGCGCCGCCGCGCAATGCGCTCTACCTCCAGCGAGACGGTCGCTTTGTCGACGTGGCGGCGGCGGCCGGGGTTGACGACCTTGGCTACGGGATGGGCCTCTGCGTTGCCGACGTCGACGGCGACGGCGGTCTCGATCTCTTCGTCACGAACTACGGCGAAGACCGCCTGTTCCTGAGCCGCGGGGTTGTGGACGGCGTGCCGCGATTCGCCGAGCGAAGCGCGGCTGCGGGTCTTGAGGGGACACGCTGGGGCACGGGCTGCGCGTTCGGCGACGTCGATGGCGATGGCGACCTCGACCTCTACGTGGCCAACTACCTCGACTTCTCGTATGACCGAAACCCGCGCTGCGGCGACGCGGCGCGCGGTCTCGCCAGCTATTGCCGCCCGGCGGTCTTCGCCGGTCAGCCGGATCAGCTCTATATTCATCAGGGCGTCGGCAGCGACGGCTCGGTGCGATTTCGCGAGGAGGGCGCGGCGCGCGGCATTCTCCAGGGGCCGGAAGAGAAGGGCTTCGGCGTCCTGATGAGCGATGTCGACGAGGATGGCGATCTCGACCTCCTAGTGGCCAACGATGGCACTCCCAATCGCCTATACCTCAACGACGGCCGTGGCCAGTTCGACGAGCGCGGAATCGCCACCGGCGTCGCCCTGGACCGCGACGGCGCGCCGGGCGCCGGTATGGGCCTCGATCTGGGCGACGTCGATCGCGACGGTCATCTCGATCTGATCGTGACGAATTACGCCCACGAGGCGAACACGCTCTATCTCGCGACACCCGAACCATTCTTCGACGACCGGACCGCGGAGGCAGGTCTGGCGAGGCCGTCGTTTCTTTCGGTCGGTTGGGGTGTGCGATTCTTCGACGCCGAGAATGATGGCGATTTGGATCTGGCGGTCGCCAACGGGCACGTGCTCGACAACATCGAGGCGTTCGAGCCTCGCCAGTCCTATCCACAGCGGGACCACCTCTATCTCAACGACGGGGGCGGTTCGTTTGTCGAGGTCGGTCCTCGGGTCGGCGATGGCTTTGCCGGGCAGCGCGTCAGCCGCGGGTTGGCGATCGGAGATTGGAATGACGACGGCAGGATGGATGTGCTCACGACTCAGACGAACGGGCCGGCGACGTTGCTTGAGAACGTGAGCGCGCCCACCGGCGCCTGGATTGGCCTGCGCCTCGAAGGACCGGCGCCGAATCGGTCGGCGATCGGCGCCCGCGTGCGCCTGGTCGAGCTGGGAGAGGCTGAGCCCCAGCTCCTCGGCGTCGGCGAGGTGCGCAGCGGCGGCAGCCTGATGTCGCAGAGCGATTTGCGGCTGCATTTTGGCCTCGGGCCCAGGGATGCCGCCGCCGAGGGGAACCCCACACGCCGGCGGCTGGCGCGCGTGCGCTGGCCGGATGGTGTGCACAGCGAGCACCTGCTGCCCGGAATCGGTCGCTATGTCCCGATCCGTCATCCGCAGCTCGCCGAGGTCGACGCACCATGACCTTCGAACGCGGTCCGGCAACGAACCGACGGGCCGTTCGGCCGCGCGTCGCTCTCCGCAGCAGCGTCCTCTGCTGGCTCGCCCTCGCAAGCAGCGTTTGTGCTCAGGACCCGCCGGCGGAAGCCGTCGCCGGCACTGAGCAGAACGGTGCCGCCGCGGAGGCGCCGATCCTCGCCACATACCGCAATGCCGTCGACGCGCGAGAGCTCGATGCGTTTCTCGCCCTCGAGATCGCGGCGTCCAGGGAGCCGCGGGCCGCGCTGCGCGAGCTGCTCCTGCTGCGCGCTGGCGCCGACGAAGCGATCCGGCGCGGTCTCGATCGGCAGCCGAACGTGCGAGTCGAGCTGGCTCGCCTCGAAGGCCGCCTGGCCTATGCCGAGCTGAAGCGCATGGAAACCGCAGACCGATCGATCGACGAGGCCGAGATCGAGGCGATGCTCGCCGAGTTTGGTCACCGCTACGGCAAGCCCGAGCGCTACCGGCTGCGCAATCTCCTGTTGCGCGACCCTCCTGCCGCTTCAGATGAAGAGCGCGCCGAGGTTCGGAACCGTCTCGAGACGCTGCGACGTCAGGTGCTTGACGGCACGAGCTTTTCCGACCTCGCGACCGAACACTCGCAGTCGACGACGCGGCTTCGCGGCGGTCTGATCGGCAACGTCGAAGCCGGGACCTTGGCGCCGGCGGTGGAGGCCGTGGCCTTCGCCCTCGAGCCGGGCGAGGTCAGCGAGATTCTCGAGGTGGCGGGCGGCGCCTCGTTGCTCTACCTCGAGTCGATTCTGCCGCCCATCGTGCGCAGCGAGGAGGAGAAGCGCGACGCGATCCGTCGCCTGCTGGCGCGACGGCTGGAGCTTGCGGCGATTGACGCGATGGATGCCCGCCTAGATGTCGATGCCGCAGTGGACGTCGCCTGGGAGCGCCTCGGCGGTGCCGGGTCGGACGACGCGCCGGTGCTCTCGGCGGCGGGGGAATCCTGGTCGCGTGCCGAGCTGCTTGAGATTGTCGGTGCCGCGTCGTCGGACCTCGCCGAAGATCAGCTGACGCAGCGCGTCGAGAGCTTTGCGCGCCGACGCCAGGCGGTCCGTGCTCTGGCGGCTCTGCCGGCGCAGGCCGTCCGGTCGACAGCGAGCGATGCATGGGTGGACGCGCGACCGGCGATGGCGGAGCGCCTGCGCTTTGAGCGGCTGCGGATCTTGGCGCGTCATGCGCTGGTCGCTTCGGTGGCCGAACGACTGACGCCGCCGACCGATGCAGAGCTGCGCGCCGAGTTTGCGCGCGACCCGGATCCGTACCGCCAGCCGGCGTCGTATCGGCTGTCGTTTCTCTCCATCGACACCGGTCCCGACCCGCGCGCCGCCGCAACCATGATGACCTCGATTCTGGACCGGCTGCGCGCCGGGGAGACGTCCTTCGCCGAAGCGGCGCGCCGCCACTCCAGCCACCCGTCGGCGACGTCCGGCGGCGCTCTCGGCTGGTTGACCCGCCGCCAGCTGCCGAGTCAGCTGGGTCTCGATGTCCTTCGTGCCGTCCTCCTGCTCGAGGTTGGCGAAACCAGCGAGCCGATCGCGGACGGCGAAGTGTTGTCGATCGTGCGTCTCGAGGAGGCGGCGGCCGAGCGCCCGGCGACGTTCGACGAGGCGCGCGCGGCGGTGGATCGCAAACTCGGTCAGGCTCGAGTCGACCGCCTCGAAGCCGAGGTGCTCGACGTTTGGTGGCAGCGCCTGGATGTGCGGTGGTCTCCAGTCGTCGACGAAGCCGGCGGCCCCGCTCCGGTGGACATCGAGCCTTGATCCGGCGCGCGCGACCCTTCAGACCGCTGCTGATCGTGGCTTGGGCGGCCGGCCTGGGTCTGATCGGCGTCCTCGGCTGTTCCGACCCTTCAAGAGACCGAAGATCGGGTGAGGAATCGACGGTCGCGACGGCGGCTGAGGGCGCGCGGTCCACCACCGCAACGATAGACGGCGGATCGCCTCCGGCCGGGGTGAGGGAGTCAGACACCACCCGGCCCGCCGGCACCCGGCGCATGGTCGCTCGTCTGCAGGCCTTGCGCGACGACGCCTCGCCGATGTCGAACGTCTTCATGAACCACGAGCGTGTGGCGATGCTCGAAGCGCAGCCCTTGCCCGCCGATCCGGTCGCCCGCGTGCGTGCCGAGGTGATCTTCGCCAACGAACTGCTGCGGGCCGGTCGTTCTCAGGAGGCGACTGAGCGACTCGGCGACTTGGTGCGCCGGCTCGAGGCCGATCCGACCCCGCATCCTGCCGGTTTGGCGCGGCGGCTCCGCGAGCAGCTCGCCGTCGCTCACCTGCGCATTGGCGAGCAGCAGAACTGCGTCGACGCGCACGTTGCGGCCTCTTGCCTGATGCCGATCTCGGCGGCGGGGCGCCACCGGATCGAAGACGGCTCGCGGGCGGCGCTGCGCGAGCTCGAGATCTTGTTGGACCAGCAGCCGGACGATTTGGCATCGCGGTGGCTGTACAACCTGGCGGCGATGACCCTCGGGCGGTATCCGGAACAGGTTCCCGAAGCCTGGCGCATCCCGTCCGAGGCCTTCGCCTCAGATGCCGAGAGCGCCCGCTTCGTCGACGTCGCGTCCGCCGTCGGCCTCGATACGGTCGGCCTTGCGGGGGGAGTCGTGACCGACGACCTCGACGGCGACGGGCGGCTCGACGTGCTGGTGTCTTCGTGGGGATCGGGCGACGCGCTGCGCCTCTACCGCAACGTATCCGATCGCGACGGCGCCCTGGCGTTCGAAGACGTGACGGCAGCGGCCGGTCTTGAAGGGCTGACCGGTGGGCTCAATCTGGCGCACGCCGACGTCGACAACGACGGCGATCTCGACATCCTCGTGCTGCGCGGCGCCTGGCTCAGGTCGCAGGGTCGCCAGCCCAAC
>JBCBCF010000080.1:0-15829 GCA_038530905.1 Acidobacteriota bacterium
GGCCGCCGAGATCTCAGCCACCGGCTCGACCCGCGAGCGCATCGCCCGCCTTGAGCGCCACCTGCTCACCCAATACAGCTACACCCTCGACTTCGTCGGGCGCGACGGTCGTCGGCCGATCGAAGACTTCCTCTTCGAGTATCGCAGCGGCCACTGCGAGTACTTCGCCACCGCCATGGTGCTGATGCTGCGCTCCCAAGGTGTTCCGGCACGCTTCGTTACCGGTTTTCTCGGCGCGGAGGCTAACCCGCTCGAGGGCTATTTCGTGGTGCGCCAGCAGAACGCGCACGCGTGGGTCGAAGCATGGACCGAAGAGGGCGGCTGGGAGGTTTGGGATCCGACGCCTCCGGAGGGCCGGCCGGCAGCGCTCGAAAGGACCTGGCGGCTCTTCGCTCAGCAGGTGTGGGACTACGTCGTCTTCCGCTGGGACCGCTATGTGCTCACCTACGGAGCGGCCGATCAAGAAGGCTTCTTCCGCGGCCTGCGCGATCGTCTGGCCGAGGCCTGGAGATCCCTCTGGGACAGCGAGGCGGCGCCGAGTGCGCAGCCGGAAGGCGACCTGCCGACGGTCGAGATCGCCGAAGCCGCGGCCGACGAAGCGCCCGAGCGGAGCCCGCTGTGGCAGCGACCGTGGGTGCGCTGGACCGGTCTTGGCGTCTTCCTGATGCTCGCCCTGCTGGCGGCCCATCTCGCCCGGCGACGACCGCTCGGCCCGGCCGAGGCCTATCTGGAGCTCCGAAGCCTGCTTGCGAACGACGGACTGGCGATCGACGCGGCGACGGCACCGCTCCAGATCCGCCGACTCGGACGCGAGCATCTCCCCGCGGCCGGCGAGGCCATCTCGCGCCTGGTCGATCGCTACCTCGTGCAGAGCTTCGGCGGGCGCTCAGAGGAGGTCGAGGCGGCCGCTTCGCGCGCCGATCTCAACACCGTCCGGCAGGCGGCGATCGAACGTCGACGCGCCCTGCGCGCAGCCGCCCAGCGGAATGCCGCCCAGCGGAGTGCCGCCCAGCGGAATGCCGCTCAGCAAGACTCCGCGTCGACGGACCGACCGCGCGCGGCCTGAACCGAGGCCCGCGAAGACAGGGCGGCGAGGGCCAAAACTCCTCGCCTCGCGGCCCTCGAGTGTTCCGGAACCCCGACTCATGGGGCCGCCACCCAACGACGCAGGCGGTCGGCGATCGCCTGCCGCTGGAGGGCCCGCGGCTCGGAAGAATGATTCACAAGGCAAGCGAACACCAGCGGCCCGCGCGGCGACGACGCCAGACCGGCAAGGCCGAGACGACGCCGAAGCGAGCCGGTCTTGGCGCGAGTGGACGACGGCAGACCATGCCAGCTTTCAAGCGTGCCGCTGCCGGGCGCAGCCAGCGCCGACACAAAGGAGCGCCGCCACAACGCACGTCGGGCGAAGCGCAGCAGCTCGACCACCGCGCGCGGGGTGACGAGATTCTGCGGTGACAGACCCGAGCCGTCGACCAGCGAGACTTCCGTCGCCTCGATGCCAACACGCTCCCGCAAGAAGGCGTGCACCAGGTCGAGGCCAAGGTCGTCGCGACCTTCTCCCGTCTGCGCGAGCGCCAGACGGCGCAGCAACATCTCGGCCTGCCAGTTGTTGCTTTCGGTCAAGATCTCCGGCAGCACCCGCTCAAGCGGCGGCGAGCGCAGAACCGCCAGGCGGCGCCCGGCGGCTCCCTGTTGATCCATCGGCCGCGGCGCCCGGGCGCGGCGGATGACGACTTCGCCTGCGATCGCGACTCCCGCACGCTCGAGCGCCGCCCGCAATACCTCGCCGGCCCAGCGCGCCGCGTCGGGCGCCGCGGCCTCGAGATCGTAGGCCGGTTCGCCCAGCGGATACTCACCAACCAGCCAGAGCGTCCGGCCGTCGGGCGCAGCGCGCACGTCGAGCGTGCCGCGACCGGCTCGCTCGGCCGTCACCGTCATCGCCTCGACGCGCAAGGTGACCGGCGGCGATCGCCGGCCGAAGAGACCATCCGAGGCGCGAAGAGATGCGCGGATGGGATCGCCGATCTTTTCCCCCGGCGCGACCCGAAGATCGAGGGCGCCACCGTCGATCGCCCAGGCGGCGGTGCGGGCGCCGAAAGCGAAGGCGAGGTCGGCCACAGCGCGATCCGTCGATGTGCCGCGCCCGGGATAGCGCGACACGTCGATCACCAGGTTGCCGTCCACCGAGTGCAGGCTGTGCGCCACCTGCGTCGCTAGGCGGTCGAGCGGCTGGCGCGCGCTGTCGACGAAAGGCCGCGTCCAGGTGGGATCACCGACCGCGTGCACGACGAGATCACCTGCCAGCCGCCGGTCGTCGATCACCCCATCGGCGACGATTTCGGTCTCGAGCCGGTGATCGGCGCCGAGCAGCTCGAGCGCCGCCGCGGAAACGAAGAGCTTGGCGACCGAGGCCGGAACGAAGCGCCGATCGGCCAGTTCGGAGGCGACGACCCGCGCCTCACCGGATGCGTCCTCGCGCACCGCATGGCAGCCGATGAAGCCGTCGGCGGCGCGTGCCGGCGGCAGCGACAGAAGACCGACGAGGACGAGAAGACCGACCTCACCGAGGCACGCTGCTCGGATCACAGACTCAGGCGGGGCATCAGGCGGTTGATCGCCTTCGAGCTTTGCATGATGTAGAAGTGCACCGAAGGAACGCCCTTGTCGATCAGCTCCTGCGCCTGAGCAACACTCCACTCGAGGCCGAGCTCGCTCACTTCGTCGCCCCGAGCTCTCGTGATCTCGTCGGCGAGGGCGGCAGGAATCTCGCAGTGGAACGCGCGCGGGATGGTCCGCAGATGCTTCTTCCGAGTCAGGATCTTGAGGCCGGGGATGATCGGCACGTCGATGCCAGCCTCGCGACAGAGATCGACGAAGCGGAAGAAATGCGCGTTGTCGAAACACATCTGCGTGACGATGTAGTCGGCGCCGGCCTCGACCTTCTTCTTCACCCAGCGCACGTCGGCCTGCAGATTGGGCGCCTCGAAATGCTTCTCGGGATAGCCCGCGGCGCCGACACAGAAGTCCGACGGCTGAGCGTCGAGCAGATCTTCGAGGTATTCGCCGCGATTCATTGCCGAGATCTGCGCGATCAGCTCGGCAGCGCCGGAGTTCTGCGTGCGCCCGTGCTTGAGCGGCTTGTCGTAGCCGCTGTCGTCGCCTCGAATCGCGAGCACGTTGTCGATCCCGAGATATCGCAGCTCGATCAAAAAGTCCTCGGTCTCCTGGCGGGTGAAGCCCCTGCACAGCACGTGCGGCACGGCATCGATCTGGTATTTGTTCTGAATCAAAGCGCACACGCCGAGCGTGCCGGGGCGCTTTCGCTTGATCCGTCGCTCGATGCCGTTCGGGGTCTCTTCGTAGACCACCTCGGCTGCGTGGCTCGTGATGTCGATGAACGGAGGCTTGTGGCGGACGAGATCGTCGATCAACTCGAGCAAGCCGTTGATGTTGCCACCGCGCAGCGGCGGAATGATCTCGAAGCTGATGAGCGGACGATCGGCGCGGTCGAGGTGCTCAGTGACCTTCATGAAACGGGCGATCCTTCAGCGAGCGCCGATGCGGCGCGGGGAGTCGGTCGCAAACCCTCAACGAGGGCGCGTGGACGAGACGGTCGAAGCGAGGGAGGGAGGGATCGATGCCGGCCCGGGCCAAGACGCGGCGCTCAACTACTATAGCGTCGCCGCGGCGTCGTCCCGCCCAGCCGCCGCAGGCGCACTCGATGACGAGCTCCGATCCAATGCCCGCCGCTCGCCCAGCCACCGAACCTGCCTCGGTGGACGTTGAGAATGGCAGCGGCGAGAAACGCAGCGGCGAGCAATCCAGCGGCGAAGAGCAGGCCACGGCGCAGCCCGCCGCGACGCGCAGCCCGCCGTTTCGCCGCACGCTCGTCGCGATCTGCACCTGCCTGGCCGTCGCCGCCCTCGCCCAGGCCGTTCGCCGCGACGCCCTTCAGGAGTCTCTCGAACGCGAGCTCGAGACGAGTGGAGTCGTGGAGCGACAAGAAGGCGTCGTCGAACGGGTCGAGCGCGAGATCGTGGGAGACCACGCGCGGCTGCTCGTGGCGCGGTCTCTGGTCTACGACCTGTTGACTCGCGAAGACCTCGACGCCGGCGAAGTGTCCCGTCAGGCCGCCGCGGAGCATCTCGGCGCTGCTCGGCGTCTGGCCGCCGACACGCTCGGGCGCCAGCCGACGAGTTGGGAAGCCGCGATGCTGCTCGGCACGGCCACGTATCTCGAGGGTTCACTCACCCAAGACCGCCGGCTCTACTCAGAGGCCCGGCGCTGGGAAGCGCCGCTCGAAGTCGCCGTTCGCGAAGGACGAGGACATCCCGAACCGCGGCGGCTGCTCGCCACCGCCTATCTCGAGACCTGGACCGCGCTGTCGCCGGCCAAGCGCGAGATCGCCAAGGAGTTGCTCACCCAGGTCTTCCGCGACGACGTGCGGGCGTTTGAGGCGCTGCTGCCGGCCTGGCTGTCGGTCGTGCGCGATCGTGACGAGGCGTTGTCGGTCGTCCCCGAGCGCCCGGAAGCCTGGGCTGCGCTCGAGGAGCTCTTCGCCGAGCGGCGCGCCTGGCGAGCGTTCGTCGACGCTCGAGAACGCTCGCTCGCCGCCCGCACGACCTGGCTCGAAGGGCTCTATGCCGAGGGCGTCGCTCGTCTGCAGCTCGGCGACTACACCAAAAGCCGGTCGATCCTGCTGCGGGTGGTCCTCGCCGCACCACCGTCGCGACGCTTCCAGCCGCTGGTCGAACGGGCGCTCGACACCTACGCCCCTGGGCTTCACGGCCTCGCGTCCGCCGACGCGCTGCGCCGTTGGGTCGATTGGGCGCTCGACCTCGAACGCTTCGATCTGCCGACTCTGGCGCCGCGGGCGATGGACCATCTTCTCGACGCTCTCGGCGAGAGCGACGCGCCGATCGTCGCCCGGTCAGCGCTGATCGCCGACGACATCCAACGTGCCGAACGCGCCGAGCGCCAAACCGAAACGCTGCAGGTCGAGCTGTGGGCTCCCTACCTGATCGAGAAGGCGCGCTGGGCGACCCGCGGCGGCAACCCGCAGGCGGCCCTCAGCCTCTTGGGGCAGGTTGCCCGCCGGGAGCGCCGATCGATTCCCTACTCTCTCGAGCTGGAGCGGGCCGCCGCCGCGACCGGTGATCTCACCGCTCGGGCGCGAGCCGACGAGATTCTGACCGAGCATCGGTCGACCGAATGGCCGGCCTCCGCCTGGCGTCTCGAGCGGGATCGTGCGGTGCTCGAGATGCTGCCGGCCGCTCCGGGGCGCGCGCTGGTCATCGAGCTGGCCGAAGCGCCAGACGAGGGGGGTGTCGCCGAGATCTGGTGGGACGGCGGCTTGCTGGAACGGCGGGTGGTCGCGGCCGGCGGCGTCGTGCGCCTGCCGATTGAGATCGAGTCGAGGCCGCATCGCCTCGAGGTGCGCTCGGTCGCCGGCGGCACGAGCCGCCCGGGATCGGTGCGCATTCTGCCGCAGTCCTGAGCGCCGCCCGACGCCGTCAGAGCGAGAGCGCGTAGCCGAGCTTGATGAAGAAGGTGCGATCGGTGCGGTCGAGGTCCGCACCGTCCAGGCCGAATTGGGTGTCGCTGTAGCCGGCAAACGCGACCGTCCGCGGATTCAGCTTGTAAGAGAAGAGAATCTGCGTCAGCAGCTCTTCAGTGTCGGGAGGCGGGTCCCCGAGGTAAAGATCCTGATCGCGCTCGACATCGACGTATTGGAAGATGCCGCGCACGAACATCCGGACGTCGAATTGGTAGACCAGCCGAAGCTGGGCCAGCCGCGCCCGGAAGAGCTGGCCACCGGCAACATCGAGGCGCTCCTCCGTGGCGTCGAGTTGGGCGTTGATGTGATCGCCGATGCGCATCTCGAGGCGCGGATTCCACCTCACGAAGTCCGCTTCGCGCTCGTTTGCGAAGTCGAGCGTCTCGCCGAAGTCGACGTCGAGCGCCAGCTCCAGGCCGCCATTCGGCTGCATCTCTGCCGACACCGAGGCGCGCGGCAGATTCTCGAAGAGGACGTCGCCCTGCCGCTGGTCCTGCAGAGTCGCCGACGCCGCGAAGCGCGACTGCAACGGCCCTGAGATCGACGACGACACGGTCACGCGGCGGTCGCTCAGCCGACCCGTGTGGTCGTCCGTCGTCAAGGCCTCGAGACGCACGTCCGCCTGGGTCCAGCGGCTGTCGGCCGGTGCCCACCAGCGGCGCGCGGCCGAGCCGAGGTAGGTCTCGACGTCGACCCGGGGCACGAAACCACTGTCGGCTCGAAAGTCCTCGCTGAAGTTGCGATAGGCGGCGAAGGTCTGCCAGTTGCGATCTGAATACACGTGCGAGGCTTCGATCGCGTGGCCGCCGAAGTCGTCGGTCGGCTGATCGAGTGCGCTCGCCACGTCGCCTGGATAGCGGGTCTCCGACACCAGCGCCTGCATCTGGACGCTGTGCTTCGGGCCGAAACGCAGGAATGCGTCGACGCCACCAACGTGGTTTCGGTAGTCGTCGCCCTGCCGCCCGGTCCACACCAGGCCGACCGTCGAGCTGTCGCCGACGTCGTAGCGATAGCGCGCGACGCCGCTTTCGACCTCACCGTCGATCGTGCCGAAGGTGGTGGCCTGATTCGAGGGAATGAGGATGTTGTTGACCTCGTCGGAGGCAACGTAGAGACCGAGGCCGTGGTCGCCCTCCTTGCCGGCGAGCTTGACCCCCCAGCGGGGGTCGACGACCGTGCGCGTGAAGATCACCGGCACCTGCGTGTCAAAGAAGTCGACGCCATCGAGAAAGAACGGCCGTCTCTCGGGAAAGAAGAGAGCGAAGCGCTCGTTGACGTCGAGCCGCGCTTCGTCAGCCTCAACCTGCGAGAAGTCTGGATTCGCGGTGGCCGACAGCGTCAGACCCGAGGTCGCACCCCAGCTGGCGGTGAAGCCGAGATCCGCTTCCTCATCGCCCTGCTGCAGACCACCTTGCGGGCTGTTGATGGCATCGGTGCGCGCCGCGGTCAGCGTCGGATTCAACTCGAGGTCAAGCCCCGGCTCGACCTCGACACCAACGATCGTGTCGAGCTGACAGAGCACGCAGGCGTCGTCGCGATCGCGATAGGCCGCTGCGATCCGATGGCGCACGTCGCGCGGATACGAACGCTCGAGGTCGAGCCCCCAGCGCTGGGCGCCGCCTCCGGGTCGGAAGCGAAGCTGATCGAAGGGAATCGCCGCCTCGACCTCCCAGCCGTTCGCGGTGCGGCGACCCGCCGAGCTCCAGATGGCATCCCACGAGTAGTCGCTGGTCTCGGCAACCTGACTGAAAATGGCGTCTGCCTGCACGCCGTGAGGGTTGACGACGAAGGTGTAGGCGCGACGCTGATCGTCGAACGTGTCGAGCTGGAAGACGACGTGATCGTCTTTCGCCAGGGTGGCGATCTGGTCTCGGTCGGTCAGGTGCGCGCGAATCTCGGCCGGCTGCGGATCGGCACAGCGAAACGCGACGTAGAGAGAAACGTCATCGAAGGCGAGGAGAGCCTCCGTCTCGACCGGCGGCGTGACGCCGTCGCCCGGCTGGAACTCGAGGTCGAGACGCACGGCCAACGCGTCGCGCCAGGCCGGCTCGTCCAGGTTGCCGTCGACGTCGATCGAGCCGACGTCAACGCGCGGAATATGAAGCTCGCGGGGCGTCCGGTCCCTAGGAGAAGCCTCGAGTGGAGGCCCGAAACAACAACAAATCACGGCTGCGATCGCGAGGCGAAGCGCGACGGAGCGGGTCAGGCCCATTCCACCTCCCAGCGAGTGCCGCGCCGATCGCCGGACGCAGCACACGGCCTCTCTCAGCATCGCAAACGCCTAGGAAAACAGCTCAACGGTCCAAGAGCGCGGCCAGGGCGAAGCGAACGGCTGATTCGTTTCGATCGATATCTTAGCCTTCAGCCTGCATCGGCGCGAGGGCCTCTCGGCTCCACATCTTGCAGCGTTGACACGGCTCGAAACCGCTTGCTAGGATCTGGCGCCCTCGACGGGCCCGTTGCTCTTGCAGCATCGGAGACGCCGAGGCGGTCGCCACCGACCTTGATCGCGCCAGCCTCCGCCCGATGGATCATCGAGGGCCGGAGACGACGCACGACGGCTCTTCGACAGCGTCAAGTTTTCAGACCCGTAGCTCAGTTGGTTAGAGCGCTACGTTGACATCGTAGAGGTCAGCGGTTCGAGTCCGCTCGGGTCTACCAACTTCCCTCGCGTCCGCACACGGAGCCGACCGCAACGTCGAGCCCAACTCGGACATGGCGATCGAAGTCGTTCCTTTTCAGGCGCTTAGCTCAGCTGGTTAGAGCGCTACCTTCACACGGTAGAGGTCAGCGGTTCAAGTCCGCTAGCGCCTACCACGCTCCCTGCCGCGGGGCGTGATCGTCGAGACTCGACGACCTGTCGCAACGTCGGCACCGATCGGATGCTTCTTCGAAATCACGGGCCTTCAGAAGCGCGACGTCCCTCCCGCCGATCTCGGGCGGACGCCTCGCGGCCCAGAGTGAATCGCAGCGTCGGGTTGCCTCTTGCTTGCGACCAGACCGTCGCGTCGATCCTTCGGTTTCGTCGAACCCCAATCTTTCGTTCGCACGCGTCATGACATCTAGCCCCGAAACGCTCGAGCTCACCCTCCCCGACGGCTCCGCACGTCGCATCGCAGCCGGAACGACCGCGCTCGACGTCGCGCGCTCGATCGGCGAGGGCCTGGCGCGCGCCGCCGTCGGTGCCGAGCTGGACGGACAGGCGCTCGATCTGCGCACGCCGATCGGCGAGGGCGGAGCCTTTCGCCTGTTCACGACACGCGATTCGGAGGCCGGCGACTTCATCCGCCACAGCGCCGAGCATGTGCTTGCCGACGCCGTGCAGCGACTCTGGCCAGGCACCGAAATCGACGCCGGGCGCCAGGATCACTCCGAGAAGTTTCAATACGACTTCCGCTTCGCTCGCCCGTTCACGCCGGAGGATCTCGAGAAGATCGAAGCGATGATGCGCCGCATCGTCAAGGAGAAGGCGCCCTTCGAGCGAATCGAGGTGACACGCGACGAGGCCGAGCGCATCTTCCGCGAACGCGGTGCCGAGCTGAAGCTCGATCGCCTGCGCGACATTCCAGCGGGCGAAACGATCACCCTCTATCGACACGGCGAGTTCCTCGACCTTTGCCGCGGTCCTCACGCGCAAACGACCAAGCAGATCGGCGCGATCAAGCTGCTTGAGACCTCGGGCGTCTACTACCGAGGCGACGAAAGCAACGAGGCGCTGCAGCGGATCTACGGCACCGCGTTCGCCACCAAGGACGAGCTGGCCGCGTACGAGCACCGCATCGCTGAGGCGCGAGCGCGCGATCACCGCCGGCTCGGCCCCGAGCTGGATCTGTTCAGCATGCACCCTGAGGCGCCGGGCAGCCCGTTCTTCCATCCGAAGGGCGCCACGGTCTACCGCGAGCTGTCCAACTTCGTCCGCGAGCTCTACCTCGAGTTCGGCTACGAAGAGGTCATCACGCCGCAGATTCTCGACGTCGAGATGTGGAAGACCTCGGGTCACTGGGCCAACTACCGTGACGACATGTTCTTCACCGAGGTCGAGGACCGGCAGTACGCGGTGAAGCCGATGAACTGTCCCTCGCACTGCCTGATCTACGGCACGCGCCTGCGCTCGTACCGCGATCTGCCCGTGCGCTACGCCGACTTCGGCCGCCTGCATCGCAACGAGCGCTCGGGCGCGCTCACCGGCCTCACGCGAGTGCGCACCTTCTGCCAGGACGATGGGCACATCTTCTGCACCGAAGAGCAGATCGAGAGTGAGGTGCTCACCGTCATCGACATGATCCAGCGCGTCTACACGACGTTCGGCTTCGACGACGTGATGATCGAGCTGTCGACCCGGCCCGAGAAGCGCATCGGCGACGACGCGACCTGGGATCACGCCGAAAGCGCGCTGCGCTCCGCCCTCGAGCAGCGCGGCATCGACTACGCGGTCAACGAGGGCGATGGCGCCTTCTACGGTCCGAAGATCGACTTCAAGGTGCGCGACACCCTCGGTCGCTCCTGGCAGCTGGGCACGGTCCAGCTCGACTACCAGCTTCCGGACCGCTTCGATCTCGGCTATATCGGCGTCGACGGCGCGACCCATCGCCCGGTGCTGATCCACCGTGCGATGCTCGGATCGCTCGAGCGCTTCTTCGGCATTCTGATCGAGCACACGGCCGGCGCGTTTCCGCCGTGGCTGGCGCCATTGCAGACGATCGTGCTGCCGGTCTCAGAGAAATTTCTCGACTATGCGCACGAGGTCGGCTCGGCGCTGCGGGCCGGCGGCGTGCGCAGCGAGGTCGACACACGCGGCGAGAAGCTCGGCTACAAGATCCGCGAGGCGCAGCTCCAGAAGATCCCTTTCATGCTCGTCGTCGGAGCACGGGAGGCCGAGGCCCGAGCAGTCAACCTGCGCCTGCGCAACGGCGAAGAGGTCGGCGCGATGCCGCTCGACGAGGTCGTCGAGCGCCTGTCCACCGCGATCGCCGATCGCTCGGACATGCTGCAACCCGAGCCGCCCTCGGCGGCCGAGCTCGAGCCAGCCGCCGCTGAAGGACGCTCTCACTGACAAGCTTTCCCGCGACCCGCTAGAGTCGCATCCCCAGCGGCCTCGGCGGCCGCCAGCAGACCACCAGGAGACGACATGCCCAAGCAGAAGACCCACAAAGGAGCGGCCAAGCGCTTCAAGGTGAGCGCCACCGGCAAGGTTCTGCGCCACCACTCCGAGACCAGCCACATCCTGACCAAGAAGAGCCAGAAGCGGAAGCGCAAGCTGCGCAAGAGCGCCCTGGTCGCGCCGGGCTTCGAGAAGACGATCAAGCAGCTCCTGCACCACTGATCCCGCGGCTCGCGCCGCACCCAACGATGACGAGCCGACGTCGGGTCAACCTGTCCGACGCGGTTCCGCTGGCGCTGATGGCGCCGGCGCCCAAACCCAACGAGGTTCCTCATGCCGAGAGTCAAACGTGGTCCGAAACGCGCCGCCAAGCGCAAGCGCATCCTGAAGCTGGCCAAGGGCTATTGGGGCGTTCGCTCCAAGGCGTACCGCATCGCCAAGCAGGCGGTCGATCGCGCGCTCGCCTACTCCTACCGCGATCGTCGCCAGCGCAAGCGCCAGTTCCGCCGCCTGTGGATCACCCGCATCAATGCGGCTGCGCGCCAGCACGGTCTGTCCTACAGCCGCTTCATGGCCGGCCTGAAGCGGGCCGAGAGCCGCATCGACCGCAAGATCCTCGCCGATCTCGCCGTCCACGAGCCGCGGGCGTTCGCGCGCCTGGCGGACACCGCGAAGCAGGCTCTCGAGGCCTGACCGCGTGGCGAGCACGCTCGACGAGCTGACCCAGCTCGCGGCTCGCTTCGATGACGAGGCGAGCCGCGCCGCCGGCGATCGCGCCGCAGTCGACGCGCTACGGGTGAGCTGGGTCGGCCGCAAACGCGGTGTTCTGCGCCCCCTGATGGGGCGCATGAAGGACCTTGAGCCGGCCGACCGACCGGCCTGGGGTCAGGGTGTCAACCGCCTCAAGACACAGGTCGAAGAGCGTCTCGCCGCCCTCGACGCCGAGCTCGAGGAGCGCGAGCGAGCCGAGGCTCAGGCCGCCGCCGCCGTCGACGTGACGCTGCCCGGACGCCGACCGTCGACCGGCACGCTGCATCCGGTCACCCGCGTCGCACGCGAGATCGAGGAGATCTTCCTCGAGCTGGGCTACAGCGTCGCCGAAGGTCCGGAAGCCGAGAGCGACTACTTCAATTTCGAGGCGCTCAACTTCCCGCCCGACCACCCGGCCCGCGATACGCAGGACACGCTCTTCCTCGAGGACGGCCGCCTGCTGCGCACGCACACCTCACCGGTGCAGATCCGCACGATGCTGGCGCGCGCCGAGCCGCCGATCCGCGTCATCTGCCCGGGTCGCGTGTATCGCAACGACAACACGCTGCGCCACTCGCCGATGTTTCACCAGGTCGAAGGCCTGGCGATCGGTGAAGGTCTGTCCTTAGGCGATCTCAAAGGGACGCTTGAGGCCTTCCTCAAGCGCCTGTTCGGACCGAGCACAGAGATCCGGCTGCGGCCGAGCTACTTCCCCTTCACCGAGCCGTCGGCCGAGGTCGACATCACCTGCGGGCCCTGCACCGGCTCGGGGTGCGCCGTGTGCTCGATGACCGGCTGGATGGAGATTCTCGGCTGCGGCATGGTCGATCCCCGCGTCCTCGCCGAGTGTGGCATCGATCCCGACCGCTACAGCGGCTACGCCTTCGGCCTCGGCATCGACCGCGTCGCGATGAATCGCTACAACATTCCGAATATCCGCCTGCTGTTCGAGAATGACGAGCGTCTCCTGCGCCAGGTGCGCCGCTGATGCTTTTTTCGAGGGAATGGCTCGCCGACTACGTCGACCTGCCGGACGCTGAAGAGGTCGCCGGCCGGCTGACCGACATGGGGCACGCGGTCGACGCGGTCGAGCCGCGCGGCGACGACGTCGTTTTCGATGTCGATGTGACCACCAACCGGCCCGACTGCATGTGTCACCACGGCCTGGCGCGCGAGCTGGCGGTGGCCTTGGGCCGCGAGCTGAGGACGCCCAACGGCACGTTCAACGAGGCCCTGGAGGCAGCCGACGAGGCTGCGGCGATCAGGGTCGACGATCATGCCGACTGTCCGAGCTTCACCGCCACGGTGATCCGCGGTGTGCGCGTCGGCCCGAGCCCGGAGTGGCTCGTGGAGCGTCTCGACGCGGTTGGCGTCCGGACGATCAACAACGTCGTCGACGTCACCAACTACGTGCTCTGGGAGACCGGGCAGCCGCTCCATGCCTACGACCTTCGTCGACTGGTCGGCGCCGAGGACGGTCCACCGCTACTGCGCGTGCGCCGCGCGGAAGACGGTGAGACGGTAGTCACCCTCGACGGCGAGACCAGGACTCTCGACCCGGAGATCTTGGTCATCGCGGACGACGAGCGCGCCGTCGGTCTAGCCGGCGTCATGGGCGGGACCGACACCGAGGTCGGTCCCGACACTGTCGATGTCGTTCTTGAAGCGGCGCATTTCTCGCGCTCGCTCGTGCGTCGCTGCGCTGGGCGCTTCGGCCTGCACACGGACGCCAGCCACCGCTTCGAGCGCGGCGCCGACCCGCTGGCCTGCACCTGGGCGGCACGGCGAGCGGCGGCGCTGATCGTCGAGCTGGCCGGCGGGCAGGTGCTGCAGGGCGAGCTGCAGGCGACCGATCTTGACGACGCCTGGCCGCCGCAGGTCGAGCTCGACCTCGAGAAGCTCTGCCGCTTCGGCGGTATCGAGCTGGCCGCCGAGCAGATCGAAGCGATCCTCGCGGGCCTCGGCTTTGGACTCGAGCGCCTCGACGACGACGTGATCGACGGCTTGGGAGGTGCCTCGCACACGGAACGCTGGCGGGTGACGGTTCCCTCATGGCGCTGGTACGACTTCGCCTCCGCGCACGCTCAGGACGTGTACGAGGAAGTGCTGCAGGCGGTCGGATTCGACGCCATCGAAGCGACGCTGCCTGCGATCGCGGGCCTCGACGCCATCCCGAGCCCGGCGCATCGCCGTCGCCGGCTGACCCAGGACGCGCTGGCTGCCACCGGCCTCGCCGAAGCGATCAACTACGCCTTTCTCGACCGCGAACGGGATGCCGCCTTTCCGGCCCTGATCGATCGCGAGCCGCTGGCTTTGGCCAATCCGCTGTCAGATCGCTACGCGGTGCTCCGGCGCTCGATCCTGGCGCCGCTGGCGGTCGCCGCCGACCACAATCTGCGCCACGGCGCGCCCGCCGTGCGACTCTTCGAGATCGGCCACGTCTTCGCCGCCGACGACGGGGACGGCACACCGCCACCGGTCGGCGTGCCCAACCAGCGGCCGATCGACGGTCGCGGCCGCACCTCGGCGTTCGACCGGCCGCCGGGCGCAGAGCGCGAGGCGCTGGCGGTGGTTCTCGGCGGCGACGTCGACACGCCATGGCAGCGCGGCGGTCGCGACGACGCGTCGCTCGACTTCTTCGACCTCAAGGGCGTCCTCGAAACGCTCTTCGACACCCTCGGCGCGGAGGTCGGCTGGCGGCCGGCCGACGTGCGACGCATGGTCCCGGGCACCGGCGCAGAGCTGATCCTGCGCGGAGGCGACATCGACGAGCGGGCGATGGTGATCGGCGTCGCCGGCCAGCTCGACGAGCCGGACGCGGCGGTGGCGCTGTTTGGCGCCGAGATCCTGCTCGACGCTCTCCCGACCGGCGAGCGCGCGCTCGAGACGACGGCTCCTTCACGCTTCCCGGGCATCGAGGCCGACACGACGCTGACCCATCCCCTCGACGTCGCGTACGCCGACATCGCCCGAGAGATCGATGCCGCCGACGTGCCGCATCTGGTGAGCTTCGAGCTGCGCGATCGCTATCGCGGCGACGGCGTGCCGGCCGGCTCCGTGGCGACGACGATCGGCTTCCGCTACGCCGCTGAGGATCGCTCCCTGACCCAAGACGAGGTCAACGATGCCCACCAAGCTCTCTCGTCTCGCCTCGAGGCGCACTTCGCCAGCGGCGAGGGGGACATGTGAGCGACCCCGTCTGGCTCGACGAACTCGAGCGGGCGGTCGACCGAGCGGTCGAGGCGCTCGGCCAGCAGCGCGCTGAAACGATCACGCTGCGGGAGGAAGTGGCAACACTCGAGCATCGGCTCAACGAGACGCGAGAGGCCCACCAAGCCCTCGAGCAAGAGTTCGAGACTCTGCGCGAGGAACACGACGCGCTGCGTGACGAACTTGCCGGCGTGCGCGACGATCACGCAGCGGTGACGGAACGCGAAGCTGGGCTTACCGAGCGGGCACGCCTGGCCGAGCAGCGCACCGAGGAGCTGACCTCGCGGCTCGAAGAGCTCGAACTCGACGGCGGTTCGCGCCCCGTCGAGCCCGCCGACGAGGCGACGTGGCGGGAGGAACGCGAGGACATTCGCCGCCGCGTCGAGCGGCTCGCGGAGCATCTCGGCGATCTGCTGGACGGCGACCGGGCGGCCGACGACGAATCAGATCCGAACGACGACGCTGCCGAGGGCTGAGCGTCAATCGGCCATGAGCTCGGCCCCGGCACTCCCGGGAGCGCTTGCGCTGGCGAGCGGCTCGAACACCTGCCAGCCGCCGCCGAGCGCCTTGTACAGACCCACCAAGCGCACGCCGACGGTCGTTTCCACGGTCGCCAGACCCTCCTGAGCCTCCGCTGCCTCCCGTTCGGCGGCAAACAGCGTTTCGAAGTCGGCCAGTCCGTCAGCATAGAGCCGACGGGCGAGACGCGCGGCGTGCTCCGCCGCATGGGCCGCGGTGCGTCGCTCACGTCGCGCCACCTGGCTCTCGCCGTACGCGACCAGGGATGTCTCCACGTCCTCGAGAGCGCGCAACACGGCCAAACGATAGGCCGCCTCCGCCGCGGCGTGGCGCGCCTCGGCCGCGTGGACACCGGCGCGCAGGCGGCCGCCCTGAAAGATCGGCCACGACACCGCGACACCAAGGTTCCAGGTCCCGCTCGCCGCGGCGAAGAGATCACCGAAGCCCCGGCCCGCCCAGCCGCCGGCTCCACCGAGCGTCACCCGGGGAAAGCGGCGGGCCACCGCAACCCCGATCTCGGCACTCGCCGCGGCCAGCTGCCGCTCGGCCGCACGCAGGTCCGGCCGGCGCAGCAGCAGCTCCGACGGCAGTCCGGCAGGCACCAGCTCGTCGGCGAGAGGTCGCGGCGCGAGAGAGGCTAGCTCGCCCTCGACCGCCGACGGTGCCTCGCCGACGAGCACCGCCAGGCG
>JBCBCF010000081.1:0-15805 GCA_038530905.1 Acidobacteriota bacterium
GGAGTCGGCCACCGAGCGCGCCAGGATCATGCCGAAGATCGTCCGCATGGTGCCGCTCGCCAGGGGATCGCGGATCAACACCTGATCGTCCCAGCGCGGATCGAGCAGATCGTCCCAGTCGCGGGGCGCCTCCGCCTCCGCCACCGCGTCCGAGTTGTAGACCAGGATCGGCGGCGTGCGGTAGAGACTGAAGTAGAGATCCTCGGGATGACCGCTGGATACCGTCTCCGCCCAGCTCGGGCGGAACGGCTCGAGCAAGCCTTCGTCGACCCCGCGCGCGAAGATCGTCGCCGGGCCGCCGAACCAGACATCGGCCTGCGGGTTGGCACGTTCGGAGCGAATGCGATCGAAGACTTCCTGCGAGCCCATATCGAGCCAGCGCACGTCGATCTCGGGCCGTTCGGCCTCGAACCGCTCCTCGAAGAGACTCAAGAGATCCCGGCCGTGCGGCGAGTAGATCGTCAGCGGCGTGCGACCGTCGCCACAGCCGAGAACGATCGACGACGAGGCGACGGCAAGCAGCAGGACGGCGATGGAGCGAGCGCGCATCAAGGACTCTCCGGCCGACGGCCGGTCGGCAGATCTGAAGGAGGGGCTGGCGGACACCGGAGGAGGGTGGCTCGAGTCGGAACGTCAGTCCGGGAGTGAAGATTCCCCGCGCTCGCCGAGCGCCAGCAGGTTGGCGAAGAGTCGATAGGCCCCTGGAACGCCGGCCGGGATCTGGCGATGGAACGCGAGGCCGGTATAGAGGTAGTGGCCTTCGCCGAGCGGCGCCACCAGCAGACCGCCTCGCTTCGGCTCATCGCCCGCGTCGGCCGCGGCAAGCAGCGGCGTGAACGTCTCGCCCCAAGTGTGCGCGAAGTACAGACCGCGCTCCTGCACCCAGCCGCGCCAATCCGCCGGGCCGATTGGATTCGGCCGGCGGAAGATCGGATGCTCGGGAACGAGGGCCCGGATCCGCGCCGTCTCATCCGTCACGCGATCGTGGGGTCGCGCGATCGTGAACGCGTCGGGCGCAAAGCCCCCGTTGGCGAATTGGTATTGCTGGTACAGGAGCAGGAGGAGACCGCCGCGGCGGGCGAAGTCGAGCAGACGTTCGTTCGCCACCACCAGCGCCGGCTGCACTTCATAGGCTCGGCTGCCAACAACGATCACTTCGAAGGCATCCAGGTCGGCGCTTTCAAGCGCGGCGACATCGATCACTTCGATCGGCAAGCCGACCGCTCGCAGGCGCTCCGGAAGGTCATCGGAGGCGCCGCGGACCCAACCGACGCGTTCGAGCCTCGGGAGCTCGAGGTCCACCGCCTGGATCTGCGAGCGCGCGGCCACGGCGGACGGCACCGGCCGCACGTGCTCGTAGTCGATGATCGGATAGGCGGTCGAGAGCAGGTCGTCCTCGACGCGGAAGGCGACCTCGAGCTGATCGAGCGTCTCGTCGTTCAGGCGCCCCGGGCTCGCCGCTCGTCGGCGTTCGAGACGCAGCGGAATGGAGACGACGGCGCCCGGTTCGAGGCAGTGTCGTGACGCCTCACGGGACGCGATGGCGCCGAACCCCTCCGGGACCTCGACCTCCAGCTCGCCGCAGACGGGATAGGGGGCGTTGGACCGAACGGTCGTGACATACCTCGTCTCTCGACGATCCGCCGGCCAGACCACCAGCTCGGGCTCGAGCCGGAGCTCGATCGGTGGCACCACCCGCAGCGGCCGGCGAACCTCGCCAAGCGCCTGATCGCGGCGGCGCACGACGACCTCGCGACGCAGCTCGATCGGCGCATCGGCGACGCGCAGCCGGGCGACGAGCTCAAGAGACGGCGCCCCGAACGGCAAACCGCGCACCGACTCGGGAACGCCTCGCCAGGAGAAAAGGTCAGGAGATCGCGGGTCCGAGCCGAGTGGCTCGGCGAGGAAATACGGCAATGAGGGAGGACGCTCGACCACCAGGCGCGTGTGACGCGCGTCGTCGACCTGGGTGTCAAACCGACGTCGGCGCTCGGTCGCCGGCTCCTGCGAGAGTTGACGCCAGCCGTCGCCGACGAAGCGCAGCTCGAGTGCCTCGGGCGTTCGATCGCCCGCGATCCAAACGTCCGTGCGCACGGTGACCGACTCGCCGGGCGTGATCGCGCCATCGACGTCGCCACTCTCGCCATTGCCGGCGCCGGCAACCGTGGCATCGACGACTACCTTCGCGGCGGTCGCCAGCGCCTCCGAGGCGATCTGGCGCTTCTCGTCGATCAGACGCCAGGCTTGGGTTCTGCCTGGCTCCCCGCCCGCCTCGAGCCGCCGGAGCGCCGCGTCGAGGCGCCGGACGATCTCGGCGAGCGGCTCGACGACGCGCCCGACCGCACTCGGCGCGAGCGTGGCCCGGGCATCGATCGCCAGACGCTCGACGGCCGCAAGCTCGAGGGCGACCGCGCTGCGCAACTCCGGATCGGCGATGGACTCGGAGAGCGCCGGCAGACTCGTGTCGATGCCGGCGAAGATGTCGTCGTCGATCGCCTCGGCTCCTGGCGGCACAACGACCCGCGTGTAGCGGCCGCGCGCCTCCCCCGGGTATTGCACCTGGCCCATGTCCTGACAGCGATGCTGACTGCGGCTGGCGAGCGCGATCTGCAGCAGGGAGCGGCCGGTGAACGGCTCGATCACGCCGAGATCGACCGAGACATCGGCCGCTTCCGGCGAAAACCACGCCGAACGGTAGAGAGCGTCGACCCGCCACGGGCCCCAGCCGGCGGCGGTCAGCTCGGGGAAGGCGTCGTCCGGCTGACGGGCGATGCGAACCACATCGTCGGCGATCACCGCTGCCGCCTGATGATGGCCGTGGCCTGCCTGCGGGGTCGGCGGAAAGACCGACACGATGACCTGCGGGGCAAACCGCCGGACCACCCGGGCGGTGTCCTCCAGCAGCACCTCGCGCGGCCAGCGACGCAACGTTTCCTCCAGCGATCGTGTGAAGCCGAAGTCGTACGCACGGGCGAAATACTGGCGGGCGCCGTCGACCCGCCGCGCCGCCTCCAGCTCGCGCGAGCGCAGCAGGCCGAGAGAGATGCCGGTCTCGGGACCGATGAGATTCTGGCCACCGTCGCCTCGCGACAGGGAGAGATAAGCGGCCTCGCCACCCTCGCCTCGCGCAACGCGCGCCAGCAGCGCCGTGTCCTCGTCGTCCGGGTGGGCGGCAATCATCAGCATCCGACGGTGCGTGGCGAGACGCGCCAGGGCGCGATCGAGCGAGCGAAGACCCCCTGCGGACGCAGGAGCCAGCGGATCGATCTCAAGGGGAGGCCGCAGGCGCAACGCGACATCGTGCGCCCGGATCGACGCATCCGACCTTGCGGCCTCGGCGGCGATGTCGCCCGACGCAGATCCCGGCAAAGCGTCGCCCGGCGAGGCGTCGCCCGACCAGGCGAAGGTCAGGAGCGTCGCCACGAGCGCGCCCACCGCCAAGGCGAGCACGAGGCGCGTCAAAGCAATCTTGCGTTGGGCGGCGGCCGAATCGACAGGCGACATGGCTCTGGATTGTACCGCCCGGACCGCGCTGCTATCGTGACCTTTGTCTTGCAGAACGCTTCGTTTCCGCCGATTTCGTCCGCCAACTGAGCCCCCTGCCCCAATGCACGACTCGACCTCCTGGTATCCATCCGAAGCCGACGACCAGGGATGGGTGAAGTACACCGAGCTGCGCAAAGCGGCCGAGACCCTCTCGCTCGAGCGCTTCGTTCTCGCCTATCCGCGCCCAGCGCTGATCGTGCAGCTGCCCGACGAAGCGGTGGCGAGCGACGACGCGCCGGGCGAGTCGGGAGTTCAGCTGCTCACGATGATGGTCTCAGGTGGCGGCATCATCCGCTATCTCAGCCGCGTTGCGTTCGTCTGCAAGCGGCCGGGCAAACCGTTCGCGCATTTGATCGCCATCGGCCGATCGAGCAGCAATGACATTTCCATGACGGTGGAATCGCTGTCGAAGGTTCACGGCTACCTGGTGCCCGAGGCGGACGGCTCGACGCGGTATACCGACCACGGATCGACCAACGGTTCCCATCTGAACGGTCAGCGGCTGGCGCCCAAGTCGAAGGCGCTGCTGAGCGATGGCGATCGCCTGCAGCTCGGACTCGAAGTGGTTCTCGACTATCTCGAGCCGGCGTCTCTTCATCGGCGCCTGACCTCGACCTGATCGGTCGGTTTAGACGCCCGCCGCCGCGAGATCCTTTTCCAGATACCGATAGTCGAGCGTCAGCTTGCCGCGGTGCGTGACCACCGCGCGCTCGACCTCCGGCGGTAAATCGAGCCGGCCCAGCGGCTTCTCGATGTCGGCCGTGGCGATCGCCGGCACGAAGTCGCGCAGCGCCTCCGAGAAATGGTCCGACGCGTCGCGCGGCAGCTCACACGGCAGGTTGTCGACCGCCAGCACAGCCACGCCGTCGGCCTCGGCGCCGTCGAGGAACACATCACGCTCCGGATCGAAGACATAGACCGGATCGTCGGGTTGTGTCGCACGGTGCGTGAGCTCGATCGCGCCGTCGATATCGCAGGTGATGTCGACCACCAGCCGCAGCCGCCGCTCTGAGCGCGCCCACAGCGTGCGCACCGCCTCGCGGGAGACGAAGCGCGGATAGTCCTCGGTCCAATAGATGCCGTTGACCAGCGTATGGACGAACGGCAAGAAGTCGTGCAGGCGGCCGCGATAGCGCTCGGGGTGGTGGTGGTACTCGACCTCGACGAAGCGTTTGGCGGGATCGATCGGCATCGCTAGGTGGCGTTTGTCGAACACGACCTTGATCAAGCGATCGCGCGCTGGCTCTGCCGCGACCTCGGCCAGGCGTTCGGGCTCAACGACCTCGTGCGGCAACAGATCGAAGATTTCCTGGGCTCCCTGGCTGACGCTGCCGCGCCCGGTGAAGCCGACGACGAGCGGCCCGTCGCCGGGATCGAGACCACGCTCGGCAATGCGCAGCGCGAGCGCCCTGAGCACGGCCTTCGCCTCGTCGACCCCTTCGTAGCGATGCGCCTGGCGCAGCTCGAGGAGAGGTGTTTCGCGCCCTTCGAGCTGCAGGCGCCGCCCGAGGGCCCAGAGGCCGTCGAGCATGCCCGCCTGACCCGCTTCGACGCCAAATTTGACCAGCCGGTGGCCGTGGCCGTCGGCGATGCGCTCATAGTCGATCAGCGTGATCCGTCGATCGAGCAGCGTGCGCAGAAGCGGCATGTTGTACGGCTGACCTTTGATGACATGAGCAAAAAAGGCGTAGATCCGCTCGGGCACCAGGAGATCGCGCGGCACCTCTTTGACCGCGAAAATGGCGTCGGCCTCGGCCAGCGCGCCGACTTCGACCAGGCGCGCACCGGCGTCGGCGTAGGCGGCGTCGACATACACGCGTCGCTCGGATCGCTCCACCAGTGCCTCGATCCCGTGCTCGCGACGCAGCCAGCCGAGATCGGCGGGGACAAGCGGCACGCGCCGCTCCCAGATGCTTTTGTCCTCGCGCCGGATGCCGATCGAGCCTTGGACCGAGGCACCGTCCGCCGCGCGACTCAACGTCGCTTCCGATGCCACCTCAAACGCGCTCAATGATCGTGGCGATGCCCATGCCGCCACCGATGCACAGGGTGACGAGACCCGTCGAGAGATCCTGCCGTTCCAGCTCATCGAGCAACGTGCCGAGGAGCACCGCACCGGTTGCGCCCAGCGGATGACCGAGGGCAATGGCGCCACCGTTGACGTTCACCCGCTCAGGATCGAGACCGAGGTTGCGGATCGTTTGGAGCGGCACCGCGGCGAAGGCCTCGTTGATCTCCCATAGATCGATGTCGGAGGCCTGTA
This sequence comes from Acidobacteriota bacterium, assembly GCA_038530905.1. Taxonomy (GTDB): domain Bacteria; phylum Acidobacteriota; class Thermoanaerobaculia; order Multivoradales; family J023; genus JAUIJL01. The sequence goes on from JBCBCF010000081.1 coordinate 5,810, forward strand.
GGCCTGCCGCGTCGAGCGCCTTCTGCGACGCCGGAGTCGGCGCCGTCAGCATGATGAGCGGCTCGGCGCCAGCCGTGGCGGTGGCGACGATGCGCGCACGCGGCGCGAGGCCGTGGGCCTCGGCGAAGTCGGATCCGGCGAGCAAGACGGCCGCCGCGCCGTCCACGATGCCGCTTGAATTGCCGGCGGTGTGCACATGGTGGATCTCGGTCGCCTCGGGATAGCGCTCGAGGGCGATCTGGTCGGAGGTCTTCGAGCCGGGTCCGTCAACCGGCGTGGCGCCCCATTTGACGAACGCCGGATCGAGTTGCGCCAGCCCCTCGAGGGTCGAACCGTGGCGCGGATGCTCGTCGCGCTCGAGCACGATGTCGCCGTTCGTGGGGTGTTGTACCGCGAATAGGCTGCGATCGAAGCGGCCCTCGGCCTGCGCCCGCTCCGCCCGGGTCTGCGACTCGAGCGCGTAGGCGTCGACGTCGTCGCGGGAGAAGCCTTCGAGAGTGGCGATCAGATCGGCGCTGATGCCCTGCGCCACCTGGTGCACCTTCTCGCGCAGGTGGAGATTGCCGCCGTCGATGCCGGCGCCGTCGGACATCATCGGCACACGCGACATCGACTCGACGCCGCCGCCGACCACAAGGCGCTGGTGGCCGCTGGCGACGCCCATCGACGCGAAGTTGACCGCCTGCAGGCCTGAGCCACAAAAGCGATTGAGGGTGACGCCGGTGACGCCGATCGGCCAGTCGGCGGCAAGCACACTGTTGCGCGCGATGTTGGCGCCCTGCTCGCCGGCCTGCGAAACGCAACCGAGCACCACGTCGTCGACCGCGGCGGGATCGAAGTCGCCGCGCTTGTCAAGCTGCTGCAGCGTCTGCGCCATCAGCTCCTGCGGATGCACCGAGGAGAGGGCACCTTTCTCTTTTTTGCCGCGCCCTCGCGGCGTGCGGACGGCGTCGAGAATCCAGGCTTCGGGCATGGCGGCGACCTCCGAAAACGAGAGCGTGGAGACGATGGCCGTGAGGTCGGGACGACCGCACGGCCCGGTCGCCGAGCGTATCAACGCCCGGCGCGTGTGGCTCAGACAGGCGCGGCGAGCAGCTCGCGGATCGTTGATTCGAGCTCTTCGACCAGCTCGGCGTGGTGGCGCCCGGTGCCTGGCCCGGCGAATCCCGAGTGGATCCGGTGCACCCGGCCGTCGCGTCCCACGAAGATGGTCGTCGGGTAGGCCAACACCTTGTCGAGGTCGGGCAGAGTCGCCGCCGCTTCGGTCTTGTCGCTGGTGCCGGCCAGCAGAAGCGGATAGCTGATCGCATGCCGCTCAGCGAAGCGCTCGACCTGCTGACGATCCCGTTCTGGATCGCCGGAGAACTCGTACGCCAGCCCAACGACCTCGAGCCCTTGATCGCGGTATCGGCGATGCCAGGCGGCGAGCAGCGGCGCCTCATCGTTGCAGTTCGGGCACCACGAGCCGAAGAGATTCACCAACACGACCTTGTCGTCGAAGGCCGGATCGTCGAGCGAGACCCGCCGGCCGTCGAGATCGGGAAACTCGAACGTGAAACGCCCGGCGTCGTTCGTCAGACCGACCTGCTGCCAGGCGTCGGGCAAGATCTCCTCACCGTCCGCCAGGCGACGCGCCGTCCAGGTGGCGTGGTAGGTGTCGCGCGACCAAAAATCGCCGACGAGCGAGCCGTCGGGCTGCGCGCGGGCATGAAAGAGAAAAGCGTGCGAGCCGTCGAAGGTCGACAGGCGCAGTGCGCCGCGCTCATACGTTCCGGCGAGAAAGCGATAGTCACCGGTCGGCGTGAGAAAGGTCCCCCGCACCTCGTTGCCCTGCTGACGCATCTCACCGCGCGCGACCTCGGTGCCGTCCTCGTCGGTGAATTCGACGGCCCAGGCGCCGTCGATCTTGGGCACGGCCTCACCGGCGCCTGGCTCGAGTCCGGCTTCGGGCGCGTCGAGCGGCAGGAACCGCGGCGCGGAGCCGCGCGTCGCCGTGAACGGCAGACTCGAGGTCGTGCCGCCAGCCGACGCCCGCGTCCAGCGACCTTCGAGCCGGTCACCGTCGACGAGCTCGGCTTCGATGGTCGCGTCGTACCAGTCGATGGCGAGCACGACACGCCGACCGTCGAGAGCGACGGCGGTGAACGGCGCTTCTTCGCCACCATTGACCGCCACGGCGCGCAGGCCACCAGAGGTGTCGTCGATGAGCAATGGGAAGGGTAGCTCTCCCCCGGGCGAGGCGAGCACCGCGCGCCAGGTGCCGACAAGGTCTGCCGGCGCGACAGCCTCGCCGCCGCAGGCGCCAAGCAGCAGGACGGCGCACGAAGCGACGGCGATCTGACGCAGGCCTTGGCCCAGAGAAGAGATGCCGGCCCGGCGCGGCGACTTCGAGAACGATAGGACGAACGCGAGCATGCCGCGTATTCTACGGTTGATCCGCCGAGACGGATCGCGCGCGCCCTGCCGACCTCGATCGGTCGACACGCGATGCAGCCCCAGACGACGTCCACCGCCGCGGAGGAACGCGATGACCGACTCGCCGAGCCAGCCGTCCGAGAGTTCGCCGACCCGATCGCCGCAGGATCGCCCGCCGCTCGACACGCCCAATCTCCTGCCGTATTTGCCGATGCTCTATGTCGCCTGGTCCGATGGCGACCTGAGCGTCGAGGAAGCGTCGCAGATCTGCCCCGACCTCGACCCACACTGCCAGGGCCTGGTGGCGCCATGGCTCGATCCGGAGCAGCCACCGAGCGCGGTCGAGCTGCAGCGCATGCTGCGCCGCGTGCGGGTAGCGTCGAAGGACCTCGACACCGCCGAGCGCCTGGATCTCTCGGGCCTCGGGCTGGAGATCGCTCAGGCCGACCACCGCATCTCTCGCCCCGAACGGCGAGCGCTCGAACGACTGCAGGATGCTCTCGGCGTCGGCGGCACCGAGGCCGCTCGCCAGCTCCTCGCCTCGCGACGCCCGGCCCGCCGAGAACGCGAGCCTGCACCGACCTTCGATGTCGACGCGATGACGGACCGACTCGCCGGCCGCCATGCGGAGGTTCGCGCCCGCGTCCTCAGCATCCTCGCCGGCCCGGAGTTCGCCTACCTCGAGGAACCAACGCGCGCTGAATATCGCCAACGCGTCCTGGAGTGGCTGCAGATCCTCGCCGACGAGGGCCTCGGGGGACTCAGCTTCCCGGCGGAGCACGGCGGCGCGGGAGATCTCGGTGGCTTCATCACTGCCTTCGAGACGCTGGCCTTCTTCGATCTCAGCCTGCTGGTGAAGTTCGGCGTTCAATTCGGGCTGTGGGGCGGCTCGGTCGCCAACCTGGGGACGAAACGCCACCACGCCGAGCTCCTGCCGAAGATCGCCTCGCTGGAGATGCCGGGCTGCTTCGCGATGACCGAGACGTCGCACGGCTCGAACGTCGCCGACCTCGAGACGACGGCTCGCTTCCTCGCGGCGTCCGACGAATTCGAAGTCACGACACCGCATCGCGGCGCGCGCAAGAACTACATCGGCAACGCTGCCCTGCACGGCCGGTGGGCGACCGTCTTCGCTCAGCTCGAGCTGCCCGATCCCGACGATGCCGAGGCCTGGCAGACGCACGGCGTGCACGCGGTGGTGGTGCCGATCCGCGACGACGCAGGCCGGCCACTGCCCGGCGTGTCGATCGGCGACGACGGACCCAAGATGGGACTCAACGGGGTCGACAATGGCTGGCTCGAGCTCGACCGCGTGCGGGTGCCGCGCAGCGCTCTGCTCGATCGTTTCGCCGAAGTGTCCGCCGATGGCGAGTACACGAGCGCCATCGCCAGCCCGTCGAAGCGCTTCTTCACCGTTCTCGGCACGCTGGTCGGAGGCAGGGTCAGCGTCGCCCTCGGCGCGCTGTCGGTGGCGAAATCTGCGCTCACGATCGCGGTGCGCTATGGCGTGCGGCGGCGCCAGTTCGGGCCGCCGGGCGAGACCGAGATCGCCGTGCTCGACTATCCGACCCACCAGCGTCGGCTCCTGCCGCGGGTAGCGACCACCTACGCGCTGCACTTCGCCCTGCACGACCTCAGAGATCGCTACGTGCAGTCAATGCAGGCCGACGATCGACGCGAGGTCGAAGCGCTGGCCGCCGGCCTCAAGGCGTGGGCAACCTGGCACGCCACAGAGTCGGTGCAAACCGGCCGTGAGGCATGTGGCGGCCAGGGCTATCTGGCAGAGAATCGCTTCGCTCGGCTCAAAGCCGACTCGGACGTCTTCACGACCTTCGAAGGCGACAACATGGTGCTGCTTCAGCTCGTTGGCAAATCGCTGCTCGCCGACCTGCGGCGCCAATTCCACGACATGAACGTGCTGGGCCTCGTCCGCTATGCGGCGCGGCGCGCCGGTTCGGTGCTGAGCGAGCAGAACCCGCTGGCCGTGCGCAACACCGATCGCGAGCACTTGCGTTCGCGCGACTTCCACCTCGCGGCGTTTCGATGGCGCGAACAGCATCTGGTGACAACGCTCGGCAGTCGCCTTAAGAAGCTCCTTGACGGTGGGATGGAGTCGCACGAGGCGGTGCTCGAATGTCAGCACCACCTGGTGGAGGCCTCGAAAGCCCACGTCGAGCACGTGGTGCTTCAGCGCTTCATCGACGCCATCGCGGCGACCAACGACACGGCGGTGCGCACGCAGCTCGAGCAGCTGTGCGACCTCTTCGCACTCGCTCGCCTCGAGGCTGGGGCAACGCATTTCCTGGAACACGGATATATCGACGGCTCGAAGAGTCGGGCGATCACTGAGCAGGTCACCGCCCTCTGCGGGGAGGTCCGACCGCAGGCGCTGCACCTGGTGGACGGCTTCGGCATTCCGGAGAAGCTGCTCGGCGCAGCGATCGCGCGCTGAGTCGGAGCGGAATTCTCACCCGCGGCAGCACGCTACAATGCACGGTGGCGTGGTCCTGAACCTCGCCTTTTCGTCGGGCGCGGAGGCGAGATCGCCACGCGCCTTCTTCGTCGATCCCCGCCGCTGCCGGAGACCTCATGCGCCTTCGACTCGACGCCCGCCGCGGGCTGATCTTCGTCGCCATTGCGGCGCTCGCTGCCTCTCCTCTCTTCGCCCAGGACACGCGCCGATTCCGCAGCGAAAGCCAGGCGCCTCCGCGCGCCGAGAACCCGCGACCGCCGCGCGCCGCTGGCGCCGAGCGCCTGCTGACGCCGCTGGGCAGCGCGGCCAACGCTCTCCCGGGCGAGTACTCTCGACGGTTTCGGGACGCGCGCGTCGAGGCCGGGTTCGGTCGCTCCGGGCTGCACCGAGGCCCCGTGGCCATCTACCCGAACGTCGTGTTCGGCGGCTATCCGCTCAATACCGGCCCGGTGACCTACGCGCCGCCTGCCGTCGACCTGTCGTCGACGCCTCAGGGCCTCGATGCATCCCTGCGCGACGCCGTGGAGCCGCGCGGGCAGGCGCCAGTCGTCCTGCAGCCGGTGGTCATTCAGCCACCCGCCCCGACACCGCGCGCCGAGCCCGAGCCGGCGCCTCAGCCGCCTCCGCGCCCGCAGCCGACAGAGCCGCAGCGCGTTACCTTCGAGCTGACACCAGCCGACGCGACCGTCTGGCTGGACGGCGAACGCCTCGGATCTGCCCGCACGCTCGACTCTCTGAGCCTCGCGCCCGGTGTCTACATCCTAGAGATCGAGCATCCGAATCTCTCGTCCCAGCGCCTCGTTTTCGGAATCTCGGACGAGCCGGTGCAGGTCGCCATCGATTTGGCCGCCGACCGGCCGAGCCGCCGCACGCGCGTTCGCTGATCTCGGCCCTTTTCAGCCTCCAGGGCGGGATTCCGCGCCCGCCACCGCCTTTATAATCGCGCCATGATCGAGAAGATTGGGCCGTATCGGGTCCACGAGCGCCTCGGACAGGGCGGCATGGGCGAGGTCTACAAGGCCTACGACGACCGCCTCGATCGCTGGGTGGCGATCAAGCGCATCCGGCCCGACCGGCTCGACTCGGACGACAACCGAGAGCGGTTCAAGCGCGAGGCAAGGGCCACAGCGAAGCTGAATCATCCGGCGATCGTCCATCTCTACGGCATCCTGGAGGACGGCGACGCCGACTGCATCGTCATGGAGTACGTCGAGGGGCAGACTCTCGATCGGCTCATCGATACCGGCCCACTCGAGCCGGGGCACGTCGCCCGCCTCGGGCACGAGATCGCCCTGGGCCTGGCGGAAGCGCACGCCGCCGGCATCCTGCATCGCGACCTCAAAGCCGAGAACATCATCCTGACGGCCAGGCGCGGGCGGGCCAAGATTCTCGATTTCGGCCTCGCTAAGCCGATCCTCGACGCCGAGCTCGACCCGATTCTGACCGGGAAAGGGCAACTCGTCGGCACCAGCCGCTCGATGTCGCCGGAGTACGTCGGCGGTGAGGCGGTCGATCATCGCTCGGACATCTTCTCCCTCGGCGTCATGCTGTACGAGGCGCTGACCGGTCAGTCTCCGTTCAAGGCGCACAACACGCTGGCGACGCTCAAGCAGGTGATGCTGCATCGGCAGACGCCAGCGCACCAGATGCGAGCCGCGGTGCCAGTAGAGCTGTCGGAGCTGGTCGACCGGCTGCTCGAGAAGGATCCCGAGGATCGGCCGCAGTCGGCGGAAGAAGTCGCAGCGGCCTTCGGCCGGCTGGTGCCGCAGATCGCTTCCGGGCTGGTCGAGATGCCAGCGTCCGGCGGCTACGACCACCTGTCGGCGACGACGAGCACGACGGTCTCGGCGATGTCGGCGTCGGACACGATGCTCGATCTGCGCCCGCCGCGGCGCTGGATGACGGTGCTGGCCATCCTTGTTGGTCTGTTGATCGGTGCGTTCGCCCTCGGCTGGATCTTGCGCCGCGACGAGCCGCCCACGACGGTGGCGATCGAAGATGAGACCGTGCGCATCCTGCTCGGCGACTTCCAGAACCAGACGGCGGAGGAGGTCTTCGACGCCACACTCCGGCAGGCCTTCCGCGTCGGCATCGAGCAGTCGCGCCATGTCCAGGCGCTCTCGCCGTCGGGCGTGCGGGAGGCGCTCGGTCGAATGGAGCGGGCGCCCGACACCGCCATCGACCGCGACGTCGGCGTCGAGCTGGCGCGGCGCGAGAACGCGCATCGCCTCGTCCTCGGCGGCATCGCCAGCGTCGGCTCGCGCTACCTGCTGACCGCGGAGGTCGTCGATCCAGCGACCGACGCCACGGTCTTCACCTACCAAGAGCAAGCGAGAGACCAAGACGCCGTCCTCGGCAAGCTCGACACGCTGACACGCGAAGTCCGCTCGCACCTCGGCGAAAGCGCGGCACAGATTCAAAGAGACTCGAATCCACTCGAGAGGGTCACCACCGCAAACATCGAAGCCCTCGAGGCCTACACGGCCGGCGTCGGCCTAATGGAAGAAGGCGAGAGCGAAGAGGCTCTCCCGTTCTTTCAGCGAGCAGTGGAGCTCGACCCCAGCTTCGCGATGGCGCATGCGAAGTTGATCGTCATCTACAGTCGCCTCGAAGACGTGGCAAACGCCAACCGGCATGTTGACCTTGCTCTTGCCAACGAAGGTCGGCTAACTGACGTCGAGCGATTCTATGTGAAAGGCTGGGCAGCCCGCTGGCGCGGATCGCCTGAGGATGAACTTGAGAACTGGAGGCTGATGAGCCAGTTCCATCCAGAGACTTTCACTGCTCACATCAACTTGGGATTTTCCCATATCGTCTATAGCCTCGACTACGCTAGCGCCAATGCGGCTTTTCGAAAGGCTCTTGAAACTGCGACCATTACAACTCAACGAGACCTCGCCCTACAATATCTGGGGCGATGCTCTCTAGCGCTACAAGACCTATCGGCAGCTGAGAGTACGATCGGGCTGATTTCCGATCCGCTCCTACGCCTCACCAGTGAACTAGACCTCTATCGCGCTCGAGGGAGATTCGAGAACGCTCCCCCGGCGACGGAAGCATTCAACCACGATCCAGGTATTTCAATTCGGCTGGCATTGATAGCGCTTGACCGCGGCGCCTTGCAAGACGCACAACTTGGCTTCGATCGGCTTGCTGCGCGATCGTTGCTGAGTGCCGGCGAGGAGTCTCAATACCTTCTTCAAAGCGCGCTCGCTATCTCTAGCCTTCAACTACTAAATGTTGAGGATATCCATACCCGTTCGTATCCCTGGATGCCTGAGGCAATCGAGCAGGCGCGAGCTTCAGTCTATCCTGAATCACGCCGGCCGGGCACCTCATCGATTACTTTCCTAGCCAGCCTTGGAAAAATTGCCATCCGACTGGGCACGGAGCAAGGGCTCAGGGAAGCAAGAATCTATCGCTCTTGGATCGGGGATCCGCCGAGCCATAGCAGCACAGTATGGAATGCATACATCACAATGCTCGATGCAGAGATCCTGATTGCGGAAGGCAAAGCGAAGGAAGCCGTTGAGTTGCTACAGGCTCGCCGCCCCCGGACTGCACCCGCACTTCAGCTCCGCGAAACTCTCAGATATGCATTGAACTCTTTGGACCGGGCCGCCGATGGAGCAGTAGGCCAGCGTCTAGATTTCTCAGACCTCTCAGGTCTTGCATCGGTCGAGTGCCTCGACAACTGCTATGGCAACGCCCTGCATGCGGTAATCATGACGAGAGCGCAGGCGCAGTACAGAGATGGTCTTAGCTAGATCAGCGCATCCCCCTGCGCGATCCCTGCGGGCCAAGCTATGAACGGTCAACGGGGGAGCGCTCCGGCTCGCGTAAGCCGTCGATACCATTTACGGCCGGGCCACAGCCTAGAACGCCTAGAGGTCCGAACTCGATATCGCTGTATCCTGTGATCTGTTCAAAAATCTCTCCAGCGATAGCCCCGCTGTAGGCGGTGGCTAATCCCATCGCTGTCGCCACCAGTTGAGCTGTCTGACTCAGGTGGCCTACGTCCTTCAACATGACAGCATAACCGCGTGCACGGTCGCGATACTTCCAGTACTGGCGCGCGAAGCGCGCGACAAAAGTTATTACGATTGCCGCTGATTGAAAGATTTCCTGGCCTGCAGCCAGAGCTCCTGCCATACTGCGCAGTACTGACTCTTGATCAGAGAAGACTTTCGTCAAGCTGCGATTCCGAGCAGAGTAGTGATATAGGCCAGCATCGATCCCGTGAACCCTGTGGATCAAAATGAAAGGTTCGATTGGATGCAGGCCACCGCCTGAAGGGCTCGTCTTGCGCTGAGAAACAAACGTCTGGCCGAGTCGCACTTCTCCGCGGGACGCGAAGGCGCGGTCGAGCAGCACTGACAACTCGACCGCTGTTAGGAATGCATTCGAATCAAAGAATCTATTAGTTACCCGCGAGTTGAGAGCAGCGTCTAAGCTGCCTAGATCATGGTCAGGCGGCGGCAACTCGATCTCTTCACCTTCCAATTCATGATAGGCAGGCGGTGGAGGCCCAAACATTTCGACGAATCGGTCGGCCATCGAATGCCGAAGTTCGACAAGCTCTGCATATGAGCGTTGCATCTCTGAATCATCGATAAGTCTGGAATCTCTCTTTAGCGACTGATGGAAAGTCCAAGCGTCAATACTCCAACCTACCTCTTCAATTTTTTCGATGCGATCGCGAGTGCCTTGCACAGCCTCTCGAAGCTCGCGTGGTAGCTTCTCTGGGCGACGACAGACTAAAGCACCCGTCTTCAAGAGGTCTTCGGCCACTTCAGGCCGGCTGAACCTTCGTCTAATTTCACGCCAAGGCAGGCCCGGTGGTTCATCCGGTATCTCACCCAAGTGAATCAAGTCGTCTATAAGTAGCCATGTAGAACGACCAGACTCCAGCGAGTCAACCATCACAGAGTTCTCTTCTTTCGGCTCGACCTTCCCATGGAGCAAGTCTAGAGACGAAAAACGCCGCCTCCGCTCCAAAGAGAATCTAACTTCCCTGGATCGAAATACAAACGGATGCTCATGTGTCGCCAACTTATGCCATGCCTTTGATGCAACCAAACTTCAAAAAAGCGTCAATTGCTAACTGA
>JBCBCF010000082.1:0-15672 GCA_038530905.1 Acidobacteriota bacterium
AAGAAAAAGCGTCGGTCGAGACAGCTGGCATCGAGAGCCTCCAGAGCGTCAGACGAGGGTCAGAAGCGATGGCCTGACAGCAGCCTGGCCGTCATCCAAGGTGCGACAGCAGCCAGTGCAGCACCTGTGGATCGCGCCCGGGCGGGCCGCCCAGACCAAAATCGACATCGGGCGGAAAGCCTACATGGCCGCCTCGATCACTCCACACGACGCGCAGTTCCGGATGCGCAGAGCGGAGGCCGAGGCGCACGGCGCGCTCGGTGATCATCGGATCATGACGGGCAGCGACCAGCAGCGCCGGCACGCGCAGGCGATGCAGACGCGGTGCGACGCTGGCGCGAGCATAGTAGTCCCCGACGCTCGAGAAACCGAAGCGCGGCACGACGCAGAGACGGTCCCACTCGCGCAACGTACGCGAGGCCACCACCTGCTCGGGCGCCACCGGCACCGGGCGTCGTGCGGCGACGGCGAGGTAGATGTCGCGCAGCGCCGACAGCACGTAGCGCCGATAGATCGCGCGCACCGGGCGATCGAAATCGCGCTGAGAGGTCTCGAAGTCGAGCGGCGAGCACACGGCCGCGACCGCACGCAGCCGCGGATCTCCGGCCTCGGTGGCCCAGCGGAGCGCCTGGTGGCCGCCGAGGGAGAAGCCGAGAACCACAACATCGTCGAACTCGGCGAGCTCCGGGGCCGTCAGGGCGCGCTTCAGATCGCTGGTCAGGCCACCGTGATAAAAGTCGCGGCCGTCTCGCTCGGCGCCGCGCTGCGACAGACGCAGCACCGAGACTCCGAGATCCAGCGCAGCGCGCGCTGCTCGGCGGATATACAAGCTGTCACCGCAGCCGCCGAGACCGTGAACGAGGATGACCAAGACCCGCGGATCGCGACGGTGGAGGGTGCCGCTCAGGGACACCTCGCCCACCGCCCGATCCTCGAACATGAGCCGCCACGGCTCACCGTCCGGACCGCCCGAAGGGCGCGCACGTTCGGCGAGCACCGGAGCGGCTGTCCACAGATTGCCTGCGGCGACCCGCACGATGCGGCTGTCCCGCATTCGGAGGCCAAGGCCGGTGCCGCGGCGGTCGACGGCGGTCACGCGATCGTCCGGCGCCGCGCTCAACTCGCAGCGAGCAGCTCGGACCGGGCAAAGAAGAAGGCGACCTCCTTCTCGGCATTCTCGGGCGAGTCGCTGCCGTGCACCGCGTTGCGCTCGATATCGGTGCCGTAGAGGTTGCGCAGGGTGCCCTCGGCCGCCTCTTCCGAGTTGGTGGCTCCCATGGTGTCGCGCAGATGCTTCACCGCGTTGTCGCGCTCGAGCGCGGCGGCCAGCACGGGGCCGCTGGTCATGAAGGCCACGAGGTCGCCATAGAACGGGCGCTCGGCATGCACCTCGTAAAACGCACGGGCCTGGGCGTCGGTCAGGCGCAGCATCTTGACGCCGCGCAGCGCGAAGCCCTCCTTCTGCAGGTGGGCGAGGATGTTGCCGGCATTGCCGGCGCTGAACGCGTCGGGCTTGACGATGGTGAGCGTGGTCTGGCTCATGAGACGGACTCCTGAAAAACGACGCGATGCAGATGCGGCGTCGTTGAGGGTTCTGAGGTCGACCGCAGGTCTGCGGTCAGGACGGACGACCGTGAGAGTCGCCGAGAAAGAGCTTGGGAAGGAAGAGAGGCGATGCGGACTCAAGACGGCGCGTCGTCGGGCAGTGCCGGCTGCGGCCGCAGCGGCTTCGGCTCGCCCTGCGGGCTTTCGAGCCACCACACGTCGCCGATCGTCTCGACCTGACCGTCGGGGCCGAGCAGCAGCGCCGAGCCGGCAGCGATGCCGACCGCCCAGGAGACACCGTCGGCGCCGGCGAGCTGGCGCAGTCGACGATCGTGCTCCGGATCGAAATTGGTCTCCACCGCGCCTCCCGGCAGCCAGCCTAGGCCGGGCTGAATCTTGCCGCCGAATAGGCTGCGATACACCACTCCGAGCCCCTGGGCGGCTCCGGCGATCGCCACCACGGTGCCCCCCGCTTCGAGCCGTGCCTCAAGCGCCGCGAGCGCGGGCGTGTCGGCCACCGTCTCCACCAGGTGGTCGGTGACGCCACCGCCGAGGTAGACGTGCTCGACCTCGCCGAGGCGCTCGGCGTTGCGGCCGCGACGCGCGTCGCGACCGCGATAGATCGGCACGACCTCGAGCCGGCGCTCGAAGAGCTCGTCGAAATAGACGGCGAGGTGACGGCCGTAGTCCTCCGAGCCGCTGGCCGCCGGCACGAAGCCGAGCGCGCCCGCACCGGCGCGCTCGAGCCATTCGGCGTCGGCGGCCTCGGTTTCGCCGAAGCTAAACTCGCCGCCACCGATCAGCGCCAACCAGCCGCGACCGGCGATGCGTTCGAAGGCCACCGCCGCGCTGCCCCGATCAGCCGCGACCGAGGGCCTTGGCCATCGTCGAGCCCATCTCACCGGGCGATTCGACGACGTGCAGACCATGCTCGCGCATGGCGGCCATCTTGTCCTCGGCGCCGCCTTTGCCGCCGGCGACGATGGCACCGGCATGGCCCATGCGGCGGCCCGGTGGCGCGGTGCGACCGGCGACGAACCCGACCACCGGCTTGTCGGTGTTCTCGGCGATCCAGGCCGCGGCCTCTTCCTCCGCCGTGCCGCCGATCTCACCGATCATGATCACGCCCTCGGTGTCGGGATCGCCGACGAAGGCCTCGAGCACGTCGATGAAGTTCGTGCCGTTGACCGGATCACCACCAATGCCCACGCAGGTCGACTGGCCGAGACCGGCGTTCGAGAGCTGCCAAACAGCCTCGTAGGTCAGGGTGCCGGAGCGGCTGACGACGCCGATGGATCCCGGAGTGTGAATATGCCCGGGCATGATGCCGATCTTGGCCTGCCCAGGCGTGATGACTCCCGGGCAGTTGGGACCGACGAGACGGCTGTCGCGCCCGGCGAGGAAGGTCTTGACCTTCAGCATGTCGTTGATCGGAATGCCCTCAGTGATGCACACGATCAGCTCGACACCGGCAGCGGCCGCCTCCATGATGGCGTCGGCGGCGAACGGCGGCGGCACGAAGATCATGGTGGCGTTGCAGCCCGTCTCGGCGCGCGCTTCGGCGACACCGTCGAAGACCGGTACGCCGTCGACCGTCTGCCCGCCCTTGCCGGGCGTGACGCCGGCCACCACCTGGGTGCCGTAGTCGGCGCAGCCCTTGGCGTGGAACTGTCCCTCGGTGCCGGTGATGCCCTGCACCAGAAGACGCGTCTCGTCAGAAACCCAGATGGCCATCAGGCTGTTCCTCCAGCGGCGTCGACCGCTTGCTTGGCTGCGTCGTCCATGTCGGTGGCGACGCGGAAGTCGAAGTCGGCCTCGGCGAGAACCCGTCGGCCCTCTTCGACGTTGGTGCCCTCAAGCCGCACGACCACCGGCAGGCTGACGTCGCCCAACTCTTCGATGGCGCCAACGACACCCCGGGCGATGCGATCGGTGCGCGCGATGCCGCCGAAGATGTTGATCAACACGGCGCGCACGGCAGGGTCGTCGACCAAGATCTGGAAGGCGTTCTTCACCGCCTCCTGGCTCGCCGAGCCGCCGACGTCCAGGAAGTTGGCCGGCTCGCCGCCGTAGAGCTTGATGATGTCCATGGTCGCCATCGCCAGGCCGGCGCCGTTGACCATGCAGGCGATGTTGCCGTCGAGCTTGATGTAGTTGAGGTGATACTCCGACGCCCGCACCTCGAGCGGGTTCTCTTCGTCGAGATCGCGCAGCGCGACGATGTCCTTGTGCCGGAAGAGAGCGTTCGAATCGAAATTCATCTTGGCGTCGAGAGCCAGCACATCGCCGTCGCCGGTGATCAGCAGCGGGTTGATCTCGGTGAGGCTGGCGTCGGTGTCGAGGAAGGCGCGCGACAGACCGGTGATCAACTTCTGCGCTTTGCGCGACGTGTTGCCCGCGAGCTCGAGACCGTCGGCGATCGCCCGCGCTTGGAACGGCAGCAGGCCGAGATGCGGATCGAAGTGCTGGCGGACGATGGCGTCGGGGGTCTCCTCGGCGACCTCCTCGATGTCCATACCGCCGGCGCGCGACGCGATGATCATCGGCTGTCCGGCCTCGCGATCGAGGGTCACGGCAAGGTAGAGCTCGTGCGCGATGTCGACCGCTTCCTCGACGAGGACCCGGCGCACCAGCTGGCCTTCAGGGCCGGTCTGCGGCGTCACGAGCTGCATGCCGAGGATCTCGTCCGCGCGCGCCTCGGCCTCGTCAGGAGTCGACGCGAGCTTGACGCCGCCGCCCTTGCCGCGGCCGCCGGCGTGGATCTGCGCCTTGACCACGCATCGACCGCCGAAGTCCTCGCAGATGGCGCGTGCCTCCGCCGGGCTGTCGGCGACGCGACCGCTTGGCGTCGGCACACCGTATCGGCGCAGGATCTCCTTCGCCTGAAATTCGTGAATCTTCAAGACTGCCTCCTTCGATGGCTGGGAACTGCGCGATGCAAGGTCTCGCGCTTGCGCCGGGATCGCGCCGAGTGGGTCGATCCAGACGATGCGCTCTGCGACCAGCGGATCGGCGCGGTGGCGTCGCGGCCGAGCGGCCTCGCGGACCGACAGGGGGGAGACGTCGGGCCGTCAAGGCGCGGCAGATCATACCAGCTCTCGGTCGCGACACTGCCGCCCACGGGACCGGCTGATAGGCTGATTTTGGATCGTCGGGTCGGCCGACATCCGGCCTGCGCGGGCGCGACTGAAGCTCGGCGAACGGCGGTTCTGGACACGAACGGAGACAGCCGAAGACGGTCGTGAACGAGAAGAGTCCTTTCCCCGACCCCAACCTCGCCGACGACCACGGGCTGGTGGCGATCGGCGGCGATTACCGCCCGGAGGTCCTTGTTGCGGCCTATGCGCGAGGCATCTTTCCGTGGCCGTCGCGCGAGCTGAACTACGCGTGGTTCTCGCCGAATCCGCGCATGATCCTGCGGCCGGATGAGTTTGACGGCGGCCGCACCTTGCGCAAGGTCATTCGGCGCGGCACTTACCGCATCACGTTCGACCGTGCGTTCTCGAAGGTCATCCACGCTTGCGCCGAAGTGCCGAGGCGCGGTGAAGAGGGCGAGACCTGGATCGTCGACGAGCTGCTCGATGGCTTTCTCGAGCTGCACGAGCGTGGAGTCGCCCACTCGGTCGAAGCGTGGGACGACGAGGGCCTTGCGGGCGGCCTCTATGGAGTGTCCCTGGGCTCGATGTTCTGCGGCGAGTCGATGTTCTTCCTGCGCCCCAACGCCTCGAGAGCGGCCCTCGCCGGCCTCGCCGAGCGCCTGAGCGCCTGGAAGTTCCGCTTCATCGACTGCCAGGTCTACACCGATCACCTCGCCCGGCACGGCGCCCGAGAGATCCCCCGCCATCGCTTCCTCGCCGAGCTCGACCGGGCGCTGCGCGTGCCGACGAGGCTCGGCCCGTGGTCGGATCGCCTCTAGCACCAACGCCCGTTCCAGAGATGCGCTCGAGCGGAGCGGCCTGCACGGATCCGTTCGGCGCCCCGTGAATGCTCTTCGGATGCCTGCAGAATTGACTCGCTGTGGACGACAAACGTCGCGGCGCCTGGAGACATCACGGCGCCGCTTTCTTGACCCAATGTGGCGGCGGAAGGCCTCAGTCAAGAGCGTTCACGGCAGCTCGTTTGGAAGCAAGGGCTAGAACGCAGCCTCCGAGGCTTGAGCGGTCCGCAGCCCATGCGGCGATGGGCTTATCGGCAGAACGCCTCTGAACGGAAAACGCCAGCCGGTGACCCGGCTGGCGTGAGCATGATCTGGTCGACTGGTCAGCCACCGCGTCCCGCCGACGCGGCTTGGATTCGCGATCGTTGGCCAGCTGGACGACGAGATCGAAATCTCCCTAGAAGCCCCAGCACATCCAGTCGCAAGAAGGCGGCGGATCCGGATCGTTGTTGCAGATGAAACACAGCTGAGACTGCGTCGGATCGTGACCCGGGCACTCCTCGATCGGCGTGTTCCACGACGTGCCGTCGCCACATCCTTCGGTGACAGTCACCGTGCCTCCGTGAGGTTCGCAACTGCAGTCTGGCTGCAGGGTCCCTTCCCGGCCTCCATGAAAGCACGTTGCGCCGGCGTTCATCTCACACGGTCCATCTTCGGGATTCCCGTTGCCAAACGGATCGTCGTCCGGCCCTTCTGCCGGTCCATTGCCCGGATGTTCTCCGGACGGATCGTCATCGATCTCTTCTCGATTGGGGAAGTAGGCCCCGCAGCTGGAGTGACACTGTTCCTCCATTGCCTCGACGATATGGATCGAGCCCACATGGCAGACGTGAGAGATGAGTTCGATCGCTGCCAGAATCGCCCTCAAACGGTTGGCCCCCGCCGGCGTCAGCATCGACGAAGACGACACTGTACTCGTTCCCACCCAGATTGCCTGCACGTCACCGTCCTGCGACGTCCCTGACGGAACCTCGAAGACTAGATCGGGCCCCTCGAACGCATCACCATCGAGCAAGCCGAAGAGAAGCAATGTGTCAATGATATCCATATTCTCTTCCAGGGTCTCCCATAAACAAGCGACGACCCCGTTTATTTGGGAGGTGCACTCGCAGAACTCTCCCACGGTGGCCACCAAGGCGGTCGCATCACCGTACTGATCAAGGCTTTCACAGCACTCCGTGCACTCTGCACGGCAAACCTGGAGTTGCTCGTCGTTCAAGGTGCTCAGGACTTCATCTTGATTCAGGCCATAGGTATCGCAGCCAGCGACGCTGTTCCGAACGGCGTTGTGACACAAGCCTGATCCATATTGCTCAGGATTCTCCAGCTTAAAAGGCAGCTGACCGTGCGCTGCAGCTGTCATAAAGGCCATGCAAGTCACGAAGAATCCGAGGATCAACCGCAGATCCGTTGCACGAGACGTCTTGACGAGTGATTCACTTGTTACGGGTTTCATTTTTCGTTCCTACCCCTCAGTTCTGAGGATTACGAAGCCAGCCACGCCAATCGGTGTGCTGCGTCATCATGGGGTGCTTGTGGCTGCGATCGACATATCCGGGCTGATGGGCCTCTACGCGCGCGGTCCCGACAACTCGAGACAGACCGTGGACGCGGTCGATGGTCTCTCGCCAGGTGCCTTGGTAGTGGTCTTCCACGCGTCGGAGGTAGCGACCGTCCAATCCGAACAGCGTCCAGGTATGCGTGTAATTCGCCGGATCCCGGACCCACTCTGGGCCGTCTAGGGTGGAGATCTTCTTGCGGGCCGAAAGGTCAACAACACCGAACGGACGGTCAGAAGCGTCATGCAGAACTAAAGTCTGAGGTCCAGTGTCAAAGAGGCACCCCGGGTCATCCAGCTCACCGTTCCACAATCCGAAGGGATCGTAGGACCTGGCAACAGCGCAGGGAGGCGGCGGATCGAAGCGAGCACCCAGTTCATCAGCCGACATCACGAGCGAGCGCTGACCGTAGCCACAAAGCTCGTCGCGCCCGTCGTAGGCCATCGAGCCAGTGTCGCTATAGAGAACTCCGTCAAACTCGGTCCGGATCCGGACCGGCCGGGTCATCCCGCTAGGATCATCCGTATAAAGATCCTTGACATCGTTGTCGTGGATGACAGCGGACGGAATTCCGACCTCTGACCAGACAATCGAATCGATCCAGTCTTCTGTCGTGTTGCCATAGGAGCCACCGATTGCTGTCTGACGTCCGAGCCAATCGTAGCGATAGGTGACGCGCCGGACCTCAGATGGCTCACCTGTCGAGGGCTGCAGACTGGTCGGATAGGTTAATTCGACGACCCGACCCAGCGCGTCGTACACCATGGAGGTCTCGAAACCTCGCGTCAGCTGCATCTCCAGGCTCGACGAAGCCACAGTGACCAATGAGGTTCTCTTGGAGGACCGAAGCCCGTCGATGCCGCGATAGGAATAGATGTCTTCCACCGCGTGATGGGCACTCGATGCCCAAGACGACGAGTAATTATGACGGACAGCTCGCACGA
Source organism: Acidobacteriota bacterium (assembly GCA_038530905.1). Taxonomy (GTDB): domain Bacteria; phylum Acidobacteriota; class Thermoanaerobaculia; order Multivoradales; family J023; genus JAUIJL01. The sequence continues at coordinate 7,986 of JBCBCF010000082.1, forward strand.
GCTTGCCCAGCTTGCGATCAGCGGATGCACCGTTCGCAGGTGCTCCATTGACCGTCGCGTACTCATATTCTTTCCACAATCGGCTGGGATCATCGGCGTCTGAAACGATCAGCAGGCGGCCCGCGGCGTCATAAGTTCGTCGCACCGAGACACCGGGTAGCGGATAGAGATCGCCAACGGTCGTCTCCCGCCGATGCAATCCTCGCGCATCGTGATCACTAAACGTGCTGGTCGCCAACAATCGGAGGCCGCCGGTCGTTCCACCCTTGTGCGCAACCTCGATCGCTCGCCCTAGACCGTCGAATGTCCACTCCCGGCGCGAGACTTCTTCGCTCGCGCCGACAAAGCGGCGCGTCTCGTCGAACCGAGGACTACCGTCAGGCTGATAGCGACGCTCACGTTCAACGAGCTCGACGGGCTGTGGCTGCAGTCGCTCGAAGCGATAGATCCATTCCCGTCCCGACCCGTCATACAAGATCTCAGTAGTCGCAGGATGCTCGTAGCAACCTCCTCCGACGGTGTCGTAGGCACGCTTGACCGACTCGGTGTGCAGTGAACGACGAACCCCGAAAAACTCATGGGTCTTGTCGTGCGCGGCCCCATCTGCGGGCCGCTCGAGCCTTGGACGACCAAACGGATCGAAATCCAACCACTGATGCCAGGAGTGGGCTGTTCCGGGAGCGTGAGGAGTCGACGAGTTGGTTAGATTTCCCAGCGCGTCGTATGCGAAGACGCGCTGCACGGCGTTGTCAGCATCGATCCACTCGCGGTCGATGAACCGATGTCCGAAGACATCTCTCTGCTCAATCCGCTGGCTGAGGGGCGTCCCTGCAGACGATCCGTTCGGATACCGAAAAAAGGTGGCTCTTGGCCCCGCCCAGCCGCCGAGCAGATCCTGCCTGGGCTCGAGATACCGAATCTCGCTCCATGCGCCTTCGCCTACTGACGGGCGATTCGACGTCAGGCGGCCCACCGCGTCGTAAAGCAAGGTGGTCTCCAGTCCAGAAACGTCGCGCGACTTCTTGACCAGGCCGGTGTTGAAGTCGATGTCGCGGTCGAGGTCAAGATGGGCCATCGGCGTCCCATCCGGTTCAAGCCACCGGCTCGTCGCCCGCACCCCATGCATCCAGCTGGACTCCTTCCACGCCACAGGCGTCGAAGGCAACTGGAGGGAACACAAGTCCGCGGTCGTTGGCAGATCTTGAGTCGCACCGCCATAGAACCCCTCTCCAACCTGGTGGCCTGCCGCCCAGAGATGGACCTTCACCACATCGTTTGGCGACAGCGTTCCGGCGTGGCGACGCTCCATCAAGCGGCGGCCGAACGCGTCGTCGCATAGATCGCGCCGCAGGGTCCGCCCATCCTCGTCGGTGATCGTGGCGAACGACGCATCGTCGAGCACCCACGGCTGTCCGGTCGACGGCACGACGAAGCCCGCCTTCTCACCGGTGAGCCCTAGCGCACTCTGATAAATACCGGCTTCAGAATTCGACCAGCGGACCGTCGTGGTCGTGTCGGCGATGCCGAAGTCGGATGTCGTGATGGTTCGCCGGTAGTTCCCGAGTCCGTCATATTGTGAGAATTGCTGCTGTTTGAAGCGATCCTCGTCGTCGTGAAAGACCGTGCGCTTGAGTTCCAGGCGGCGATTGGTATCGAAACAATTTCCGCTGCCATTGGCGCAGCGCTCGTCTTGACGCCATCCCTCCCACGTGGAACGGACGAGCTGACAGCTGCCGCCACCCATCGCGCAATCCCAGATCCGGCTGGCGACGGCCACCCGCAGACCGGCTGTGCTGAGATCAGCGTCCACGTCACTGTCGCTGATCGGCAAGGCATAGTCGGCCGAGGCACCGGCTGACGCACCGTCACCTCCAGCTCCGAAATAGTAGATCTGCCGATCACCCAGCGGGGTCTGGACCGCGGTGCGCCGCTCGTCCGCGGCGCAACCTGCCATCACGTGACTCGGTTGGTAGGTCCAGGTGCCGATCACCTGCCCTTGAGGGTGCCGATGCTCACGCTCGACGACGCCGGAGACCGAGGTCAGATGCGTCGGAGCCTGACCTTCGCAGGCAGGCGTCGGAAAACTGTATGCACCATAGTCGAAGGCTACGATGCCACCGGTCCCGTTGGTGCCAGTTGCCATGCGGCCGCCGTCGAGGCAATCGGCAGCACCTAGGTGGTACGTAAACCGACGCTCGAACCCAACAGGATCGACGACCGAAGTCAGCACCGATGCCGTCTGCTGGTCGGCGCGCGGGTCGCTACAAGCGCGCGAGAAATCAATCTGCGCATAGTCAAACTGATAGGTCGCTCGAGTGCCGCCGAACGCAGCCAGCTCGAGGGTATCGAGCAGCTGCGCGCCAGGACGTGCTGGATCAGCGACGAAGCTGGCGACTTGACTGCGTCCGATGCTGTCGACCGCGGTCCAGGTCGAGCCGACATAGGAGAGATCGACATAGTGCAAACCATCGGCCGTCTCGATCCTGTGCGGGCGCCAAACGCCCGAGACCGGCGCGAATTGGTGACGCGTGCCGTCGGGGAACTCGACCCACGCCGACGACGATCCGACGACCTGCAAACGCAAGAAGCTGCCATCGCGGGTGTAATGAAAGCTCCCGCTCGGATCACTCGTGTCCGGTGTGTCCCAATGCAGATCCGCATAGAACCTGCTTTCACGACCGTCGCTGGCAACATAGGTCCACTGCGTTTGCCCGGCCGCGGGCGGCTTGAGTCGGCCGAAGCCGAACTCGAATCCAACGCCGGCGTTGGATAGAGCTATCAGCTCGCCACGGCCATCCTCGGCAAAATCCCAAATGTGGGAGTTGTAGCGAAGTGCAAATCTGTAGTCGAGTTCGGCATTGAGTGGATAGGGCAGCCCGAGGGGGACCTCGAACATGAGGTTGCCGTTGAAGAGATCGATGGTTGCCGGCCCGTCAGTGTCGTAGCGACCGACCGAGCTCTGACCTCGACTAAGATTGGGATGCTGGTTTGTGGTCGCCGCCAATAAGGCACCAGCGTCGAGCAAGGAGACAAGCAGAGCGCCTGAGATCAGGAGGCGCATGACTTCGGTCATGGAAACAGTCCTCAGCGTTGAAAGAAGTGTCAGCGAGCCGCCTCAAAGATCGAGGCCAATCGCTCGCAAGAGTTCGTTCTTCCATGACGCGGATTCGATGCCGGCGATTGAATCAAGCCAGTCAAATAGATCAAATAGGCGACACCCTTGGCATCGCCTTTGACATCGCCCTCGAAAAAGAAACGTCAGCCGACGATCCGGCCGATCTCAGCGTGGTCGAGTCGACCCAGCCAGTCGACACGCGAGACCACCGCGGCGTGGCCTGGAGGTCACGCTGCGTCCACTCAATGCGGCTGTTCCACGTGGGTGCCTGCCGCTCGGTGCTCGACTCTCCTTGCGACGAGGACCTGCGGCCGGCGTCCCTCTTCGAAGTCAGGATCAGGGCCGCCGGAGTGAGCGGACGGGCCGAGAGGTTCCTTGGCGACTCGGCGGACGAGGTTCGCCCAACACACCGACGCCGGCTCTCTGATGAGCCCTGGGACACCTTCCGGGTCCGGATCGTCCGGCGGGTCGTTGCCGGGGAAGGCCCGCAGGAGGCCATCCCGCCTCCTGGATCTCACCGCGCGTGCATCGCGTCCGACCGGCTCGCTCGAGATCGCGAGGAAGGTCTCGATGGCTTGCAGCTCGAGAGGATCCCGAGCCATCGTCTCCTCGCCGAGCTCGATCGCGCGCTGCGCGTGCCGACGAGGCTCGGCCCCTGGCCGGACCGTCTCTGAGGGGCGACGTTCAGGCGTGGACGACTTTGTAGAGGAACTGTGCCGCCATCGCCCCTTCGCCGACCGCCGAAGCGACTCGCTTGACGCTTCCTGAGCGCACGTCGCCGACGGCGAAGACCCCTGGACGAGAGGTCTCGCAGAGAAACGGCAGCCGATCCACCGCCCAGGCGGCGCTGACCAGATGCTCGGTCGGCAGATCTGCACCGGTGAGCAAGAAGCCGGCCGCATCCGTCAACAGCCCGCCGGCGAGCCAGCCGGTGTTCGGCGCGGCCCCGATCATCACGAAAAGATGCCCGAGATCGCGTCGTTCGTCGCGCCCGTCGCGGCGCCAAACGATCGACTCGAGCCGTCGCTCGCCCTCGAGAGCGATGATCTCCGCCCGAGTGTGCAGCGAGATGTTGGCCGCTCCTTCGATCCGGCGCACGAGGTAGTCGGACATGCTGGCGGCCAGCCCGTCGCCGCGCACGACCACGTGGACGTGACGCGCCCGGCGAGCCAAGAAGACCGCCGCCTGGCCGGCCGAGTTGCCGCCGCCGACGATGACCACCTCCCGACCGACGCAGAGGGTCGCCTCGACCGCCGTCGCGCCGTAGAAGACGCCGACGTTCTCCAGCTCGCGCTCGCGATCGAGGCCGAGGCGTCGCCAGGTGGCGCCGGTCGAGATCACCACGGACCGTGCCGAGAACGTCTCGCCGTCGTCGAGGGTCAGCCGACGCGGCCACGCTTCGACGTCCAGCTCGACCACCCGCCGCGGCGTCACCACCTCGGCGCCAAATCGCTGCGCTTGGAGCAGCATCCGGCTGCCCAGCTGCAGTCCTGACAGGCCGATCGGGAAGCCCGGGTAGTTCTCGATCTTCGAAGACGTGCCGGCTTGGCCACCGGGCGCCGTCGACTCGATCGCCAGCACCGAAAGACCCTCGGCCGCGGCGTTGACCGCCGCCGCGAGACCCGCCGGACCGACGCCGACGACCACCACGTCGTGAACGTCGAGAGCGCCCGTCGGGCGGGACAGACCGAGGCGGTCGGCCAGCGCCCGCGCCGTCGGCCGGACGAGGGCGTCGGTGTTGCGGTGGATCGCCACCGGAAGATCGTCGCGGCTGAGGTTGAAATGGTCGAGGATCTTGCGCGCTTCGGCGCTCTCCCTGCCTTCCTCCGACGCTGTGCCTCCGCGGGACGCCGGACGTTCCCTAGACTCTGCGCCTTCCTTCGACGCCGCGCGATCGAAGAGATCGACGCTGCGATAAGGATGGCCGTTGCGCGACAGGAAACTGCGCAGGGCGACGACGTCCGGCATGTCATCGTCGCCGAGCAGCAGAAGATCCCCGCGCTGCGACTCGATCAAGCCGAGACGCCGCAGAATGAAGGCGCGCGTGATGATGTCCGAGAGATCGGAATGCGCTGCGAGCATTCGGCGGAAGGTGTCGCGATCGAGAAAGATCATCTCCCCCGCCTCGACGCAGACGCAGCGGGCCAAGGCTCGGCGATTCGAAAACATGTCGATCTCGCCGGCGAATCCTCCGCGGCCATGCTCGACGATCAAATCGGTTGCGTCGCAGATGTCGATTTCGATCGCCAGCCGGCCGGAGCGTACGGCGACAAAATGCGTCTGCTGATCGCCGGGCTCAATGAGGAGCTCGCCGAGCTCGACGCGCCGGATCTGACCGGCAGCGGCAACGCGGTCGAGAGCCTCGGCCGACAAAATCGGCTGCATCTCGTCCCAGCGCTCGTAGGCAGGGCGCCCACCGGGCCGTTCGTCGCCGAGGTCTGCCACGGCCTGAAGATTGCGCCGCCTCTCGGCCCGACGCGACACGTCGCTCATGACGGCAACGTAGCACGGGAGGTCGACCTGACCGAGCTCAACCTCAAGACGTCGTTGAAGCCCATCGCGGCGAGCGGCCGAGCGAGATCGGGCGGTGGCGGGGCCCGGAGCATCAGCTGCTTCTGGCTGATTGGGTGGGTGAGGGAGAGGGCCAGCGCGTGGAGCGCCAGACGATGCAGGCCGAAGCGCCGGCGGAACAGACGATTGTGCTCGCCCTTGCCGTAGCGGACATCGCCGAGAATCGGCCACGACGCACCCTTGAGATGCCGGCGGATCTGGTGTCGGCGGCCGGTGCGCGGTCGCACCTCGACGAGAGCGTAGCGATCCTCGAACACGGCGAGCCGACGCAGCTCGGTGCGCGCCGGCCGCGGGTCCGCCGCGGGTCGATCTTGCGATCGGCCCCGACGATCGACGATCTCGCGCAGTGGCTTGTCGAGAATGACCTGCTCGGGAGGCACGCCGCGCACGAGGGCCAGGTAACGCTTGTCGATGCGCCCTTCCGCGAACGCCTTGCCGCAGGCGCCGGCGACGTCCCGGTCGAGGGCGAAGAGGAGCACCCCGCTCGTCGGCCGGTCGAGACGGTGCACCGGGTAGACGTAGGCGCCCACGCGGTCGCGAACCAGCTCGAGCGCGTACACCGGGTCGCGTGCCGCACCACGGTGCACCGCCAGTCCCGACGGCTTGGCGATCGCCACCAAGACGTCGTCCCGATGGATCACCTCGAGATCGGCCGCGCTCGGCGGCACCGGTGACACGACCGACGAGGCTGCGGCCGACCGGGAGGAGGTACGCGACATCACCGCAATCCTACGGCTCGCGGGATCGCTCGGCCTGAGCACAGCGGCCAGAACCACCAAGCGCCGGGCAGCCCACCCGGCGCTTCCTCGATGGACAGCCGCTGGCTCAGATCAATCTTCGATCTTCAGGAGGTCGATGATCTCCTCGACACCCTCGGTGTCTTTAGCGATCTTCTTGATCAGCCGACGCCGCTCCTTGTCCTCGACCTCACCGCGGAGCGAAACGATCCCGTCGGTGGCCTCGACCTCGACGCTGAATGCGGTGAAGCCGACCTGCTTGATCAGCTTCGTCTTGATCCGACTCTCGAGCACCGCGTCTCCGACTTCGCGCTCCGCCTGGCCGACCGCACCGGCGACTCGATCGGCGACCGGCGTCTTTGGTTTGTCCTTCTCTTCGCCCTCGACCTTCAAGAGATTGGTCACGCGCTCGACGCCGTCGACCGACAGAGCCACTTCTTTCGCCAGCTCCTCGTTGGCTTTGGTCTCAACGTCGCCCATCAGAACGATGCGGCTGCCGTAGGCCTCGACATCCACGCTCATCATGTCCCAGCCGATCTCCTGCAGAAGCTCGGCCTTCACCGCCAGCTCGAGCGCGGCGTCGCTCATGCGGCGCTCTTCGTAGTCGTCTTCGGCGACCGCCGGCGCGGCGAGGGTGCCCAGAAGCGCGAGAGCAGCCAGAAGCAGTTTCCAGGTCTTCATCGGGTCGTCTCCTTCGTCTCGGTCTCGATGGTCTCGTTCGCCGCGACGCGATCTAGGAATCGCGGGCGGTGGTGATCAGGGGTCGATGCACTCAACTGTAACGAAATGGGAGAAATGCCAACGATTCGCCTGCCAGACCTGGCGACCGGCTGTCGATCGTCCTAGAGTCAATCTGATGATCTTCCAACCTCTTTGCCTGCAGATCTGGCGCCCTCTCGCCCAGCGGCGGACCGCCCATCGGCCGCGGCTGCTGCTCGCAGCGTGCGGGTGCCTGCTTCTCAGTCCATTGGCGTCAGCGGCCGATTCGTCAATCGCCGCACAGGAGACGCCGGCCGTCGATCATTCGCCGCCGCGCCTGATCTTCATCTCGTGGGACGGAACGGGCGACGCTCTGATCGATCGCATGCTGGCCGAGGACCGCCTGCCCCATCTTGCCCAGCTCGCTGCTCAGGGAACGCGCACCCGCCATGTCGTCGGTACCTGGCCGAGCAAGACCGCGGCGTCCCACGCGTCGCTGTTCACCGGCTGCGGGCCCGGAGTGAACGGCGTCGCGGCCAATCGAACGACCTTTCACCGAGACCCG
>JBCBCF010000083.1:0-15641 GCA_038530905.1 Acidobacteriota bacterium
GGTGTCACTGCGGAGGGCGGAGACCAAGTACGAGAAGCGCTCGTTGAACGTGCAGCTCCGGGGCATGCGATCCAGGATCGACTCACGAATGGCGGCCGCCAGTCGCTCGTCGCGGATCTGGTCGAGGGTCGCGTCGGAGCCCTCGACCGGCGCATTCTTGGTCGCCGTCCGGTCGATGTGGATGGCGGTCGTGAAGTCGCCGATCGTCTCGCAACGCCCACTCGCGCTGCAGCCCGTGTCGTTGTCGCCACCGCTGTCGCCGCCGGCGTCACCGTCGGAGCCACCAGAGTCCGGATCGCTGCCTCCCGAGTCGTCGTCTTCCTCTGGATCGAAGAGCGAGTTGCCGTTCGCCAGATCGACGATAAAGCGGAAGGTCTCACCGGTGCGCGCACACACCGCCTCCGTGCCCGAGCCGGTGCCGGTGCCGGAAAGCTGTGGCTCGACCGGTTCGAAGGTGGTGAAGACGAGGATGCCGATCAGCAAGAACGCTTCGCTCGTCGCGCGCTGGCCGTCGGGCAGGGTCATCACCCAGCCCGGCCGATCAAAGAGGCCGTTGGCGGCGAGCAGAAGGTTCACGTCCGTGCCGTCAGGATCGTCGTAAGGGAAGACGTATTGATCGTCGGGCCGGACCGGCAGATCGGTGACATCACCCGGCCCCGCGGCATCGGCGAGATTGGCCGTGAAGTTCTCGTCGATGGTGACGACGAAATAGGACGGCTGATCGAGGTTGAGCCACAGGTCGTGACGCTCACCGACGCCGAACGCCAGGCCGATCTGCGTGCCGCGTTCCGGGATGCGGAACAGCGACGGTGCGTAGTAGATCGGCGCGTCGATCTTGTAGATCGGGAACGGATCCCAGGCCGAGTCGACCACTCGCTCGACCTCCACCGAGTCGGCAGGCACCGGATCCCAGCCGAGCACCTGGCTCGACGGAATGTTGACGCGCTCGAGACTCGGCACGTCGCCGGTGGCATCGCGCGCGTTGAGATCGACCTTGTACATCACGCCGTTGGTCGTGCCGATGTAGATCTGGTCGATCAGACCGTCCTCATCGACGTCGATCGCCGCCGGGTTCGCCGGCGCCGAGCCCTGCAGCTGACGCTTATAGATCGCCTTGCCGGTTTCGACATCCAGCATGTAGAGGAACGTGCCTCGGACCGGATTCGACGGATCGTCGCCGTCGATCCCGCCGCCGATGATCGCCACCCAGCGGGTGGTGATGTCGTCGGCCGAGCCGTTGGCGACGTCGTCGAAGTCGCAGGCGCTGCCTTCGCAGACCGCGACCTGGCCGAAGATCGGCTGCGACCACGTCTGCCCCAGATCGGGAACGCCGTTCGACATCAGGATGGGCTCGACACCGCCGTCGTGGACCCCGTCGCCGTTGTCGTCGCGGAGCTGCCGCTCCTCGTCGAGGAAGTACTCCGTGGCGCCGATGCGCACCGTGTCGGCGAAGGTCCAGAGCTGAGCGGGGAAAGGAATGTCCTCGCCCGCAAGCGTCTGGCAAACCTCCGTTTGACGTCCGGTATCGCCGAAGTCGGCACTCAGACAGGTCGGCAAGATCGCGCTGGTATCCGCCGGCAAATAGGGATCGTAAACCGTGGCGCTGCGAGAGTCGCGATCGCTCTGCGTCTCCAGCTCGTCCGGCGTCGTCACGTCGAGCGCGTAATAGCTGCTGATGAAGTTCGGCACGTCGGCGCTCTGCTCGAAGATGTCGCCACCCTCGCGCATGCTGCCGATCATCAACGTACGCCACTCGCGCTGTTCGGGATCGGGATCGCCCACCGGGTCGATGAAGACGTTGCCGATCGAAACGCTGCCATCGAGTGAGTAAACGTGCCGATCGCCGAACGCCTGCTCGCCGACCGCCGGCATCGCCAGCCGCGGCATGTACGAGAAGAGCTCGATGCCGGTGCCGTCGTCGAAGACCTCGACCGTCGACCCGTCGTCGGTCGTCACCTCGCGGTAGCGGCCGGCGTCGAAGAAGTGCAGCTGGCCGTCGTTGTTCGCGGTCACCAACATCCGGCGACGCCAGACGTTGCGGCGAACGAACTCGCGATAACCGCGGAACTCTCCGTCGTCGACACGGTTGCAGTTGTTGGGCGTGCCGCGTGGCAGGTCCTGGCCGCAATAGTCGCGCTGGAAGAAGGAGAAGTCGTTGGGGGTGTTCAGCACCCGCGGATCGGCATGGAAGATGTCGCCGAGCACGTAGGTGCAGCCGTTCGGGTCCGGCTGGCCGTCGCAGCCCACCGTGTTGCCGTCGTTGTCGACCAGCTGCGCGTTCTTGATGCGCAACGTCTCGCCGACGGCACTGCGCAGGCGGGCGTCCAGCTGCGCCTCGGTGAGCGAGCCGGTGTAGTAGGCCGAGATGTCGTCGACCGGCAGAATTGCCTCAGCGAGGTCGATCCGATCGAAGCCGGCGCCGTCGTAGCCCTCGTCCTCGGCGACGGGACGCAGCAGACGCAGCGGCCCAGGCCGCTCTTCGCCTGTGTTCTCCTGGCCGTAGAAAACGCGCCGCTGCGTGAGGCTGGAGCCGATGCGGAGCTCCTGCGGATCGTTGTTCACCTGGTCCTCAGTCGGCGCCTGCTCGAGAAGCTTGTCGCCGACGTTGTAGAGGTGACAGCCCGACGGACGGTCCGGCGTGCACTTGCGGTTCGTGTCGGGGCGCCGATCGTCGGTCAGCGGCAGCGGCTGCCGGAAGACATCGACCTGGCCCGGCCAGACCGTGGCGTCTGGCACCGGCACGAACTGCGACAGGTAGACCTTGTCGGCGGCGGTCGACTGGACCGCCGGAATCGACGCCGAGGCGAACGAGCGGCTTTCGGTCTTAACCTGCACCAGGATGGCGCGGAGAGCTTCGACCAGCTCGTCCTTGTTCCGGGGCAGAAGCGGCTCGCCCGTGCCGCCGTCCTCGGCCATGCAGGTCAGCGCGTCGCCGCCGCCCGGCAGACCGAAGCCCACGACGAAGGTCTTGATCTGGAACGAATCGAGCAGCGTCGCGGCGGCATCGCACGCATCCTGCGTGTTGCTGCAGGTGTCGTCGCCGTCGGTCAGCAGCAGGACGAAGCGCTGGCGGCAGGCCCAGTCGGGGTCGTTCGCTCGGCCGTAGTCGTCCCAATCCTCATACCAATCCGCGAAGTCTTCGAGCGAGCGGGCGAGCGGCGTCGAGCCGAACGCGACCAGCGGCCGCTCATCTTCATCGCGCAATCGGAGCTTCTGCGACGTCGAGCCCGGACTGTCTGAGCTGTCGACATCGTCGCGGAAGAACGGCGTGAAGCGGAAGTCCGGTGGCTCACCCACCGTGTCGCGAGTGTTCGGCGCCAGGCGCGCCTGGATCTCTTCGACGTTCGGGTCGGACCAGTCGAGGCGCAGCCAGTCGCCGTCGTCGAAGACGTCCGTGCGCGTGGTGAGCGCGTTGCCCGAAGGATCGAAGTCGCCGCGCGGATCGAAGACCGCCGGGAATTTGAAGGTGTAGCCGAACCAGGCATCGTCGTCGCTGCTCGACGTCGTGTCGTCGTAGGGTTCGATGGCGACGTTCCAGTCGTCGTTTTCCTCGAAGCCGTTGCAGGTACTGCCGGCACTCACGCCGTCCCGGTAGTCGAAGAATCCCTCGCCGCGCTGTGGGAAACGCGCAACGCGGATGTTCCAGTGCGTGTACTCGCTGACGAGGCGCAGCTCGATGTCGAGGTTGTTCGCCAGGCGGACGAGATCGTCGTTTTCGGTGCAATCGTCGTTGAGGCAGCGGCTCACGTCGATGTGGATGTCGATCGAGTCGTTGCCGTACTCGAGGTCCGGTCCGCTGCCCGGGCTGCCGAGATTCTCCCAGTCAATGCGGTAGACCTCGCCGTTGAGGTCGCGCAGGTAGCCGTAGGTGTGAATCCGACGGGTCGAGCCGCCCTTGACGACCCGGTAAAAGCGCTTCATTTCCCACGGATCGTTGACGTCGGCGGGGAATTCGGCCGTGCAGGCGATCCGTTCGACCTCGTCCTCATCGTCGGTCTCGCAGTCGATGTCGATCTCACCGTTGTCCGTGTAGAGACCGTCGCTCTGCGGGCCCGTGCCGAAGACCAGCCGTGCGCCCTCCGCAGGAACCTCATAGCCGCTCGGCAGGGTGTAGGACTGGACACTGTTCGCGTAGTCGTCGTCGTCCGTGTAGTCGTCACGGCCCGGCACGCGATAGAGAAAATGCTTGTAGAGGACGCGCGCGTTGTCCTGCTCGAAGGTGTTGAAGCCGAAGTTGACGCCCTCGACCTCGTCGAGGACTTCGTAGAGCGCCTGCTTAGCCTGGTAGAACTTCGAGCTCGGGTCGTCTGCGCCCAAGTCCGGTCGGCAGTCGCCCTCCGGGCACAGCGTCTGCTGACAACGGTAGCCGGTGGCCGCGCAGGTTGCGCCGGCGGGTGCCGGCAGACTCCACAGCCGGACAGTGTCAGCAACGACGCGGCCGTCACCCTCGGCGACGATCTCCAGCTCACCCGGCGTCCCGGCGCTGAAATCGTAGGTGCCGAGATAGTTGAATTGGTAGGCGTCGTTGCGCTGATCCATCACGTACTCAGTCGTCCCGTCGAGATGGGTGATCCGAGTCTCGACCTCCCGATCGGAGTCGCCGAACCGTCGGTAGTAGACGTAGACGTGATACTCGCCGTCCTGCGGCACGTTGAGCGGGAAGGTCACCGTGCCGGTCTCGCTCGCACCGGTTTCCCACGCACTACCGCCGAGGTGGCCGCCGCGGTTGGTCAGGTCGAACCCGCCGGTGGCGGTGACGGCCGGATCGGTGTCTTCCACCAGGATCTCGATCGGCGTCGTCGCCGTGGCGTCCTGGTCGTACTCGATGCAGCCGAAGTCCGGGCAGACCTGGGCACATTTGGCGTCGCCCAGCGTGCACTCCGAGGTGCAGGTGCCGTCCCAGGGATCGATGTCGTTGGTCGCGTCCTCCTCCGAGCAGGGCGGCGTCCAGTGCATCGAGCCGGAGGTGTCGAGGAGAATTTGGACGTAGGCGTCGCTGGTGGAGGTGCGGAGCAGGTCGCGATCGTCGGCCTGCACGAGCCCGGCGCAGAGAACGAGCGCCAGGAAGACGATCGCGCACGGCAGGGCGCGGCGTCGAGAGTCTGCGGTGAGGGTCATGGAGAGCGTCTCCTTCGGAGTCGGGTCGTGCAGCAGTTGGGGCGAGCGGCGCTCGAATTCTGTGGCGTGACGGAGTTGAATCATCGTCGAGTGGAGGAGGTCAGAAGCCGTCGACGAGGCCGCCCTTGCGCGCGTCGATCACGGAGCCGATGCCAGCCGAGCCACCCCAGGGCGTCGTGCCTCCGAGCTCGTCGTCGGCTTCGTCGATCTCGTGCTGGCAGTACAGCTGACCGCTTCCCGGCCCGCCGGCTTCATTCCGCCAGCCGTCGGTATCAAGACTGGCGATCTCCGAGCTGATGAAGTCGCTGCCCGACGGGCTCTCCATCGGCCCCATGAAGAAGCCGAGGTTGCGATATTCCCGTGAGCTGATGTCTTCGAGATCGTCGCACTCCGGCAGGTCGTCAGCCCAATCCCAGGCGGTGCGCTGCGAGTCGACGGTGGCGATGAAGTACACCGACACCAGGGTGTCTTTGTCGCTGTTGGCCTTGGTGTAAGGCAGCGGATTGTTCTGGATCGGCAGCGGCCCGGCTGAGCGCACGCGGAACCCGAGCCGCGCCGGCGGCGCCTGGCCGTCGGGCACGCTCTGCGGGTTGTACTGGAGCGACGGCATCACGACGTCGACCGGATCGAGGGCATTGGTCACGAAGAGCTGAGCGGCGAGCGTGCTGGTGCCCGTCTCGGTCACGTAGAAGCTCTCGTTCAGCATGCGCTCGGTGCCACCGAGCAGCATCTCTGTCTCGGTCACCATGATCACCGACATGCCGACGACCGTCAGGATGGCGATGACGACAAGCGCGACGAGAAACGCCGAACCGCGCTCGTCACGCCGTGAGTTCTCGAGTCGGCGGATCATTGGAGGTTCCTCATGTCGATGGTCGTCTGCAAGAGCCGACGCCGGAATTCAGGATGATCGTTAAAATTCCAGGAGCGGCCGCCGATGTTCAGCGTGGCGTTCATGGACGTGTCTTCGATGTCGCCGAAGGTCGGCGGCGACTGCTGATTGTCGATCCGGTTGCCCCAACCGACGAGCGTCAGGCGCAGGAAGTCAAGACGCAGGCCGATTGGGTCGGTCCAATCGTCGAATCCGGGGGCACCGGCCGCCAGGTCGCCGGCGGCGTTGAACAGGATCTCGTCCTCGTTGTTGGCAAGGTCGAGAGGCACCGAGCGCAAGGCGTCGGCCGGGTAGAGCGCGTCCGGCGTTGCGTTGCTCTGGAACGCCAGCGCCACCTGCATGCCGATGATGTTCTCGGCGATGTCGAAGCGGTCGACGAGGATGTCAGTGCCGGGCACGAACTCGGCCCTCGAGAAGATCGGCATGAGACGCGGCGGAGCGGTCAGCTCTTCCCAATTCGCCCGCACGTAGTAGCGGTACTCCTCGAGAATGCCGATCGATCCGATGGTCGCCGGCACCGGCACGTCGTCCGCCTGCGCCGAGCCGGGCAGGTCGAACCTCGGCACGCCCTCGTAGGCGCCGAGGGTGTTGCCCATTGACAGGTGGCCGAACGCCTCGGCGATCTCGACATTCGCCGGATCCCAGCGCAGACCGATCTGGATGCAGGCCGCCTCGTTGGAGTTGCCGAGCGATTGATGGCCGGTGACCTCTTCGGTGCGGCACGCCGCGCCCTGATTGGGCGTCAGGCTGGTGGTTGCAGGATCGAGCGGCATCACGATGAACGCGTCCGGGTTGGCGAGATCTCTCAGGATGAACGCCATCGGGCGCTCGGCATCGAGCGCTTCACCGACCCGATCGATCAACGGCTGCAGCGGCCGAACCCGGCTGAAGACACGATCCGGCACCGACACGACCATCTGTGACGCGACCTCGATCGGGGTCTGCAGGTAGTACACCGGCGTCGAGTAAACGCCGCGCACGGTCAACACGTCGCTGCCCGGCAGGACCCGATGCCGCGTGTCGTCCTCGCCGCCGATCGGCGCTGTTTCCGGGATGAAGAGCTCGTCGCCGCCACCGCCGAGACTGACGTTGTTCTGCACCGAGAGAGCAAGACCGTTCGGCATCGTGCCGAAGGTCGCCGGCCCGTAGGCGGCGTCCAGATAGCCGGCGACCGGCTCGCGAACCCAGGTCAGCGGCAGGCCGCCGGTGCCTGCCCTGCGGGCCGCCGTGACCACGCTCTCCTGGGCCGTGCGCATCGACTGCTGGAGCTGCGAGATGTCGGCCTGCACCCGCGCGATGCGCGTGCTGCTGTCGAAGATCTCGAGCAGGGCCAACAGGATCGCCATCAGCACGACCAGCGAGACCAGGAGCTCGACGAGGGAATAACCGCGCGCGCGTCGACAGCGTGCGGTGCAGGTGGCAGAGGACATTTGAGTTGACCGAGCGTCCGGCATCGACGTGTTCCTAGAAGGCGCGCAGGTGCTGGATGCGCACGCGCTGGTTGGGATTGGGGCTCACGATCGGGTTGCCGTCCACGTCCAGGACGATCTCGCCGGCCTGAATGAAGGTGTCGAAGGAGCGTAGGTGCGCGCCGCCTCGGGTCTGAATCTGCGCCTCCGGCAGCGGGCTGTCGTAGAGGGCGTTGTTGCCCTGGGTGATCAGGCCCGGCTCGACCGGGTTGCCGTCACCGTCGACGGTCGCGATGCCGATGGTCCCAAAGTGCACGTCCGAGAAGTCGTAGGCCTGAAGGCGCACCTGGCTTGCCCACTTCACGTGATCGGCACCTGTGTTGTCCTCGACCCACCGCTCGTCCCCGAGCCGCTCGTCGACTCCATTCGGCTGCTGGGGCCCCGTGTCGAGGAAGCGAGCGAAGACCGGTCCGGCGAGCGCCGCCTGCGCCCGCATGTCGGTGCTGTTGAGCGTGCGCGAAGAGAGCTGCTCGAGGTTCTGACGCGACCACGAGGCGACTTCCGACGCGTTGCGGCCATGGACATTGTTGAATGTCGCCTTGGTGAACAGCGGCACGATGCCCAAGAGGATCACCAGCAGAATGAACGAGGCGATGAGCAACTCCGCCAGCGTCAATCCCCGCTCCGCGCGGCGCCGGGGAGCCGCCGCGCGACGTTCCACACGTCCTCGAGCTGGCGCCATCAGAACCACTCCCAGGTGTTGGCGACCGCCGTCCCCGTTTCTTCGTCGTATTTGGCCGCTTCTTCTCGGTACCAGCCTTCGTCCCGACCCTCGCCGGCAGGCAGCCATTTGCGCACGACCGGCGCCCCGGCGCGCTGCTCATATGCGATTTCGAGGAAGTTGCCACGCTCGTCGGCGAGCCGGATCGCGCCCGGGAAGGCGATTTGGCCGGTGCTGGTGAAGACCATCTCGTTGTCGGGGAACGTCACGGCCTCTTCATCCAGCTCCTCGGCCTCGTCCGGCGCCCGCAGCAGGATGCCGGCCTTGTGCCGCGTCAACGCCTGCACCGCGAGCGGCTCACCGTCGAGAACTCCGACGTAGCGAGCAACGGCGTAGATATTCGTGTCCTCGTAGGCGCTGTCGCCGCCGCTATCGTCACCATCCGGCGCACGCGGCACCGGCGCCGCGAGATTTGCGGGAGCCTCCGAGCTGTTGCCTTCTTGGAAGCGAATGACGACGTCCCGCTGGTCCTTGATTGCCACACGCCGAATGCTGTTGAACCACGCCGAATTCTCTTGCACGGCGTTGATCATGCGCATCTTCGGAATCTGGGGGAGGAACGACCAGTAGGAGATCGCCGCGACCAGCCCGATGACCAGAACGACGACGAGCAGCTCTGCGAGCGAGAAGCCGCGCGAGCGCTGGGGAGACGGGTTCCGGAGCCGGCCCGCCGGGAGGCGACACGAAGGTGTTGTTTGCATGGCGGTTTCCTGAAGAGCAAGTCTTGAGCCAGCCTCGGCCAAGAGCTCGCCGACTCCCTGCAGTTCCTTGAAAGCAAAGGGCTTCTCTCTGCCTGCGGCCTGTTTGCCGAAGGCTGAGAGCGGCTAGCGACTGGTCGAATCGTTTCGATCGGTAACGATTTTGCCAGCTGGCAATCGGACCCGCGCGACCGTTCCGCCCCCCTCCCGCGGGGCCAGCTCGATGTCTCCATCGTGCAGCAACACGATGCGACGCGTCAGAGCGAGCCCCATGCCGATCCCTCCCGGCGTTTCGGAGACGAACGGATCGAAGGCCCGCCGGCGCAGGTCAGCGGTCATGCCCGAGCCGCGATCGAGCACCGTAACGTCCCATTCGGTGGCCTGGCGCTGCAGACGCAAGACGACCTCACCCTGCTCGTCGGACGCACGCGCTGCGTTTGTCGCCAGATTGTGCAGCGCGCGTTCGAGCAGCTGCGGGTCTGCGACGACGATCGCTTCGCCGCGCGCGGCGGCCGCGTCGAGATCGACCTGGACAGCGCAAGCCGCGAGCGAAGGCGTCGCCGCGACCCGGTGCAGCAGGCCCGCCAGGTCGACTTCTCGGGGCCGCACGGTGCCCGGCCGAGCGAACTCGAGGAAATCGTCCAGCACGCGCCGAACGTGATCCGTTTCGTGACGCAGATCGGCGAGACTCGCCTCGACATCAGCCGGCGACGGCTCGCGCCCGAGGAGCGTCAGATGCCCCTCGAGCGCCGCCAGGCTGTTGCGCATCTCGTGCGCCAGCCCCGCGGTCAGCGCGCCCAGCTGACGCAGGCTTTCCGCCATCCGCTCCTGCGCCGCCCGCCGTTCGATCTCGGTGAGGTCGGCGAACAGGCAGAGATGCCCACGCAGCCCGCCATCGCCGCGCTGCAAGGGATGGACGGTCAGGCCGAGCTCGCGGGTGCCCGAGGGCAGCGCGAGGCGGCACTCGACTCGCTGCACCGGCTCACCCTCGTCGACGGCGCGCAGCAGAACATCGCGCAGCTCCGCGCGATCGGCGAAGGCGCGGGCCGGCCCGAGACCGCTCGGCGGCTCGTCGAGCTCGAGGATCTCCTGCCCCTTGGCGTTCAGCGCCAGCACGCGACCCTCCGCGTCGAGGAGCAGAACCCCGCTCTGCAGAGCTTCGCCGAGCACCGAAGGCAAGGCCGACAGAGGATCGGCGGCGAGCACGTCGAGCGCGCGCTCGAAGGTTCGCACGAGATGCGTGACCTCGCCATCGGGTTCCACTTCCGCCGACAGATCTCGCGCGCGCACGAGCAGCCGATCGAGCGGCACCAAGAGACGCCGCACGAGCAAGACTCCAAGCAAGAGCACGGCGCTGTTCACCACCAGCGACAGCCTCTGCAGCAGCTCAAGGCTCCGCTCCCGGCTCCGGAGCAGAGTCGCGTCGAGCTCCACCCGCAGGCGGCGGCGCCCGTCGCCGCGCTGGAGGGACGCCTCGCCGATAACCGTCGAGGCCTGCGTGGCGTCGAATGCGTTGTCGGGATCGAGCGGCCGGCCCTCCGCGTCGACCAGCCGCACCGAAGCCCACGGCGGCAGCCGCTGGCGCAGCCGCCCGACGTCGAGGCTCCGGTCGTCGAGATCCCTCGCCAGCTGGCGGGCCAGTTGTTCCGCCTCCAACCGCCGCGCTTCGAGCAATAGATCGACCGTGCTTCGATAGGCAAACAGCGTGAAGGTGGAAAGACCGACCACCAGGAGCAGAGCTGCCGGCAGCACCCAGGACACCTCATGGCGCTGTCGCAGCGCTCCCGACCAGCGCCCACCGCGCGCGGCGGCCCGACTACGCGACATCGCTCATCCGATCGCCCCGCGCAGCTCGAGGAGGAGCGCCAGCAGGCCGACGATCGACAGCGGCGTGCCGAGAGGGATCGCCGCGCTCGGCGCGTCGGAGGCTCCGGTCACCCGCCGGGCTGCCCACACGGCCAACGTCCCGACGAAGGCCACCACCGACAGCTTCACAACGGTCAGGCCGCCCAATGCGGCGCCGAGCACGGCGATCAGCGCCGGGTCGCCGTCGGCGAGCCCTTCGCCGCCCCGCGCCCGTCGCCAAGCGCGCGCCGCGATCCACACGCCGAGGGCGACCGCCAGTCCCGCCAGGGCACCGCGCCAGGTCGCCCACGGCAGCCAGGGCTGAACCGCAAGGGCCAGGCCGGCGGCCGGCAGAGTGAGGATCAACGGCAGGATCCGATGCTCCCAATCGAGCTGCGCGAGGACCACGAGCAGGCTAGCCAAAGCCGCGGCCGCCACCGCCTCCACGCGGCTCGACGACCACAACCAACAAAGAAAGAAGAGCCCCGCCACGAGCGCTTCGGCGACGGGATAGCGCAGCGAGATCCGCTCTCCGCAGTCGGGACAGCGCCCGCGCAGCCAAAGCCAGCCGAAGACCGGCACGTTGTGCCAAGGCCGGATCGGCTGGCGGCAGCTCGGACAGTGCGACGCAGGCCACGCCGTGGAGAGTCCCCGCGGCAGGCGATACACAACGACGTTGAGGTAACTGCCGACGAGTGCCCCGAAGAGCGCGAAAACGCTCGCGGCACCAATCGAGCCGGCGGGCGGCAGCTGGACGAGATTCACCAGCAGATCCTTTCAAACTCAGGGCAGCCTCTCGCGCATCCATCCGGAGCGGGGTCGGCGAGCGTTGGCGCCAGGAGTCGGAGCCAGAGACCCGAGCCTGCCTGAATGGCCAACGAAAAAAGGCGCCCGCGAAGGGCGCCTTTTCGTCCGACGCGGCGATCTCGATCGTCGCGTCGCATTCGACGGCCGGAGCCGTCGATGTCAGATCACTGCGGCCACTGGACGAAGTAGCCGTCGGCCCACGCCACGTCGTGGTCGTAGTCGGTCGCAACGAACGGCTGCACCGGCCAGGCGACGCCCTCGCAGGCACCCTGGTCGCCCCAGGCGTTGTCACGCATCTGGGCGCAGATCAGAAGGAGGTTCGACTGCTGCAGGTTGTCGTTCTTGCCGAACTCCAGGTCGAAGCCGTAGGCGTCGCGCTGCGGGACTTCCTGCATGTAGAAGAACGTGTCCGTCGGATGCAGGTAGTTGTAAAGCTCGTCGTACGTCACGTCGTCGAGATTCGCCGCGTCGTACTGCTTGGTAGCACCGGCGGCCGCACCGCCCTGCTGATCAGTGAGCCAGGACATCCAGGCCGTGCCGACGTTGCGGATGTCGGCGACCGAACGCTTCTGCTTCGCCTTCTGAAGGGCGTCGAGCAGATTCGGGATGAGGACGGCGGCGATGATGCCGATGATCGCAACGACGATCAGCAGCTCGATGAGGGTGAAGCCTTTCTGGCGCTTCCGCTGGAACATCATGAGGGTGTCTCCTTCGCTCAAGTTCTGGTTCGGACGAAATCGTACGAATCTCTAAGGAGTCATTCGAGTCTGCAGAGGGCGTGCCAGCCTCCCGGAGGCTGATCGGCCGGGGATCGCGGGTCCTGGCGGCCGAAGGTCAACAATTCATGACCAAGCGGGCCGACAAATCTCGTCACTCGGCGGGGCTGTCGCCGGCGGTGTCACCGCCGGCGGGTGCGACAACCAGCGCCCGCACGAGATCGGTGTAGAGCTCGACGCCTTCGACGAAGATGTCGAGCGGCATCCGCTCGTTTGCGCCTTTCATGTTGTTCGCATCCGTCGCCAGCAAACGAAAGGGCGAGAAGCCGAAGGAATCGATCCCGACTTCGCGGAAATAGCGAGCGTCGGTCGCAGCAAAGGGAATGAAGGTCGGACCGTGGTCGATCTCCGGGAAGCGGCCCTCGACCACCTGATCGATGGTCTGGAAGACCGGATGATCGATCGGGCTCGCCGCCACCGGGTCGTGCACCGCCTCGATGATGGTCGTGAAGTTGTTGAGGATCCCGTCCCCGAACAGCGATTCCCACACATCGTCGAGAACCTTGTGCGGCAGCAGGTGCACGATGACCCGGATGCGGAACCCGCCCCCCGGTGCCTCGTGGACCGGCGAGATCGCCAGCCAGTCGCGCATCAAACGATCGACATGCGGCGGAATGACCGTCGGTCCGACGTCATCCGGCCACGTGCGCAGCCTCTCGAGCATCACTTCAGGCCGGGCGAAGAGATCCCGCATCTGCGACCGGTCGCGCGACGGCGCATAGGCACGCAGGAAGCGGGCGATCTCGTCCGTCATCTGCAGCTCGGTCCTGCGCGGGAGAAGGTCCGATCGAAGGGCTTCGAGACGCGCCGCAGAGGCGTCGCACACCCACACGTCGACGTAGCGCTTCTGTTGAAACTCGGTGCCCCAGTACCGGACGTCCTCCAGCGAATTCGCCTCGATCGCCCCGCCCTCGGTCAACACCACCCACATCTGATCGGCCCACTCCGGATGGAGGTCGAGCAGACGGCGCGTGCCCATCCAGGAGTCCCGTTCTTCGTCGCCGGTAGCAAGCATCGTCACCGACCGCTCGAGGGGGGTCCCGGAACGCGCCAGCTCGGCCATGGCGAAGAGCTGCGCGATGCCGACGCTCTTCATGTCGAAGGCGCCGCGGCCGTAGATGAACGGCGGCGCGATCCGGCCCGAGAATGGAGGGTACAGCCAAACCTCGTGAGGCTGCGGAGGCACCACGTCGACATGCTGGTGCAGCACCAGGGCTTCGGGATTCTCTCCGGGCAGAGTGGCCCAAAGATTCGCGTTGCGCTCGCCGAGGCGTTCGATGGTGATGTCGGAGACGCCGGCTTCGCTCAGATGGCGAGCCAGGAACTCGGCGGCCGGAATCTCGTTGCCGTCGGGGTACGACGAGTCGATGCGCAGAAACTCTTGGAAGGCAAGAATTTCTGGATATTGCGTCCAGTCGATCTCGGCCAGCCGGGTCGCCTCGGGAAGCAGCGGCTCGCGCAGGTGCATCCGCAGGCCGGCGGCAAGCGCGACCAAGGCGAGAAGGAAGCCGAGAAGGAGCACCGGCCGACGCCGGTGAAGGGCCGAAGAGGTCGCAGGGCGCGCCATGGCGCCGGATGCTAGCATCCGACTCCTTCCCTCAGCCTTCCCGATGGCTTTCCGACTCGCATCGATCGCGGCGCTCCTCGCGGCCGGCCTGTGGTTCGGCGCGGAGATCTACGTCTTCGGCCGGCCCGCCTTTCCGCTCGACGATTCGTGGATTCATCTCCACCTCGCGCGCCGGCTGGCCGAGGGCCAGGGGCTCAGCTTCCAGGGCGATCGGATCTTGCCCGCGTCGACGGCGCCGCTATGGACGGGACTGCTGTCGATCGGATTCCTTCTTCCGGGCCTGCTGCCGCTTGTTTGGGCCAAGCTTCTCGGCCTGGCGGCGCACGTCGGAACCGCGGCAGCGACCGGGCGCCTGGCTCTTGCGGTCGGATTGTCGCGGCGGTGGTCTCTCGGCTGCGCTCTGCTGATGGCCACCACGCCGTGGCTGCTGTGGTCGGCGATGTCGGCGATGGAGATTGGCGCGTTCGCTGCGCTCTCGACGCTCGGCCTGGCCCTCGCGCTCGAAGCCGAGGCGGCGGATTCGAGCCGGCGTCGACTCGGGGCGGTGGCCTGCCTCGCGTTCGCGGTGCTGTTTCGGCCGGAAGGGGCGCTGCTTCTGGCCCTCTTGCTCGCCGCCTGGAGCCTCAGATCGCTGGCCCGCCTCGGAGGTGCACGACGGCTTCTGGCTCCCATCGCGCTGGCCGGCCTGGCGACGCTGCCAACGTTTCTCTTCTATCGACTCGCCGGCGACTCGTGGCTGCCGACGACCTACGGCGCGAAGGCGGGAGGAGGCCTCTCCGCGGCGTCCTCCGACTACCTTCGGCTGGTCCTCGATGTGTTCTGGCGCTCTCAGCCCGTTCTTCTCCTCTTCGCAGCCTCGGGCGGATGGATCCTCGCCGCACGACGACGCGCGCTGCCGGCGCTGTGGCTTCTGGCGCTGCCGCTCGTCTACTCCATGCTCGCGTCGCCGTCGGCACCACCTCCTCTGGGCAACTTCGGCCGCTACTACTTTCCTGTCCTGCCGGTCCTGACCATCGTCGGAGCAGTCGGCCTCGAGCAGGTCGTGCGAACGCTCGCCGACGCGGGCCGCAAGCGGCTCGCCGCCGGCGCGGTTGGGATCGTGCTCGCAGTGCACGGCCTCGGCCTGATCCAGGGACCGGGGCGGTACCTCCAAACCGTGGCGAACGTGGAGGACTCGGACGTGCGCGCCGCGCTCTGGCTGGCCGATCGGCTGCCCGACGATGCGGTCCTCGCCGTGCAGGACATCGGCGCCCTCGCCTTCTTCACCCGGCGGCCGATCGTCGACCTCGCCGGGCTGGTGACCCCAGAGATCCTTCCCGTGCTGCGCGCCGACCCGCCCGGCGACTGGCAGCGACGCCTGGTCGACTGGCTTGCCGCCGGACCGCGCCCGGACTATCTGGTGGTCTTCGCGCGGTCGTATCCGGCGCTCGCTCACAGCAGCGCGTTTCCGACGATTGAGCGCTTTGCGATCGAGGACAACGTCACCATGGCCGGCGACGAGCTGGTGATCTTGGCGACGCCTTGGACCGACGCCCCGCTGCGACCGTTGGTCCCCGCCGGCGCCGGGCCGACCCTCCCGTGACGTATCTCGCGCTGCGGGCGCTCGAGCTGGCGCTGTTCGCGCTGGCGATTCGATGGCCCGGCCGCGTGGTGCGACCCTTCGTCGCGGCGCCCCTGCGCGAGCTGGGCACGTGGGTCGGCCCGGCGCCGGCGGGGACCAACGGTCGCAGCGGGGCGTCGGTCCAAGG
>JBCBCF010000084.1:0-15496 GCA_038530905.1 Acidobacteriota bacterium
GAGATCCAGACCGCCAACACGATGACGGGCGCGTCGGTGATCAGCGGCGCCATCGCCACCCGCGCGCCGGCCGCCGCGCCGCGATCGAGAGCGGTCGCGACGACCAACGTCATCAGCGGCCCCGGGCTGAGGCCCGCGGCCGTACCGAATCCAAGGCCCAGAGCGAGCGGCTCGAACGGCGACAGCATCGGCGGAGAGGACGGCGGCGGCGCGAGGCCGGAGGCGGTCGCCTCGGCGGCTTGACGAGGGGCGAAGCGCTTGCCGCATTGCGGCGACAGTAACATAACGATGGTCCTGGTTCGCTCCTGGGTTCCCCCACGATGGAACCCGAAGGGTCCGCGGCCGATCGCGACAAATTGACACCCGCTCGACCCCGTCCTTAGGATTCGATGTATGCCACAGCGACAAATTTCATCCCATCCAGACCTCTCGGTTCTGGTCATCCGCCGAAACCTACCGTTCGTCATGCGGCGCGTCGCCCATCGGGGACGCGGCATGATCACGCTCGCTCTCGCCTTTCTCGTGCTGCCAGTCTCGGCGGCGGAGATCCGCTCGACCGACGACGCTCGGATCGAGGCGCGGCGAGGAACCGACGGCTGGCGTCTCGACGGCCCGAGCCTCTCGACCGCGATTGACCTGCCGACAACGGCCCTGGTGCACGATCTGCGATGGGTCGCCGACCGCTGGTTCGTGGCCGCGATCGATGGCGAGGGAGTCGACGCGCGCATCGTGCTCGCGACCGGTTCGGCGAGCGATGGCGATCGCCTGCCGGGACCGGCGCCGATGCCCGGCTTCCTGCGCCGCGCGCCGACCCTTCTTGTCGAGCCCACGCGCGGCGTCCCCGAAGCGCTCGCTTGGCTCGAAGGCCACGACCCGCGGCAGCTCGAGGTGCGATCCGCGCGCTGGCTCGGCGCCGGCTGGAGCGAGCCGATCACTGTCGCCACGCCGGCGGTCGGTACCCAAACCGCCCTCGACGCTGCGCGACTCGACGACGGCTCGTGGCTCTTGGTCTGGTCGGCTTTCGACGGCCTCGACGACGACATCTTGTGGAGCCGATTCGCTGACGGTGCCTGGAGCGCCCCGGCGGCGCTCACCGCGGATGACCGATTCGACGTGACACCGTCGGTGCGCGCAGTCGAGGGTGGAGCGGTGGCCGTGTGGAGTGGCGACGATGGAGGCGACTATCGCCTCGAGGCGGCACGCTTCGATGCTGCGACCGGACGTTGGGGCGACGCCGTGACCTTCGGCGGCCGCGGCGCGTTCGATCCGGAGCTCTCGACACTCATCCCGGCCGCTGCCAAAGCGGCATCGTCGGATGGCGCCGCGTCGGGCGGCCCGCTTCTCTTGACCTACCGCCAGGAAGTTCCGCGAGCCTGGGTGGTCGCCGAGCTGTCGACCGACGGGACCGTCGCGCGCTCCGCCTCCGCCGAGGCGGCGATGCGGCGGCCTCGCGTGCTCGCCGTCGACACCGACGGCGTGCGCATCGCCGCGCCGCGAACAGCGGATTCCACCGTCAAGCGTTTGGACCGCGAACCGGTGCTTCTTCGCTGGGAAGCACCGGCCGACTGAGGTCGACGGAGCTGCGGGCCGGCACCTAGGTCGCGGCTCAGACGACGCGGTCGCGAACGAGCTGGGGAGCGTCTCCGGTCTCGGCGACCTTGAACGCAGCTCGAAAGCGGTCGATCAAGGCAGCGTCGTCTCGCCGCAGATAGAGACGGACCAGCGGATCCTGTGCCCGGACCGCCTCGCCCAGCTTGCGTTCGACGCGCAGTGCGACGCTGTGATCTGCCGCACCTTCGGCTGCCGCTCGGCCGACGGCAGCCTCGGCCAAAAGCATGCCGAGCTCGCGCGTTGCGACGGCTGCCAGCACACCGTCTCGCGGTGCCTCGATCAGCACCTCGACCGGCGCCAGCTCGAAGCGCGGTGCCCGCAGCCAGGCGGCGTCGGCTCCTTGTGCCGCGGCCCAGGCCTCGAAGCGCTCGCGCACCCGGCCCGACGCGATCGCCGTCTCCATCTCGTCGCGTGAGACAGGTCGGCCGACGAGGTCGCAGAGTTCTTCGCAAAGGCGGAACGTGACCTCGAGAAAGTCCGGCGACCCATCACCGGCAAAACACTCGTAGAGCTCTTGCAGTTCAGCCGTGTGGCCCACCCAGCGGCCGAGGGGTTGGTTCATGTCGGTGACGAGGGCGCGAGCGTCGCGGCCGAGCGCGCGGCAGGTTTGCACCAGGAGCCGCGCCAGCTCGTGCGCCCGCTTATCGGTCTGCATGAACGCGCCCGATCCTGCTTTGACGTCGAAAACGATCGCCGACGGTCCGACCGCCAGTTTCTTCGAAACGATCGAGCCACAGATGAGCGGCAGCACGTCGATCGTCGCGGTGCGATCGCGGAGAGCGTAGAGCCGACGGTCGGCGGGCGCGATCGATCCGGTCGCCTGACCGATCGCCATGCCGTGCGCCTCGAGTGTGCGGAAACAGCGCGCCCGGTCCATGGACAGCTCGACGCCAGGGATCGCCTCGAGCTTGTCGATCGTGCCGCCGGTATGGCCGAGGCCGCGGCCGGCGAGCATCATCACGGGCCGATCGAGGGCCGCCATGAGAGGCGCCAGGAGCAGAGAAACACCGTCGCCAACGCCGCCGGTCGAATGCTTGTCACCGAGGGTCGGCAGGTCGGCGGCGAGATCCCATTGCTCTCCCGACTCGAGCATCGCCTGCGCCAGCTCGTGCGTCTCGGCGTCGTCGAGGCCGCGGATCGACGCAGCCATCAGAAACGCACCGAGCTCGGCATCGCCCCACGACCCGTCAGCGGCGCCGTCGACGACCGTGCGCACCTCGTCGAGGGTCAGCTCCTCGCCGTGGCGCTTGCGCTCGAGGATGCGGTAAACGACAGGATCCATCGCTCGTGCCCGGGGGTTTGGGAGGCAGGCGGGTTCGGAGGCGGCTCGTCGAGCCGCCGCGCCGGTCAGGCGGCGGTCGTCGCGCGACGCGCCGCCGCGGTGTAAGGCGACTGCGGATGCTCGTCGAGAATGCGCTGATAGTGCTCACGCGCTTCTTCCCCGCGCTCCAGCTCTTCGTAGGTGCGCGCCAGCTCGTAGAGGAGAACATCCTCCGGCAGCGTCCGCTCGGCCCGCTCGAGCTCGAGACGCAGCTCTTCGGCAACCTCTTCAGCGCGGCCTTGCTCTCGGCCGAGCGCCAGCAGGTTCAGCCGCATCGACATGGCGATGACGTTTCCTTCAGCGTCGTCAACATAGGTCTGCCACACCGCCCGTGCGGCCTCCGGATCGCCGGCTGAAAGAGCCAGCTCACCCTGATAGAGATCGGCGAGATCGCCGGCCGCTCCGCCGCTGACCTCGCCGAACGCCTCTTCGACCCGCGCGCGGCGCTCGTCCTCGGTCGCGAAGCGCAGCTCCGATGCATCGTCACCCTCAGCCGCCTCGCCCACCGGCGCGGCGTAGACGCGCATCGCCTCCGCCAACGATGCGTTGGCTTCGGCGCGACGGTTCTCCATCAGGGCGAAAACGCCGGACCCCGCGAGGATCAAAGCGAGCACGCCACCGATGCTGCCGAAGATCAGCACCGGATTGTCCTGGAGCTGCAGCGCCAAGCGCATCAGGAAGGTCTGCACCTCGTCCTCGCGGATGTCGTGCTTGATGTCTTTGGGTCGCAGGCGGTCACTCATGGCGGATCGGCTCCGAAACAGGCCGCAAGGCACAGCGGCGTGGCGACGTGCGATGGCGACGAGGCCTCGCACGGCGGCGGGTCGAGGGAAACGGGCTTCGTGGGGCGCAGCTGCCGCCGAAGCTGGCGGCGGCGCGGGCTCGCGAGGCTATCATCCAGCGTGCAGTCGTGCCCCAGGAGCGGTTCGGCGGAAGGAGCCCACGACGCGGATGGACAACGGATCGACCTTCAACTTCCTCGAGCCGGTGCTCGATCAGGTGGCGAGCGGTGTCACCATCGCCGACGCCACTCGGGCCGACCTGCCGCTCGTGTTCGTGAACCGCGTCTTCGAAGAGATGACCGGCTATCAGCGCGGCGACATCCTCGGGAGCAACTGCAGGTTCCTGCAGGGTCCTGCGACCGAGGCATCGGCCGTGGCCGACCTACGGCGAGCAATCCGCGCCGGGGAGGCAGCCCGCGTCACGCTGCTCAACTATCGGCGCGATGGCAGCACGTTCTGGAATGAGCTGCAGCTGACGCCGGTGCGCAACGCGATCGGTCGTCTCACGCACTACATCGGCGTGCAGACCGACGTCACCGCCAATCGCCGGCTCGACCAGTTGGTGCAGCTGTCCGCTGAGCTCGACGATGGATTCGGCGACCCGAGCGAGGTGCGTGCCATGCGGCAGGTGCTCGCCCAGGTGCCGTTCGGTGTTCTCCTGATCGAAGCCGACCTGAGCGTCGCCTTCGCCAACCGCGCGGCGCTCGCCCTCCTCGACATCGACGCCGACGGCTGGCAAGGGCGCCGCCTCGGCGCGTTGATGGACACTGGTCCGCTGGAGCGCTTCCTGCCGCTGCCGGCCAGCGTGCGGGAGAAGCGACTTGACCTGCCGGTCGGTAATCCATCGGTGCCGGTCGGCCTCGCCCTGGTGCGCATCGGCGTCGGTCCACCCAATGAGACTCGGCACATCCTCGTCTTTCGGCCGATCGCCGAGCTGCATTCCGGGCATCAGGATTTCGAGCAGCTGCGGCGCCTTTCGGCACTTGGCCACATGGCCGCCGGCTTCGCCCATCAGATTCGCAACCCCCTGGCCGCCGTCCGCTCGCTCGCAGAAGCTCTCCACGTCGAGCTGGGCGACGACGACGACCGCCAGGAATACACCGAGCGGATGCTGTCGTTGGTCGGTCGCGTCGAGGCGATGGTGCGCCGTTCCCTACGCTTCACGCGCGGTACGCCGGCGCGCCGCCAGTCGGTGGCGCCGGCGCAGCTGGTGGCCGACACCCTGCGCCTGCTGGAGCGTCTGTGGCACGACACGGGCATCGCGCCGCGCGTGTCGGTGCCGGCGGAGCTGCCACAGGTCATGATTGACCCTGATCACGGCATCGAGATTCTCGAGGTGTTGATCGAGAACGCCGTCGACGCCACGGGGCGCCCCGACCAAGTTGCCATTCTCGGCTCCGGCCCGGTGCCCGGCTTCGGCGCCACGGCAGGGAGATTCGTCATGCTCGAGATCGTCGACCAAGGTCCGGGCATGTCGGCCGAGACGCTCGGCCAGATCTTCGACCCCTTCTTCACGACCAAACCCCGAGGCACCGGACTCGGTCTGCCGATCGCGATGCGCCTCGCCGAGGAGAACGCGGCGCTCCTCGAAGTATCGACCACCGAGGGAGTGGGCACACACTTTCGCCTTCGGCTCCCGACCACCGAAGCCGGCGACACATGAGCAGCATTCTTCTGGTCGAGGACGACGTCGACGTTGCCTTCGCCACGCGGCGCCTGCTGACGCTCAAAGCGCATCGCGTGACCCACACGGAAAGCGCACAGCAGGCTCTCGCGGCGGTCGGACGCGAGGTCTTCGACGTTGCGCTGCTCGACCTCGGCCTGCCGGACAGCAACGGTTTCGATCTCTTGAAGAGCTTCGGCGAGATCGACGCGAGCATGCCGGTCATCGTGCTGAGCGGTCGCGACGACGCCGACTCGGCAAAGCGTGCGCTGCAGGCCGGAGCGCACGACTACCTGGTCAAGCCGACACCGGTCGAGCTGCTCGATCTCGCCATCGAGCGCCTCTGCGAGCGCCAGCGCATCCGCCGGCAGCTCGAAGGGATGAGCCGGACCGACCGCCGCGCCGGTGCGATGCTGGGCCGCTCGCCGACGTTTCTGCGCGCGCTCGAGCGGCTGCACGCGGCCGCCGCCGCGCCGCGGCTGCCGATCCTGATCAGCGGCGAGTCCGGAACCGGCAAAGAGCTGGCCGCACGCGAGGTGCATGCGCGCAGCGCGCGCAGTACCGGGCCCTTCATCACCGCCAACATCGCCGCGACACCGGCCGATCTTCTCGAGGCGGAGCTGTTCGGCCATGAGGCAGGCGCCTTCACAGGCGCTCGCTCGGCGCGGCGCGGCCTATTCGAGCTCGCCGACGGCGGCGTCCTCTTCCTCGACGAGATCGGAGAGCTGCCGATCGACGTGCAGCCGAAGCTGCTGCGGGTGGTCGAGAAACACCCGTTTCGCCGCCTTGGCGGCGAACGCGAGATCCACTGCGACGTGAGACTCGTGACCGCAACCCACCGCGATCTCGCGGCGCGCGTTGCCGACGGAAGCTTTCGCGCGGATCTTTACCACCGACTGCACGTCCTGGCCGTTCATCTGCCGCCCTTGCGACAGCGCGAGGGGGATGTCGAGCTGCTCGCCCAGCATTTCCTGCAGCGGCTGAGCGCCGAGATCGGTCGGCCGCCTCCGACCCTCGCCCCGAACTGCCTCGACGCCCTCGCGTCCCACCCCTGGCCAGGAAATATCCGCCAGCTCCGCAACGCGCTGGAGCACGCCTTGGTGCTAGGCGACAAGGAAATCCTTCACGTGGCTGATCTGCCGAGCGACTTGTGGCATACCGAGGATTTCGAGCTGCGGCGCCCCGAGCCAACGAGCGGCGCCCTGTCGCCGCGCGGCGTCGTTGATCCGGCGAGGCACCGGGCGATCCCGCAGGCGA
This sequence comes from Acidobacteriota bacterium, assembly GCA_038530905.1. Lineage (GTDB taxonomy): Bacteria > Acidobacteriota > Thermoanaerobaculia > Multivoradales > J023 > JAUIJL01. The sequence continues at coordinate 6,635 of JBCBCF010000084.1, forward strand.
CGCTCGGCGCATCGCCCGATGTCGAGACCCTCGACGAGGTCGCCCGCCGCCACGCGCTCCAGGTGCTCGCCGGCTGCGACGGTAACCTCTCGCACGCCGCTCGGCTGCTGGGCGTTGCGCGGAGCACGCTGCGGCGTCGCCTCGCCGGCTGGCAGGCAGAAGGCGACCCCTCCGCAGACTAACCGTCGACGATCGACCGAGCTCCGTTCGCAGAATGGCGCATTTCGCTCCAGTGGGTGGTGCGTTTCGCTCCAGCCGCCGGAGCATCTCGCACCACCTCGGACGCCTGCCGCACCGACAGCACCTCGCCAGCCGGGCGAAACGACGTTGGCATGAGGTCTGCTCCAGCGACTGGAACGATGCGCACCCGTGTCTTCATGGTCGACGACGAAGCAGATCTCGTCTGGACCACCACTCGACACTTTCGGCGAGAGCGCCCGGACCTCGAGTTCCGCGGCTTCTCGGATCCGATCGAAGCGCTGCAGGCGATCAACAAAAACCCTCCCCACTTGTTGATCACGGACCTGCGCATGGAGAAGCTCGACGGTCTCGAGCTGATTCAGGTGGCGCGCGAGCGCAGTCCGGATCTGCTCGTTCTGATCGCCACCGCCTATAGCTCTCCCGAAGTCAGCGCGCGGGCCTCGGAGCTCGGCGCGCTCCGTGTCTTCGAGAAGCCGTACAACCATCGCGAGCTGATCTCGACCGTCGATCGCGCGCTGGTCAAGCTGTCGAGCTTCTCGGGGCAGCTCTCGCTGCCGGTTCTGTCGGACCTCGTTCAGATGCTGGCCCTCTCTCAGCGAGTCGCGGCATTGCGCATCACCCAAGGCGAGGCGAGCGGCGTGATGTGGTTCGATCGCGGCGAGCTCGTGCACTGCGAGTACGGCGAGATCGAGGGCCGGCCCGCCTTTCTCGAGCTGCTGCGGCTCAAGAGAGGCAAGTTTCAGATGGAGTATGAGGAACCGGCGCCGAAGCGCACCATCGAGGAGCCAGTCAACCATCTCCTGCTCGACAGCTTTCGAGAGATCGACGAGTCAAATCGCGACGCTGAAGCCGCGACCAACGAGCTCGAGACGGGCACGAACGGCCAGGCTGCCTCTGCCTTCTCGAATGTCTTGGCCAGCGCCGATCGCTGGCTGCATCTTTCCGCGGACAAACGAACCCTCGGCGAGCAGCCGTTCGTCGGCCTGGTCTCGCTCCACGACTCGACCGCCCTGATTCTCGAAGCCGACAACGATGAGGCGCTCGAGCACGTCGGCCCCTGGGTGACCGCCATGATCACCGCTGCGTCGCGTCTCGACGCCGCGCCCGAGGGCTCCCTGCGGTGGTTCGATGAAACGCGGGCCTGGAGCATCGCCTGGCGGTCGGACCGTGACGCCGCGGTCGTCTATGGAGAGCGACGCGGCGCGGCATGGCGATCCGGCGCCTTCGAACAGCGCGCCGCCAAGGTCTTCACGACCCTGCTGGAGGTCGCGACATGACGCGCGACGATCGATTCGCGCGTCTCGCGCCCCTCCTGCTCACCGGTGTTGCTTCGGCGCACGCCGTCGGGTTCTTCGGCCTCGACGATCGGCCGGCTCTCGGACTCGGCGACGCCGAGCTGGCCGCCTCAGCGATCGAAGTTGGAGAAGCGATGGTCGAACGTCTCACGTCGTCATCGCCCCTGGCGACCGACCGCGCCGCGGCGGTCCTCGAACGCTGCTCGCTCGATCTTGGGAACCGTCGCTTGCTGCTGCGATCGCTCAGCTCGGCGCCCGGCGGCGAGCCAGGATTCGTTTTCTTGCTCGCCTCGGCCGACACTGCGAGCGAAGACGCCTGGCGCCGGCTCGACGCTGCGGCCACCTTGGCAAGCCCACCGATCCCTGCCCACAGCATCTCTTGACTTCGTGGAGACCCTCGATGGACGCCTCGATCATCTTTTCGAAGACCGCCGCTGGCGAGCACGAAGTGCGCAACCAGTCGCGCGGCCTGGACACCATGGCCCGCCAGCTCCTCGTTTTGATCGACGGAGGTCGCTCGGTCGGCGATCTCTCGCTGCTCCTCTCTGGTCAGGGCGACGTGGGTGCTGCCCTCTTGCTGCTTCTCGGTGAGGGCCTGATCACGACGACGTCGACAGCCGCGGCGGCGCCGGGCGGCGCCGCGCGCCGCGACGACCAGCAGACGGCGGCCACCCAGCCGGTAGCGATTCAGCCTGCCCATCCGTCGCCGGCCGCCTCACCAGGGAGCGCTCAATCCATGCCGGCCGCGCCCCTGCAGGCCGAACCGGTGCAGGCCCCGCCCATGCAGGCAGCGCCCATGCAGGCCCCGCCCGTGCAGGCTCCTCCCATGCAGGCGGCTCCAGCCCAGGCGGCACCGATGCAGGCCCCACCCATGCCGGCCGCGCCTGTGCCGGCCGCGCCTGTGCAGGCCCCGCCCATGCAGGCAGCGCCACCAGCGCCACAATCGGCTGCGCCCCAGCCTGCGAGCACACCAACCGACGACGACCAGCAGCGCAGGATCGAGCATGCGAAGGCAGCCGTCATGCGCGAAACGCGGGAAATCTTCGGCGACGACGCCGGGCCGGTCCTGCTGAAGGTCCGCAACTGCCGAACCCTTTCGGAGCTCGGGATGCTGGTCAGCCGCATCCGGGAGATCGCCGAGCAATACGCCGGTCGGCCCGTCGCCGACGAATTCCTGAACCGCGCCAAGCTCATCCTCTCCGAGGCCGAGTAGAGCGGATTTCCGCTCGCCGAGGCCCATCTTGTTCGAACCGCGACGCGGCCAAGCCGTGCTTCGCTCTCTGCGTTGGGAGATCGCCCGTTGGACACACTCGCCCTTGTCACCCAGTACTCGTTCTGGCTCTCGTTTCTCTGCCTTTCGGCAGGAGCGTTCTACTTCATCGTAGAGCGCGACTCTCTGGGACCGGAATTTCGCTCGACGTCGACCCTCGCCGCCATCATCTGCGGCATCGCGGCGGCGAACTACTTCTACATGCTCCGCATCGTCGGCATCGACGGCACGATCGATACGGTGCTGGGCTTCCCCACTGAGTTTCGCTACCTCGACTGGCTGATCACGACGCCGCTGATCCTGACCAAATTCCCGGCGCTGCTCGGCTTTGACGAGGATCGGAAGCCTCTCCTGGTCACCCTGATCTTCGCGGATGTGGTCATGATCGCCACCGGCTATGCCGGTGAGGTGGCGATCAACCAGGCGGGCGGCAAATTGTCGACCCTCGGCATCTGGATGTTCATCGCCTCGATGCTGGCGTGGATGTTCATCATCTACATCCTCTACACCGTGGTGTCCAACGCCGCGACCGACAAGCTGCGACCGATCCGGGAAGGGCTCACGCGCCTGAGACTCTTCATCGTCATCGGCTGGGCGATCTACCCGATCGGCTATTTCGTCAGCATGCTCGGAGTCGGCGCTGAGGGCCAGCTCGTGCGCGAGCTGATCTACAACATCGCCGACGTCGTCAACAAAGTCGGCTTCGGTCTCGTCGCCTTCTTCGCGGTGCGCCAGGTGACGCGAGAGCAGTCGCTGCGCCAGGCGTTCGAGAAGCTCTGAGTCGAGAATGAGCTCGCCTCCTCACCTCGTCGTCGGTGCCGGTTTCGCCGGCCTCGCCGCCGCCCTGCGGCTGCGGGCGCGGGGGGAGGAGGTCGTTCTCCTCGAGCGCCTCGACCAACTCGGCGGCCGAGCCCGAGTCCACCGCCGAAACGGCTTCGTGTTCGACGCCGGGCCGACGGTGATCACGGCGCCGTTCCTCTTCGAAGAGCTCTTCGCGCTCTTCGATCGGCGCCTGGACGACGCCGTCGAGATGCTGCCGGTCGATCCCTGGTACCGCATGGTCTTCGATGACGGCAGCGTCTTCGACTACGGCGGCACGCTCGACGACACGCTGCGCGAGATCGAGCGCTTCGAGCCGCGAGACCGAGACGGCTACCTCCGCCTGCTTGCGCATTCGGAGCGCCTCTTCGCCAAGGGGTTCGAGGAACTCGGTGACCAGCCGTTTGATCGCGTTTCGACGATGCTGAAGGCGGCGCCCGATCTCGCTCGGCTGCGTGCCGATCGCAGCGTTTGGGGACTCGTCCGGCGGTGCCTGCGCAATCCGCAGCTGCGCCAAGCGTTCAGCCTCCAGCCGCTGCTGGTCGGCGGCAACCCGCTCGACACGACGTCGATCTACAGCCTCATCCACGCGCTCGAGCGTCGCTGGGGCGTGACCTTCCCGCGCGGCGGCACGGGCGCCCTGGTCGCCGCCCTCGGCGAGCTGGCGCAAGATGTCGGCGTGGAGGTGAGGCTCGGCGAGAGCGTTTCGCGCTTCGAGGTCCGCGATGGTCGTGTGCGCGCCGCCGTGCTCAAGAACGGTGAACGCCTGACGGCGCAACGCGTCGTCTTCGCGGGCGATCCGAGTCACCTGTATCGACACCTGATTGCCGCGGAAGACCGCCGCCATTGGACCGACGCGCGGCTGGCCCGCCATCGGCATTCGATGGGCTTGTTCGTCTGGTACTTCGCCACCGACCGACGCTATCCAGACGTGGCCCACCATACGATTCTCTTCGGTCCTCGCTACGAGGAGCTGCTGGAGGACATCTTCGATCGCGGTCACCTCGCCGATGATCCGAGCCTGTATCTCCACCGCCCGACGGCCACCGATCCGGCGATGGCACCCGATGGCCACGACGCCTTCTACGTCTTGGCACCGGTCCCGCACCTCGGCCACGGCGGAGAATGGCGCGAGCAGGCGCCCAGGTACCGACAGCTGGTCCTCGAGCGGCTCGAGTCGACCGTCCTGCCAGGTCTCGAGAGCGCGCTGGTCGAAGACTTCGTCGCCACGCCGGAGACATTTCGCGACGACTTCTTGAGCCATCTCGGCGCCGGTTTCTCACTGCAGCCGACCCTGCGCCAGTCGGCCTACTTCCGATTCCACAACCGCTCGGAAGACATCGAGAATCTCTACCTGGTCGGCGCAGGCACGCACCCAGGCGCCGGCCTCCCCGGCGTTCTGACCTCGGCGAAAGTGCTTGAGCGACTGCTCGACGAGGAGGCGGCATGAGCGGCCCGCGCGCAGGATCCTCCTTCACCCTCGCCGCCCGCCTGCTGCCGGCGGACGTGGCGCGCGACGCGGTGACGCTCTACGGCTTCTGCCGGCGCGTCGACGATCTCGCCGACTTGGCGACCGATCCCGCCGCCGCCCGGCGTCATCTGCGTGCGGTGCGCCAGGCGCTGGCGACGGGAGATTCGCAGAGTGAGGCCGAGATCCTGGAGCTGATCGACCGGCGTCAGGTTCCGATCACTTCGCTCCTTCACCTCGTGGACGCTGTCGAGAGCGACCTCGGCTCGGTGCGAATCGCCGATCTCGACGAGCTGCTCGCCTATTGCCACGGAGTTGCCGGAACCGTCGGCGAGGCCATGTGCGCGGTGCTCGAGACTCGATCACCTCGCGCGCTCGAGCCGGCCCGTGAGCTCGGCATCGCCATGCAGCTCACCAACATCGCACGCGACGTGGTGGAGGACGCCGAACGCGGCCGTCGATACCTGCCCCGCACGCTGCTCGGAGCAGACCTCGAGCCGGCCGACCTCGCTGGACGCGATGCGACGGTGGCATCCGTTGCCGCGGCGCGCGAGGCCGCCTGGCCGGCCGTGCTCGGCCTGCTCGGCAGAGCTGAGCACTTCTATCGTCGTGCCGACCAGGGCCTTCGCTTCATTCCATGGCGCTCGCGGCCTGCGATCCTGATCGCCGCGCGCACTTACGAAGAGATCGGGCGATGCCTGCGCGCCCGCGGCCCCCAGCGCTATTGGCAGAGCCGCTGCGCGCTCAGCACGGCCGACCGGTGCCGAGCAGTTGGCCGCGCCGCGCTGGCGCTGCCGTCCTTCGGACTCAGCGACCGGCGCGGCGCTGCGCGCACCGCTGAGAGGCCGCGGAAGCCGATCGCTGGGCCCGCCACGCGATGAGGAACGGCGTCGAACGCGCGGAGATCGTCATCGTCGGAGCCGGTCTCGCCGGCTCGAGTCTCGCCGTGCGGCTGGCTCGACGCCCCGACCTGGCATCCCGCGTCGTGGTGCTCGACGCCGAGCCGACGGCCCGCAACGATCGCACCTGGTGCTCGTGGCGTTTCGATCCCCACCCGTTCTCACGCTCGATCACGGCCAGCTGGCACCGCGTCCTGGTTCAAGACGAACGACGCAGCGTCCCGATCGAGCTGCCGCGGCCTTACGACTGCGTGCGGGCGGCCGATTTCCACGTCCAGGTCGCCGAGGAGATCTCGACCACCGGACACGTCGAGCTGCGCCGTGGCGTCAGCGTGCGTGCGGTCCGGCCAGGCGCGGACGGCCTACGCGTCGAGCATGACGAAGGCACGGTGCTGGCCCGCCTCGTCTTCGACTCGCGACCGCCGCCGGCACCGCCCGACGGCACGCTCGTGCAGGCGTTCGTCGGCTGGGAGATCGAGACAGAGCGCGACGCCTTCGACCCATCGATGGCGACGCTGATGGACTTTCGCGTGCCGCAAGATGGTGCGATCCACTTTGTCTACGCCCTCCCTTTCGCGAAGCGCCGGGCCTTGATCGAATCCACCTGGCTGGTGCCGGCGCCCGCCGCGGTGCCAGACGACCGTCCCTTGCTCGCCTGGCTTCGGGCCCACCTGCGCTCTCAGGCCCAAGCCGGCAGCGACGACTTCACGATCCGTCGCCGCGAGCACGGTCTCCTGACCATGTCGGCCGATCGCGGGCCGACCGTCGCCGGGCGATCGCGGCACGTGGCGATCGGCCTGCGCGGGGGCGCTCTGCGTGCCTCCTCCGGCTACGCGTTCGACCGCGTGCAGCGCATCTCCGATGCCCTATGCCGCCAGCTCGAACAACAGGATTGGCGGCAGGCCGGCCTTGAGCCACCGCGCCTCGATGCCCGAATCGATCGACACATGGACCGCCTCTTCCTCAGCCTCTTGGCGCGGCGCCCTGAGCTGGGACCTCGACTCTTCGTCGATCTCTTCGCGCATTGCCCGGCGGACCGGCTGCTGCGGTTCTTGGCCGACCGCGCCTCAACAGCCGACCGCTGGGCGGTCGTGCGTGCGCTGCCCACGGCGCCGATGCTGCGGCAGGTCACCCTCCCGACTCACCGTGCAGCTTGACGCCGCTGCAGCGGCGCCAGCGACCGCAGCACTCGCGACGACAGCAGCGATCGTGGGGTTCGGTCTGCCGTCTCTCGCCGTGCAGCTCGCCGTCCTCGCTCTTGGCGTCGTGGTGGTGGGCATGCCGCACGGTGCGCTCGACCATCGTCCGGCGCGGCGGGTTCTCAGCGGCCGTTGGCCGCGGGCATGGCCGGCGCTCTTCGTGGTCGCCTATCTGGTTCTCGTCGGTTTCACTCTCCTCTCGTTTGATGTCGCCCCGCGGCTTTCTCTGGCGCTCTTTCTTCTCGGCTCGATTCTCCACTTTGGTCTCGACGCCGGAACCATCCAGGACGACGCGCCGCCACTCGCTCAACTTGTGGCCTGGGGCGCCCCGCCGATCGTGCTGCCGATGGCCTGCTCCCCAGCGGCGACCGCTCAGCTCTTCTCCTGGGTGTGCGCCACGCCAGTCAACGGTGCAACGGTCGGTCGTCTCGGCTTGCTCGGCGTGGCGCTCTGGATCGGCGGTTTGGCTCTCGACCGCCGGACATCGGGTCTCGACCGACTGCGTCTGATGAGCTATCTGCCTCTCTTCCTCGTCGCCCCGCCGCTTGTCGGCTTCGGCGTCTTCTTCTGCCTGGATCACGCACCACGCCACCTGCGCCGTGAGCTGACCGACGCGCAACGCGGCAGCGTTCGCCGCTTCGGACTCGAGGCTCTTCCCGCCACCGGGGCGACGCTCCTCGGCATGTTCGCCCTCGGCTGGCTGTGGCGGGTCGGCACGTCGATCGAAGAAACAACCGTGAGAGTTCTCTTTCGAACGCTCGCGGCGCTCACACTGCCGCATATGGTCCTGGCCTGGCTGGATGCCCGGCGGAACCGGCCGACGCACTCACCGGTGTCCAACGCGGACGGCCTGCGACCGATCGCACAGAGCGCCGACTTCCACTGAATGCAAGAGATTTCCGGGACAGCATAACTCGGCCGAAAAATCGCAAGAATCGCGATCGATTGATCCGATCAAGCCTCAGAACTCCCTAGATCTAAAAGATTTGTCGATATTGACCCACGACCACCGACAAGCTTGAGATCTTCCCCAGGGGTCGCAAGGCACCTATCCTGGGACCGATGCCTCGGTCCCGCCTCACCCTTCTCGCCAAGCCGATCCGCCGCCTGCGGAGAGCCCGCGGTCTGAAGCAGCGCGAGATCGCCGAGCTCTGCGATATTGCGGTGCAGACCTGGAGCAATTGGGAGCGCGGCGCTGCGCATCCATCGAGGACTCTCCTCAAGAAAGTCGAGAATGCTCTTGAGCTGACACCCGATGAGCATCGGGCACTTTTCGGCATTCCTGTCGACGAGATCGCTCAGGACGCGGCCGACTATTGGACGCACCCCTCGTCGCGCGTCATCCGCGAGCTACTGTGGCTGGATCGCGTGCGTCTCGACCATCTGCCGCCTGCGGCGCGCGAGGGCCTCGAGCGAAGCGTCACCCGATTTCGTGAGGAGCGGCTGAAGCTCACCGAGTCGGAACTCCTCTCGCTGCGGTACACGATCGAGGCCGTGATCGACCGCGTCGAGCGAGAACGGGCCGAGGCGGCCAACGCATCGGATGGAGAGGCGGCACGCGCCGCTCGGCGACGCTCCCAGTGATCCGAACGTTCAGGCCACCAAGGATCCGTTGCTGAGCGACAGGCGAGCCGCGCCGTCGGCCCCCGGTCGAGGCGGCTGAGGTCCTTCGGGCTCTGTCGATCGAGGCGCAGCGCACTCTCCGGCGTCG
>JBCBCF010000085.1:0-15318 GCA_038530905.1 Acidobacteriota bacterium
GCCGACGGCGTTCCTCTCTGGCATCACCGGCCAGTTCTACCGCCAGTTCGCTCTCACCATCGCGGTCTCGACGGTGATCTCGAGCCTCGTGTCGCTGACGCTCAGTCCGGCGATGGCGCGGGTGTTCCTGAAGTCGCAGGCACAGATGCAGGCGGCCAACCGACGCTCCCTGTGGGAGCGGATCAGCGGGCCGTTCTTCCGCTGGTTCAATCGTCGATTCGCCCAGATCGAATCGGCGTACGACACGTTCGTGTGCCGGGCGGTCCGTTCGCCCCTGCCGACGGTCTTGCTCTTCTTGGTCGTGATCGGCGCGACGGTCTTGATCTTCACCCTCGTGCCACCAGGCTTCATTCCGCCGCAGGATCAGGGCTATCTCATCGCCGCTTTGCAGCTGCCCGACGGCGCCTCGCTGTCGCGCACCGACGAGGTGACTCAGGAGGTGACCCGCATCTCGCTCGAGACGCCGGGCGTTCAGCATGCGGTGGCTTTTGCCGGCTTCAACGGCGCAACGTTCTCGAATAGCGCGAACTCCGGCGCCGTCTTCGTGACCTTGGCGCCGTTCGCCGAGCGCCGCGCGGCGGGCCTGACGCTCGACAGCATCATGGGCGAGCTGCGCCAGCGGTACTCGAGCATCCTCGGTGCCGGCATTTTCGTGATCCAGCCGCCGTCGGTGACCGGCCTCGGCACCGGTGGTGGCTTCAAGATGATGGTGCAGGATCGCGGCAACGCGGGCTTCGTGCGCCTTCAGCAGGAGGTCAACGAGATCCTCGGGGCGGCGTACCAGACGCCGGATCTGGTCGGTGTGTTCTCGCCGTTCCGGGCCACCACGCCGCGCCTCTTCGTCGATGTCGACCGAACCCGCGCCAAGATGCTCGATGTGCCGATCGACGGCATCTTTGCGACCCTCCAGACCTACCTGGGTTCGGCCTATGTCAACGACTTCAACTTCCTCGGGCGCACCTATCGCGTGACCGCCCAGGCCGAACCGACCTATCGCGACGAGGCCGAGGACATCACTCGTCTGCGCACTCGGAGCCGCTCCGGAGCTGTCGTTCCTCTCGGTTCGGTCGCCGAGGTCGAGCGTCGCGTCGGGCCCGACCGTGTGGTCCGCTACAACCTGTACCCCGCCGCCGAGATCAACGGCAATCCCGCGCCCGGCCGCAGCACCGGCGAGGCCCTGGCAATCATGGAGCGCATCGCCGCGGAGACGCTCGATCCGAGCTTCGACTACGAGTGGACCGAGCTGGCGTTCCAGGAGCAGGAGGCGGCGTCGCCGGTGCCGATCTTCCTGCTCTGCATCCTCTTCGTCTTCTTGACCCTGGCGGCGCAATACGAGAGCTGGGTGCTGCCGATCGCGATCCTGTTGATCGTTCCCGTGTCCCTCTTCGGTGGAATCCTCGGCACATTGGCGCGGGCCATGGACAACAACATCCTGACCCAGGTCGGCTTTGTCGTGCTGATCGGCCTGGCGGCCAAGAACGCGATTCTGATCGTCGAGTTTGCGCGCCAGCTCGAGGATGAGGGGCGCTCTCGGTGGGACGCGGCGATCGAGGCCAGCCGTCTCCGTCTGCGCCCGATCCTGATGACGTCGTTCGCCTTCGTGCTGGGCGTGCTGCCGCTGGCGATCGCCACCGGTGCCGGCGCCGAGATGCGCCAGGCGCTCGGCACGGCGGTGCTCTTCGGCATGTTGGGGGTGACGTTCTTCGCCTTGCTCTTCACGCCGGTGGCCTACGTGCTGGTCCGCTCCGCGGCCGAGCGGCTGACGGGCGGCGAGCGCGCCGAGGCTGGCGACTGCGATGATCGGACCCCTGGCGGCCGCTCGGACGCAGGGGGTTCAGGCAGAGTCGGTTCAGGCAGAGGCGGCTCGGATGGTGGTACCGCTGTCGATGGCAACGCGGTCGACGATGACCTTGCCGAGGGTGCCTCGGCCGATCTCAGCCGGCCTGGCCCGGACGATCCAGCGGCGATCGACCTCGATCGCGATCCTGGGCCGGCCGGCTCGCCGGCACCGCAGCCGACGAGCTGACCGCCCGCGCGGGGCGCCGAAGACGGTTTCAGCTGCCCCGCGGCCGCCGAAACGCTGTGGAGTCGCGAGTTAAACTCGCCGCCGTATGCTGCGCCTGCTCGACCGCTACATCCTCACCGAGGTCGTGGGTCCGCTGATCCTCGGCTTCATCGTCTACACCTTCATTCTCCTCATTCAGGTCCTCTTCAAGTCGGCGGACCTGATCATCGGCTCCGGCGTCGAGCCGTCCACCGTCGGGCGGCTTCTGCTGCTGTCGCTGCCGCACATCGTGGTCATGACGATCCCGATGTCGCTTCTCTTCGGCATCCTGATCGGCATCGGGCGGCTGTCGACCGACAGTGAGCTGGTGGCGATCCGCGCCGGTGGCATCAGCCTCTTCTCGCTGTACCGTCCGATCCTGCTGCTGTCGTTGGTGCTGACGCTGGCCAACGTCTACCTCATGCGCGAGGTGATGCCGGGCGGCAACAAGAAGCTCCAAGAGCTGCGCCTCGACATCCTGACGCAGAGCCTGTCGGAAGAGATTCAGCCGCGCGTGCCGCACACCGGCTGGGCCGACCAGATGCTCTACATCTTCGAGGCGCCGCCAGAGGATCGGCGGTGGAAGGGCGTCTTCCTATCCGAGATCGTGCCGTCGGGAGAGACGCAGGCGATCGTCGCCCGGCGCGGCCTGGCCCGCGGCTCGTCCGGCAGCGGCCGCGTGCAGCTCGAGCTCGACGAGGCGGTGTCTCACGTCGTCGATCTCGACGAGCCGGACAACTATCAGCTCCTGCGCCAGGAGCAATACACGATCCGCCTCGAAACCCCCGAGCAACAGGCGGCCACCGTCTCGAGTAAGTCGATCCGGGAGCTGCGCTCGAGCGATCTCCGGCGATGGGCACGCGATCCTTCCCTGCAGGACGAACTACGCAACACGGCGCGGGTCGAGATCCACAAACGCTGGGCCTTCCCCGCTGCCTGTTTGGTGTTCGGCCTCTTGGGCCTGCCGCTCGGCTTCGCCAACGCCCGGGGCGGCCGATCGGCCGGCTTCGCCCTCTCGATCTTCGTCATCGTTCTTTATTACGTCATCTTCAATTCTGGCGAGGAGGCGGCAAAGAAAGGCAGCCTGCCGGCCTGGCTCGGCGTCTGGATGCCGAACGTCTTGATGCTGATGGCAGGCTTTTTCCTGCTCTATCGGCGCAACAAGGACAAGAGCCTGCTGATCGCCAGCGCCGACCGCTGGATCCAAGAGCACGTGTGGACGCGCCTCCTGCGCGCGAAAGACAAGCGGGAGCGGATCCGCGCTCAGCGGCGCGAAAAGATGCGCCGGGCGCGCGATCGGGCGAACCTCCTTTTGCGCCTGCCTGAGATTCGCCTGCGCTTCCCGAACGCCCTGGACCGCTACGTGCTGACGACGTTCACCCGCGTGCTGACCATCGTCGCGGTGTCGGGTGTCAGCATCTACATCGTTTCCGACCTCACGGAGCGTGTCGAAGACATCCTCGAGAACCAGATTCCGTCGAGCGTCGTCTTCGACTACTACAAATACAAGGCGTTCGCGATCGTCTACGAGATCGCGCCGATCATCGTGCTGGTGACGACGCTGTCGACCTTCGCGCTGCTGTCGCGCACCAACGAAGTCACGGCGGCGAAGGCGCTCGGCATCAGCGTGTTTCGCCTTGCCTTCCCCGTGCTGCTCGCCGCCGGGCTGCTCGCCGGCGTCGCAGGCTTGATGCAGTCGGAGGTCCTGCCGGCGTCGAACGCCCGCGTCGCCGAGCTGCGCGATGTCCTGCGCGGCAAGACACCGCAGCAGATCGGTCAGCGTGCGGACCGTCGATGGCTTTTCGGCAAAGAGCAGCTGCTCTACAACTTCGCCTATTTCGATCCCGAGAGCGAGCGGCTGCACGGCCTGCAGATTTTCAAATTCGACGAGGATTACGATCTTGTCGGCCGCCTCTACGCGGAGCAGGCGAGCCATATCGAAGGACCGTGGTGGATCTTGTCGAAAGGCTGGGCGCGCACCTTCGACGGCTCGGAGGTCACCGGCTACTCGACCTTCGATGAGCCGATGAAATATCGCCTGAGCGAAGGCCCTGAGTACTTCCAGGGCGGCATGACGTCGCCCGACGAGATGAACTACAACGAGCTCCGTGACTACATCGACGAGCTGCAGCTCGCGGGCCAAACCGTACCCGAGCTCGAAGTCGCCCTCTACAACAAGGTCGCCTACCCGGTGATCTCGCTGGTCATGGCGCTCGTCGCGATGCCGTTCGCGTTTCGGCTCGGCCGCCGAGGCGCTCTCTACGGGGTCGGGATCTCCCTGATTCTCGGCATCGCGATGATGGTGATCGTCGGCTTCTTCACCGCGCTCGGCGAGGCAGGCATCCTGCCGGCGAGTGTGGCGATCTGGAGTCCGAGTCTGATTTTCGCCATTTTCAGTCTCTATCTTTTCCTCGGCGTGCGGAGCTGATCGGGGTCCGGGAACAGTAGGTCGAAGACGCACCCTCAGCGCGGCCAGATTGTGCTCATCGCGGTTCGTACAGGCATAGCGACTGTGATCCCTGCATTCGGGTGCGGCTTTTGACGACCGCGGCGGCCGCTCTTCCCTACGTCAGTGATCGACGGCATGGCGTGGCTCTAGGACGCTGACGCAAGCAGGTACATCGGAGGACTTGGGCGCCGGACCTGGCTGTGACATGTCGCTGCCTATTGCCGCTGATTCGTCTTCACTGCTCCGAGAGGTCGCTGTGGACAAAAGCAACTGCCATCGCGCCGTCACCTACTGCTGAGGCAACGCGCTCGATCGAACCGTGCCTCACGTCACCAGCCGCGAACGAACCCGGAACGCTTGTTTCGAGAAAGAACGGCTCTCGCGCCTGTCTCCAACACTCCTGCAGCCGCCCACTGCTCCGCATACTCGTGTGCGGTTTCGTCTAGCCCAACTCCCATGATTCAGGAGCGCCTGGAACGCCAAGCCCCGAGCCGCGTGCAAGCCGAAATCCGCGGACGGCGGTTGCCAGCAAGTTGCTTTGGCGTTGTTCGTCCCAAGACGAAACCACCGATTCAGGAAATGGATCAGTTCGGCTCCAGCCTCTTAAGCTGTGTCCCAGGGCCGTGGCATCTCCGAAAGCTTTGGACGTTCCGGCCGCGGTGTGAGGTCGAACGGTTCCTGCCGCATCTCCGATGAGGACAGTGCGTCCATGGTGTCGAGCAACTGGATCCGCATCCTGGACGGGTTGCATGAACAACGTCGATTGAGAAAGGAGTCGGCAGAAAATGTCGGGCAACGACCTCGATGCTATCCGTTGAACGCGCTCTTCGATCTCTGGTCTCACTTCACCTTTCGGCAAGAACGAGACGAAACTGCGGCCTGAGGAACCTTGCATCATCTCGGGGAGAGAGCGTTCGTCCGCGTTCATGTACCAGACCCAATTGACCCGGCGCCCGCCCTCTTCCGTGGCTCCATCCTCACCAGGCACCAAATAACACAGGAACTGGCTGCCAGGCATCTGGAAGAAAGTGAAACGTCTGTCGAGCCTGGCCAGAAGGCCTGGTGACAGGTCCGTCTCGTGCTCGAGGCCGCGCCAAGCCACATAGCCTGAGTAGCGAGCGGGAGAATCCTCAACCAGAATTCTCCTGCAGCTGGAGTTCACGCCATCTGCTCCGACCAATATGTCGGCTTTCACCTCGTATCCATCGGCAAAAACTGCACGGATCTGTTCCGATTCTTCGCGAAGGTCGACCAAGCGGCTGTCTTGGCGATAGCAGGATCCCTGGAGAGCCTCTTTGAGTGTCTTGTAGAGAGTATCCCAAGCTGTCATCAACTGCGGTGCGCGCTGGGTCCGTTCAGCGCCATCAGGCCCGAATGTCACTCGCTCCTCGAGGCGCACGCTCACTTCCTCGGCCGAAGAGCCGACCGTTTGGAGGAGTGATTCCACCTCAGGCTGCATGACAACGCCCGCTCCGCGTGCTTCCATGACACCGGCTGAGCGCTCATAGACTCTAACGTCCGCGCCTGCGATCCGACGCAGTTCCAGTGCCGCTGCTAGGCCGCCGACAGAGCCTCCAACGATGGACGCAGAGAACGGGCGGGGGCGCTGTTTCTCGACTGGCATTCGTTGATCGGGTGTCGGAACAGCAGGATGGCTTCCTCACCGGCAGTGTACCGCGCGAGTTCAAGAAGACGCCGAGACCGAATGCTCGACGGATCGAGCCCGATAAGGTTTAGAACTTCGATCTCTGCGACTCAGGTCCACTGGGCGCATTCGACAAGTCTCGAGAGCTCGAGAGGCGCTGGATCTCCGAGGTGCCTGCTCTGTGAGGCTAGCCGCGCACACCAAACCGATCCAGGCTGCCTGTTGCACGAGGGTTTGGTTGCACTGCGAGCAAGTCGGCGGCGGCGACAGCGAGGGCGAGACTCGCAACGACGGGAATGCCTCCTTTGAGATCGACAGCATCGACGATGCGATCAGACTCGTGGAAGCGCTGCCCTTCGTGGACCCCGGTCGGTTGTGCTGACTTAGTGTCTGTGGGTCCCGTCGCCAGATGGCACTCGCGGCCACGACCGACAAGCGACTGATGGCCGCGAAGCCGGCTGGCGAGCGCGGGCACTCCTGACTCGAGCGCCCCGCGGTCCTCGAAGCGGCCCGATGGCGGGTCGCTTCTTCTTTCCTGGAATAGAGACCGATCGGTCTCTGTTGAGACGGCCATGAGCGCACGGGGCCCTGCCAAACAATTCGATCCCGAGGTCGCCCTTGAGCGGGCGATGGAGATCTTCTGGGCCGAGGGCTACGCCTGCGCCAGCCTGGCGGATCTGCTGGCGGCGATGGGCATCGCGCGCAAGAGCTTCTACGACACCTTCGGAAGCAAGCGGGCTCTCTTCGAGCGCAGCATCGAGCAGTACTCCGTGAAGGTGGTGGGCGGCATGCGCGCAACCCTGCAGGCGCCGGGCTCGCCGCTCGCGAACATCCGCCGAGTCGTCGGCTCGATCCGGGACGACGCTGCGACGCCGTTCGCCCCCGGCTGCCTGCTCGGCGTCGCGATGGCCCAGTGTTCCGCCGACGATCCGGACCTGGCGAGGATTCTGCGCCGGCACGTCGCCCGCGTCGAGCAGTCCTTCGCCGATGCGCTGGCCCGCGCGGTCGAGGCACACGAGCTGCGCGCCGACCTCGACGTGCGAGGGACCGCTCGTCTCCTGACGGTGGCGCTTCAGGGCATCCGGCTGCTAGGTCGGGTCACCGAAACGCGCGAGTTGACGGATGGCGCCGTGGCGGCCGCCCTCGCGGTCCTCGACGCAGCATCCCCTTCAACTGCCACGACGGCCCTGAGCTGAGGAATCGACGGGGACCTGGCCGGTGTTGCCACGAGAAAACCGAGACCGATTGGTCTACGTAAGCTTCCACGTTCCGCGAGTGGCCCACGCACTCGCTCGTTCGACGATCGACACCAGCGACGCCAAGCGTCGAAAGGAGACAGAGGATGACCACTGCCATCGCGCCTCAGACCACCGGCCACGGGTTCCAGATTCACAACGCGGAGACCGCCGATCCGCAAACCATCAGCAACATCCAGTCGCACTACGGCATGGTGCCGAATCTGCTGGGCGGCCTTGCTGAGGCGCCAGCGGCGGCAGAAGGCTATATGGCACTCAGCACGCTCATGGGGCAAACCAGCTTCACTCCGACCGAGCGCCACGTCCTCTGGTTCACCATCAACGCCTTTCATGAGTGCCACTACTGCATGGCCGCGCACACGTTCATGGCCAACAAAGAGGGAGTCGACGAGGCGGTGATCCAGACCGCCCGCGAGGTCGGCTCTTATTCGGATCCGAAGCTCGAAGCGCTGCGCGTCTTCGCTCTCGCGATGACCGAGAAGCGCGGCTGGGTCGAGGCTTCCGACATCGACGCATTTCTCGAGGCTGGCTTCACCCGCCAGCAAATCTTCGAGGTCGTTCTCGCGATCTCCCACAAGGTGCTCTCGAACTACACCAACCACCTTCTCGAAACGCCGGTCGACCCGCCGTTCGCCGCCTTCACCTGGCAGTCACCGAACGCCTGATCTCTTCCCCATCGCCGGAACCAGAACGCCGCCGCGGGTCCGACCCGTCGGCGGCGTTTGTGGTCGCGAAGAGCTCATTGGTAGCTGCCCATGGCTGCTGTGGTATCGTTGACCGCGCAGTGATTTGCCAGCGCTTGATGACGATCCATATCCGTCTCTGATTTCGAAGCTCCGTGTTGATCATGATCGATGCAACGTTCCATACGCAGTCGTTACTAAGGTAGCAATAGAATGTCAAGCAGGCTTCATGTTTTCATCAGCTGGTCAGGAAAGAGGAGCCGAGCTCTAGCGGAGTTGATTTCAGATTGGTTACCCAAAGTCATTCAGATCAGCAAGCCATGGATGTCCGCTCATGAGATCGCCAAGGGTGATCGCTGGAGCGATGGAATCAGTCGAAGTCTAGAAACTCATCAAATAGGAATCATCTGCGTCACCCCAGAGAACTACAAAGCTCCTTGGATCCTCTTCGAAGCTGGAGCACTCTCTAAAGCAGTCGGTTCGTCCCGGGTTTGTCCTTTGCTTCTTGGCCTGTCGCCAGGGGACTTATCCGGCCCCCTTGCGATGTTCCAGTCGACATCAATCGACAAGGGTGACCTACTGTCTCTCATCAGATCGTTGAACGCAGAGGCTGGCGAGCTCGCTCTTGCAGAAGAGGTCCTGCAAGACTCTTTCGAGAATGGCTGGCCACACTTCGAAGAGGAAGTTAAGCGGATCGCGCGCATTGAGATTCCTGGGTCGACTAGGAAAATCACAAGTGTCATCAAAGCCTTCGCTTCTCACGGCTTGCCTGAGCCAAGCATCGGAAGCCAAGCTTTCTTCAAGAGCGGCTTCGAAAGCCACGGTCTGTACACAACGTCGGCAAGAGTTGCTGACGACCGCCTGCTGATTTTCGGGAGAAAGAATAGAAAGTTTTTCGACAAGGAATATCGTTCATTCTTCAGAACACTGCCTCAACGCATTAAAGCAGGCTTCGACTTCCGAGTGCTCTTCCTGGATCCATCGTCTCCAGATTGGATCATTCGCGCTGCTCATCAAGATGATGATCTGCGAGAACAGATTCAGCAGTCTCTCGAGAGAGCTGGTTCGTTGCTTCGCGGCGCAGGTCTAGAACTCTCGGACCACGTTCGCCTCTACTCTACGAGCCGGACCATGGCTTTCTTAGTCGTCGATGATGCGGTCGTCTTCTCTCCGCTATCAACAGATCAGGACGGACGTGTTCTTTCTCTTACAAAGGCACCGTTCACCGTCTTGAACTCGACATCCGATTTCGGAGAGCATCTACTCAACAGTTTCGAAGACCAATGGTTGAAGTCGCATAAGCCTTGAGCTCTGAGCCGCTGGTTCGAAGCCCTGCGCAAACATGCATTGGCCTGCGGCCGTGATCGCTTCGGTTCAGCCGTCGAAGCGAGTGGCGATGACCTCGATCAGGAGCTGCGCCGCGATGTGCTGCGTCAGCTCCGCCGGATCGAGGTAGGGATTGACTTCGACTAGGTCGACGCCGACGAGCCGGCCGCGGCGGGCGAGGCCCTGAGCCAGTGTCTTGACCTGCGTGAACGTCAGACCTTCGGCCTCCGGACTCTCCGTGCCGGGAGCGATCGAAGGATCGAGACCGTCGATATCGATCGACAGATAGTAGGACCCGAGGTCGTCGCCGCACTGCTCGAGGAGGGCGTCGACACCCTCGGCGTGCACCTGATGGCTCGAGAAGGTCAGATGCCCGTGCTCGCGGCTCTCGCGCAGGTCGCGATCGGTGGACTTGATGCCGCGGATCCCGAAGTTGAGGATGCGGCCGACGAACGGCAGATCGTGCGCCCGCCGGAATGGGCTGTTGTTGGTGTAGCGCAGCCCCATGATGTCGAGCTTGTAGTCGAGATGCGCGTCGACCAAGACGATGGTCAGCGGACCGAAGCGCTCGAAGGCGCGGAGCACCGGATAGCTGATCGAATGGTCACCTCCCAGCACCACCGGCAGCGCTTCGTGATCGAGAATCGCCGTCAGGTGGCGATGGACGAGGTCCAGGTTGCGCTCGTGGCTGAAATAGACGGTGTCGACATCGCCGGTGTCGACCAGGCGGACCCCGCCCATGATCTGGCGATCGCGTGCGATGTCGAAGAATCCTTGCGACTCGCGACCTTTTCCGAGGAACCCGAAGCGGGTGGACGCATCGCGGATCGCGCGAGGGGCTTGGCGCGATCCCGGGCGCATCGCCGTCGCTTCGTCGTAGGGGATGCCGACGATCGCGACGTCGGCATCCAGTCGATCCAGATCCGGCTGGAACGGTGCCTTGCAGAAGGTCGCGATGCCGGTGTGCGGCTGAGACGTTGCTTGATACGCCATCGATCACCTCATGAAGATGTCGTCGAGACAGGTTTGGAGCTCGAGAAGGGAGCGCTGTAGCCCAAAGCGCTGGTCATAGCAGGCGCTCCTGATCGGACTCACCTGACGCTGCGGGAAAGACCGAGCGGTCGCTTGCACTCCATGGGCGGGTCCGGCACCATCCTGTCCGTGATCGGTCGACAGGAATGCACACGCCGTCATGGGCTCGCTCCCTGGCGACTCTTGGTGGGCTTCTGGGCCGCCTCCGTCCTAGCTTCTCATCCGGTCGACGCTCAGTCGATCGACCTCCGTTGCTGGACGATCGACGACGGATTGCCGCAGTCGGTGGTGAGTAGTTTGGCGGAAGATGCCGAGGGATTCGTGTGGGTCGGCACTGCGGGCGGCCTCAGTCGATTCGACGGCGAGCGCTTCTCCGAGCCACCTCTCGACCTGCCGAGTCAGCGCGTCTACTCCATTGCCCAGGACCGTCGGGGTCGCGTCTGGGCCGGCAGTGATCGTGGCCTGGCGATGCGCGATGCCGGCCCCGGCGAGGTGTGGCGGGTCGTCGAGACCAAGACGCCCATCGACGACGCGCGGATTCTCGCGATCCTCGACATCTCACCCGCCGAGGGCCCGGTGCGGTTGCTCGTCGGCACCCGTCGGGCGGGACTCTTCGAGCTCGTCTCCGACGACGACGGAGAGAGCATGTCTGCTCGCCCGCTCGGAGATCCGTCGACCATTGTCGGGATGGCGGTTCTCGGGGACAGCGTGTGGGTGGCGACCGATCGCGGCATGCTGCGACTGGAGGGAGATCGCCTCGACTTGCCGATCTGGACTGGACCGCTCACCGAGGCGCCGATCACCGCCATCGCGACCGACGGCGCCGATCGGCTGCTGGTCCACGCGGCGGCAGGCCTGTACTCGATCGACACGGCGGGAACGATTCAGCCTCTGGGCGAGCTCGCTGAACGCGTCACGGCAATCGCCCCGGGACGCGACGGGCGATTGTGGGTCGGCACGCACCGTGACGGCCTGCTGAGGCGGGAGCTCGACGGTTCCGCGACTCGCGTCTCCACCGAAGAAGGCCTGCCCGCCGCCGGCGTTCGATCCCTGCTCGCGCATTCGGACGGCAGCCTCTGGATCGGCACCTTCGGCGGCGGCGTCTGCCGCCTCGGCAGCCTGGCGTTCGCTCACTTCGCTGCCCGCCACGGGTTGCCCAACGAGCAGGTGTTGGGATTGGCCGAGGGGCCGCCTGGCCAGCTGTGGGTCGGCACGCTCGAAGGGGGACTTGCGCGCTGGGACGGCGAAGCTTTCCAAACCTTCGGTCGCGAGGACGGTCTGCGCAGCCCGGCCGTCACCCATCTCGCGATCGATCCCGAGGGGACGCTCTGGGTCGCGACCCTGCGCGGCGGACTCCATCGCGCCTCGATCTTCGATGCGACACCGCGCTTCGTCCCGGTTGACCCGATCGACGGTTTGGAGGCTCCACTGTCGATCTTCCACCTCGACCTCGATCCCGACGGCTCGCTCTGGCTCTCGACCTGGGGCGACGGCCTGATTCATGTTCCCACCGGCGGGCGCGCCGCGCGCGTTTGGGGAGCGGACGAGGGGGTCGGCGACGGACGGGTCTTCTCTAGTTCCCGATCGGCTGATGGACGGCGCTGGATCTCGACCCCGGTTGGTCTGTTCGTCCTGGCCTCAAACCAGGGCACGGTGGAGCCGTCTCAGGCCACGGCCGGCGACGCGATGCGCGTTCGATCGACGATCATCGATCCGCAGGGTCGGCTGCTGCTCGCCACCGACCGCGGCGTTGGGATCTGGAGCGGCGAGGCGCTCTCCTTCTTCGGACGCCACGACGGCTTGACCTCGAATACTGTTTACTCCCTTCTCCTCGCGCGCGACGGCGCGATCTGGGCAGGGACAGATCGCGGGCTGAACCGGCTGCGGCTGAGTGCCGAGCTCGACTCGAGCGGCCGGCCGCGGATCGAAGATCTTCGCCGATTGACGGCTGCGGACGGGTTCACCGGCCTCGAGACGAACCAGCATGCCCTGCTTGAAGATGCCGCGGGCAAGATCTGGATCGGGACCCGCGGTTTGGCACGCTTCGATCCGCGTCACGATGTCGCGCCCTCGAGCCTGCCGAGCGTGCGTATCGAGCGCTTCGCGCGGTTCGACGGCCGGCCCGTCGAGGCTGCCACCGTCGCTCAAGGGCTCGCCGCAGACGAGCACGATCTACTCTTCGAGTTCATCAGTCTCGACTATCGAGCTCCTGAGGATCTGCGATATCGCCATCGCCTGATCGGCCACAGCGATGCGTGGTCGCCATCATCGGCGAACCGGTCGGCGGTCTTCACCGGCCTTTCGCCCGGCAGCTATACCTTCGAAGTCCAGGCGATCAATGCACTCGGCGAAGGCCCTTCGGCGCGCCAGAGCTTCACCATCCGGCCGCCGCTTTGGCTGAATCCGTGGTTCTTAAAGACGGCGGTGTTGGCCGTCGTCGCCTTCGGAGCCTGGGGAGTGCGCCGGCGCATGACGCGAAGTCGTGCTCGACGAGCCGAGCTGGAGGCAGCTGTTTCCAGCCGAACCCGCGAGCTCGAAGTGGCGACCCGACATGCGGAAGCAGCCAACGACGCGAAGTCGCAATTCCTCTCCAACATGAGTCACGAGCTGCGCACGCCGCTGACCGGCGTGGTCAGCGCCGCCGAGCTGCTGGCCAAGACGCGGCTCGACACCGACCAGACGGATCTGGTGGAGACGATCGAAACCAGCGGCCGGCTCCTGCTATCGGTCATCAACGACATCCTTGACCAGTCGCGAATCGACGCGTTGGGGCTCAAGATCGATGTGCGGGAGTTCTCGCCGCGCGACTGCTTCGACGATTGCTTCCGATTGATCGACCATTCAGCGCGCGCCAAGGGTCTAATGGTTCGCTCGCGGATCGACCGCTCAGTGCCGGATCTGGTCCGCGGGGATCCGGCGCGCTTTCGGCAGGTCCTGTTGAACCTGCTGGGAAACGCAGTCAAATTCACTGACAGCGGCGAGATCGGCGCCTCGATGGCCGCGCAGACGATCGACCAGGACACGGTCCGGTTGTCTGTCGAAGTCCAGGACACGGGCATCGGCGTTCCGGCCGAGATGCAGCGACAGATCTTCGAGCCGTTCCGGCAGGTCGATCCCAGCTCCAGCCGACGATACGGAGGCAGTGGCCTCGGCCTGTCGATCAGCCGGCAGCTGGTCGACTCGATGGGCGGCTCGTTGCGCGTCGAGAGTGCACAAGGTGTCGGCTCGACTTTCTCATTCGAGATCGAGGTGGGACGAGCGACCGGCGTCCCGCCGGCCCTCGAGCGGCCTTCTGCGACACCGTCGTCACGGACCGATCTTCTGGTCTTGTTGGTCGAGGACAACCCGACGAGCCAGATCATCTCGATCGCTCAGCTCGAGAGCCTCGGTCTCGACGTGCATCTCGCGGTCGACGGCGCAGAGGCGGTGCAGGCGGCCGCTCGGCTGCGGCCGGACGTCATCTTCATGGACGGGCAGATGCCCGGCATGGATGGCTATGACGCCACTCGGCGCCTGCGCGCCTCCGACGGTCCCGAGCGCGACAGCGTGATCATCGGTTTGACCGCGCACGCAACCGCCGAGGCGGAGCGTCGATGTCTCGACGCCGGCATGGACGACTACCTCGCCAAGCCGGTGTCGATCGACGCCCTGGCCGCGCGGCTGAGGCGTTGGTTCGGTTCGCCGGAGGCGCCCCGCGCTCCGAGAGGCGATGATCCGCAGCGAGCGGACCCCGCCCACCGGCTGCCCGGCAGCCCGGGCACCTGACGGAGCGGCGACCGGCGTCCGATTCCTCCAAACGCGACAGCGCGCCGGCGGGGCCGGCGCGCAGGCTCTCCCTCAGCAGGAGAGGTCTCGGATCGGGCGGGCGAAACCGCCGTCGGGATCAGCGTCCGGCGGCCGAACGTAGGTCGTCGACGTGATCGACCGTCTCCCAGGTGAAGGCGTCTTCGGTGCGCCCGAAGTGCCCGTAGGCGGCCGTCTGCCGAAAGCGGGGCGCCCGCAGGTCGAGATGCTCGATGATGCCGGCAGGGGTTAGCGGGAAGATCTCGCGCACCAGGTGCTCGAGCCTTCGATCGTCGATGTCCTTGCCCGTGCCGTAGGAGTCGACATGGACCGACACCGGGTCGGCGACGCCGATGGCGTAAGCGAGCTGCACCAACACCCGATCGCAAAGATCTGCCGCCACCAGGTTCTTGGCCACGTGACGCGCCATATAGCTCGCGGACCGGTCGACCTTCGTCGAGTCCTTGCCGGAGAAGGCGCCGCCGCCGTGGCCACCCATGCCGCCGTAGGTGTCGACAATGATCTTGCGACCGGTCAGCCCGCAGTCGCCCTGCGGACCGCCCACGACGAAGCGTCCGGTCGGGTTGACGTGGTAGATCGTGTCGTCATCGAGCAGGTGCTCCGGCACGGTGGCGCGGACAACCTGATCGAGGATCCCGGCGCGGATCTCGTCGTTGCCGATCTCTTCGGCGTGCTGGGTCGAGAGGACGATCGTGTGGACGCGGCGCGGCGCGAAGCCGTCGTATTCCACCGTCACCTGCGACTTGCCATCCGGGCGCAGCCAATTGAGCTCTCCCGACTTGCGCACCGCGGCCAGTCGGCGGGTCAGCTGATGGGCCAACATGATCGGCAGCGGCATCAGCTCGTCGGTCTCGCGGCAGGCGAAGCCGAACATCAGGCCCTGATCGCCGGCACCACCAGGATCCACACCCATCGCGATGTCGGGCGACTGCGGATCGATCGCCGAGAGAATCGCGCAGCTCTGCGAGTCGAACCCGTGGGTGGCATCGTTGTAGCCGATCTCTTGCACCGTGCGGCGCGCGATGCCTGCGAAGTCGAGGTAGCCGGAGGTCGTGATCTCACCCGCCAAAAAGACGACG
>JBCBCF010000086.1:0-15238 GCA_038530905.1 Acidobacteriota bacterium
CGCGATCGGACACCAAACGCACGGGCACCAGCTCGCCGGTCTTCGTGACGTTCATGCGCTCGCGGGCCCAAGGTTCGGGGCTCGCGCGGGTTGGTGCCACCGAGGCGTCGATGTCGGCGGCGTAGATGCGCGAGTCGACTCCGATCAATTCCGCCGCCCCGTAGCCGTGCATGCGGGCGTCGGCCGGGTTGACGTAGATGATCTTGCCGTCGCGGTCCGACATCGTCACGCCGAGGCTCATGGTCTCAACCGCCTTGGCCAACAGGTGGCGGAAGCGATCGGCCTCGTGCAGCTCCGAGGTCCGTTCGGCCAGCCGTCGCTCGGCCTCGCGTCCGCGTTCGACGGCGCCCGAGCGATCGCGGCGAGAGATCCGCCAGCGGCGCCATAGGACGATGCAGCCGATCGTGGCGAGGACGGCCCAGGCGGTGAGGCCGACGACCGGCGCCGAGGCCAACGCGGGCAGAGACGTCACGAGGCGCCGCGTTGAAGGCGGGGAGCGGGCCGGAGGCTGATCGCTACGACGCGCTCGATCGACGTTGCCAAAGGGCCTCGACCTGCTGGGCCAGGGTCATCGGATCGAACGGCTTGGTGATGACGCCGAGCGCGCCGAGACGTCGGTACTCCGCGACCTCGTCATGCTGCGCGCGGGCGGTGAGGAAGACGACGGGCACGTCGGCGAGAGGCTCGGAGCCGGCGAACGCGCGCATGGCGTCGCGCCCGCTCATGCCGGGCAGCATGTCGTCGAGCAGGACGAGCTGCGGAGCGAACGCCGGAGCCTCATCAAGCGCCGCCTCGCTCGACGCGCAGACGTGCAGCTCGAAGCCGCCGATGTCTTCCAGCGCCAAACGCGCCACCGTCTGGATGTCGTGCTCGTCCTCGACGAGGAGAACGCGTCTCAGGGGAATCATCAAGGCTCGCAGCATAGCAGCGAGCCAGCCGGGGGCTCAGGACGCCGAGCGGGTCGCGGCGCTCCAGCGCGCCAGCTGCTCCTCGAAGGTCGCACGGACGGTCCGGAACTCCCGCTCGAGCCGCTCGCCGCGTTCCGGCGTGGCGGCGTCGAGACCGTTGTGGGCCGCCAGCATCAACTCCTCGCAGAGGGCGGCCAACCTCGAGGCGCCGAGCGTGCCGCCGCTGCCTTTGAGGCTGTGCGCCGCCTGCTCGAGACCGTCGGCGTCGTTCTCGGCGATCGCCCGGCGCGCGGCGTCGACCCGTTCCTGTCCGCTGACCAGGAAGCTTCCGATGAGATCGACGATGACCCGTGGACGCAGCTGGTGGAGATCCTGGACGACGCGCAGATCGATGCCGTCGGTCGTCGAGGCGCCGTTGTCAGCGTACGCCTCCTCATGCCGCGCCTCGGGATCTTCGTCGTCGGCGTGCTGGCTGAGCTCGTCTTCGATCAAGTCTGAAAAATCCGCAGTGTCGAGGAGATCGTCTTCCGCGCTGGCGGCCGGCGTGCTGTCGGTTTTGCCGCCGCAGCGCAGCAGGACCGAGCGCAGGTCATCGATCTGGATCGGTTTCGAAAGGTAGTCGTCCATGCCGGCGGCAAAGCATTTCTCCCGATCGCCCCGCATGGCGCCGGCGGTGACCGCCACGATCCTCGGTGCCGGGCCGTCTCGCCGCTTCAGCCGTCGGGTGGTTTCGAGGCCGTCGAGCTCGGGCATCTGGACGTCCATCAGCACGACGTCGTAGCGCTGACGCTCGGTGGCTTCGAGCACTTCGCGACCGTCGGCGACCACATCCGGGCGATAGCCCATCCGCTCGAGCAAGAGCCGAGCGACCTTCTGATTGATGACGCTGTCGTCGGCGATCAGGATGCGCAGCGGCAGCCGACGCGCCATCTCGCGGTCGACCTGTGGCGCCTCGATCTCGGAGGGCGCCGAGACGGCGATCTCGGAGGCCGTCATCGGCACGGCGAGATAGAAGGTCGAGCCGGCGCCGAGCTCGGTCTCCACCCACAGTCGACCCTCCATCAACTCGGCGAGCCGGCGGCTGATCGTCAGGCCGAGGCCGGTGCCGCCAAACTTCCGCGACGTCGAGACATCAGCCTGTGAGAAGGCCTCGAAGATGCGCTCGACATGCTCACGCGCGATGCCGAGCCCGGTGTCTTCGACCGCGAAGCGCATGAGGAAGCGCTGCTCTTCCAGGCGCTCTGCCTGCACGCTCAGCTCGACGTGTCCGCGCTCGGTGAACTTCACCGAGTTGGAGAGCAGGTTGACCAGGATCTGTCGCAGTCGGGTGACGTCACCGACGATGATCTTCGGTGTTCCGGAGACGATCTTGCGACGCAGGTCGAGACCTTTTTCGGCCGCGCGGGCTGCAACCAGATCCAGGCACGAGCCGAGGCAGGCATCGAGACGGAACGGATGATTCTCGAGCTCGAGCTTGCCCGACTCGACCTTCGAGAAGTCGAGGATGTCGTTGATCAGCGTCAGCAGCGTGTCGCCGCTCGAGCGGATGGTTTCGACGTAGTCGCTCTGAACCTCGTCCAGATCGGTCTCGAGAAGCAGGCCGGTCATGCCGATGAGCCCGTTCATCGGCGTGCGAATCTCGTGGCTCATGTTGGCCAGGAAGTCGCTCTTCTCGCGGCTCGCCTCTTCCGCGTTCTCCTTGGCGGCGCGCAGGGCGCGCTCGACGCTTTCCTGGTGCGAGTAGTCGCGCGCCAGGCCGACGAGCTGGCGCAGCTCGCCGTCGGTGCGGCGGCTGCCGAGCGACAACTCGACCCGGCGGGTCGTGCCGTTGGCCGTGACCAGGTCGAGCACCACGGTCTCGACCGCCTGCCCGAGCAGGACCTGATGCAGGGCGGCGATCGCCCGCGGCACATCTTCCGACGACACCAGATCGGTGAACGGTCGGCCGATCCAATGGTCCCGCGACCAGCCGGTGAAGCCGTCAAAAGAGCTGTTGATCCAGGTCAGCGAACCGTCATCGACGGCCATCGTGAAGACCATCCCGGGCAGGACATCGATCAGGCCGAGATCGTCTTCGGCCGCGTCATCTGCGCGTTCGCTGCGCTCGAGCAGCAGGTCGGCCCGGCGCTCGGCGTTCTGCACGGCGCGTTCGAGGCGGCCGCGAACCCGCCGGGCGTCCGTGAGGTCACCATCGAGGCTGGCGAGAAGATCCGCCCATCGGCGGGGATCGGGCGGCGTTTCGGAATCGAGCTGCAATGCCTCGAGCCGTTGCCGGAGAAGCGGATCGCGGACCATGGGGAGCGCGAGGCTATCTCAGGCCGCGGTCGGGGAACGAAGGCCCTCGAGGGCCAGCTGGGCGACCTGGCGCACCACCCGCTCCCGATCGACGCCCGGCTCCGCCCAGCGCACGACCCCCTCGCAGAGCGAGAGCATCGTGCCGGTCACGATGTCGGCGTCCAGATCGTCGCGTCCTCGGAGGTCGAGAACCTCCGTCACGGTCTCCTGCAGGAGCTGATGGAAGCTCCCGTAGCGCGCGTCGATCTTGGCGCGGTGCTCGGGGGACAGTCCCTCGAGCTCGTCGCGCAGGACCACCATGGCCTCGCTCTCCGCGAGCATCAGGTGCAGGTGGCCGAGGATCAGCGTGGCCAGGCGCTGCTCAGGATCCGAAATCGCCTCGGCAGGCGTCGAGACCCGTTTCTCCAGCTCGCCGAGGGCAAAGCACATGATGGCGAAGAGGAGCGCTGCCTTGCCTTTGATGTAGTAGTAGAGGCCGCCCTTGGTGAGGTCCACGGCTTCCGCGATATCCCCCATCGACGTGGCGTCGAATCCCTTGTCGCGAATGATGGTCGAGGCGGCGCGATAAATGTCGATGGCCCGCTGATCGTCATTCAGCGTCGGCGGCTTGTGCATGCTGGGCATACGGTCGTCTCACGGCTCGGATGTCGATACGTTCGAAGCGCGAGGGCTCCGGGAAAGAAGACCGGCAGAATGAGGGGGGTCTAGAAATTATACCAACCAGTCGGTTGACATGATCTCCGTCGTTTCGGGGGATGTCAACTTGTGCTGGGGCGATTTCTCCGTCGCCTGCAGGCCGCGGTGGAAGCAGGTCGCGGGCCGAGCTCAGCATCGCGCGGCGGGTGCCTCGACAGCGGTCCTGGCTCGCGCGAGAATTGACTCATGACGGTCCCGGATCCTCCAGTCGATCCCCGCGCCCTGCGCACGCCCGCCGACGTCGATGCGGCTGCCGAATGGCTCTTTGGCGACGTGCCGCGCGCCACCGGCGTCCTGCATCCGACGTCGATCGTTCGCCTCGGCGGTCCGGACGGTCCGGCCGAGACCTTGCGCATCGACGAGCGGGCGCCCTCTTCGCCGTGGGATCTGTTCTCGCTGCTGCTGTGCCGCGCGCGCGCCGACGCCGTCGTCACCACGGGTGCCAACCTCCGTGCCGAGCCGCTGCTGCGTCACGACTTCTCTCCGCTCGAGGCGTCGCGAGAGGCTTTCGAGGCCTGGCGGCGGGAGGGCGGCAGGGAGCTGGCGCCGCTGTCTTTGGTGCTCACCTCCGGACGCGATCTCGATCTCGACCATCCGGTCCTGCTCGGAGGTCGGCGCGCGATGCTCTACACCGGCCGCGACGCGGCCTGGCAGCTCGAGAGCCAGACGATCGATCGCGGCATCGAGCTGATCCCGGACGACCGACCGTCGCTGCGCGCCGCGGTCGAGTTCTTGCGCTCGGAGATGGGCGCAGCAACGATCACGATCGAAGCCGGTGCCACCACTGCTCGCAGCCTGTATGACGATCCGCCGATGCTTGACGAGCTGCTGCTGTCGGAGTTTCTCGGTGAGCTGCCGGCCGAGCGGCGGGCGGCACCGATGGTCGAGGACGAGCGCCTGCGCGAGATCTTCGATCGACGCGATGGCCCGGTCTTGATCCCTGGGGCGACCGACGACCGATCCGTGGCCGACCGCGCCGCCGGATGGCAGATTTCACGCTTCGTGCGTCTGCCCTGAGGTGCGCGGCGCCGGCTGAGCGGGCGGCACCTCGACCGGATTGGCAATCGGCCGCTCTGGCAGCCAGCGGTCGAGGATCTGCCCCAGATCTTCCTGGCGAAACGGCTTCGAGATGTAGTCGCTCATGCCGGCTTCGAGGCATTTCTCGCGATCGCCTTTCATCGCGTGGGCCGTGACCGCGATCACCGGCAGGTCTCGGGCTTCGGGCCGCTCGCGGAGGCGCCGCGTGGTTTCGTAGCCGTCGAGCTCGGGCATCTGGCAGTCCATCAGCACCAGGTCATAGGTGCGTTCGGCGGTCATCTTCAGGACTTCGATGCCGTCGCCGACGGCATCGACCCGATAGCCGAGAGCCTCGAGCTGGCCGAGAGCGACAATCTGATTGATCGGGTTGTCTTCAGCTAGGAGCAGGCGGTAGGCCGATGCTGGCGCCCGCCGAACCGACTCCGGCTCGGTGGGCTCGGCGGGAGTTGCCGCGGTGTGGAGGGCCGGCAGGAAAGGCACCGAGCACCAGAAGATCGATCCGCGGCGGGGCTGGCTCTCGAAGCCGATGTCGCCGAGCATCAGCTCGACGAGGCGCTGGCAGATCGTCAGGCCGAGGCCGGTGCCGCCGTAGCGGCGGCTGGTCGAGTCGTCGGCCTGACGGAACGGCTCGAAGAGACGATCCTGGACGTCCGGAGCGATGCCGATGCCGGTGTCGCGCACCTCGAAGCGCAGGCGCACGCCTTCGGTGTCAAAGCGCTCCTGGTCGACGCGCACGTCGACTCTGCCGTCGGGCGTGAATTTGATCGCGTTGGAGACGAGGTTGATGAGAATCTGCCGCAGCCGACTCGGGTCGCCGAGCAACCGGGTGGGAAACGCTGTCGTCACCTGCACGTCGAGCGTCAACCCCTTGGCGAGCGCGCGCGGGAGGAGCGGCTCGATGGCGGCCTGGACGACTTCGCCGAGCTCGAACTCCTCGGACTCGAGACTCAGCTTGCCGGACTCGATCTTCGAGAAATCGAGGATGTCGTCGATCAGCTTCAGCAGGCCCTCGGCCGAATTCTTGAGAATCCGCGCGTGGCGACGCTGCGCCGAGGTGAGCGTTTCGTCGATCAGCAGGTCCGCCATGCCGAGAATGGCGTTCATCGGCGTGCGGATCTCGTGGCTCATGTTGGCGAGGAACAGGCTCTTCGCCTCGCTGGCCGCCTCGGCGGCCTCCTTCGCCCGCTCGAGACGCCGGGCGCGCTGCACCTCGAGCGCCGAGGCGATCATCTCGCCGACGAAGCGGAAGAGCGTCACATGGTCGGCGTGGCGCCGCTTCGACCACGAGGCGTCGCCGGAGACGAAGGAAACGTAGCCAACCACCTGATCCGGCGCTTCGACCGGGACGGCGAGGAGGGATCGGACGCCCTCTCGCTGAAGAATGCGGCGCTCGGTATCTGCTTCCGGCGGCATGTCGGCCACCGACGGGATGTGCACCACCTCGGCGCGATCGATGCGGTCGCGGAACCAGGGAAACGTGTGGCGCTGCAGGTGGCGCAGCTCGAGCAGCCGAGAGGCGATGCCCGGGGCGCACCATTCGTGAGTGCTCGACTCGACCGCGCCGTTGTCTTCGAACTGAAAGAGCTGGCCGCGCTCGCAGCCGACGAATTCACCGACCCGCCGCAGCACGTTGTGGATCTGGCGGTCGACCTCCGACGGCGGCAGGTTGAAGAGCCGAGACGAGAGCGAGGTCATCAGCTCCTCGAGCCGCAGGCGATAGCGCAGCGCCGTCTCGATCTCTTTCTGCCGCGTGATGTCGAGGTACATCGCGCGCGTCCCGACGATCCGGCCTCGCTCGTCGTGGCGCGGCCTGGCTCGCAAGAGGGTGGTGATCACGCGCCCGTCGGCGGTCACCAGCTCGCGCTCGGTCTCCTCCAGTTCATCGACCAGGGCGCGCGCATATCCGTCGTGCTGCAGCGCCTCACGCGAGCTTTCGCTATACAGCTCGCCCAACTCGCGGCCGCGCACGTCCTCGAGCCGATAGCCGAGCGTCTCCAGCAGCTGGCGATTGCAGTCGACGACGATCGCGCGACCGTCCTGATTTTCGGTTTCTGCGTAGAGGATCGGCGCGTCGTCGACAAAGCTGGAGTCGACGTGCGCGGCAGACGCTGCGATCGACGGATCGCCGGGGCGCGGCCGATCCTTCATCCGCCCTGCGGACCGATCCCAAAGTCCGGTCGCGGCATGATCCCCGAGATGTCGGAATCGCTCGATGTGGCGGAGAGATCGATCGGGCCGAGGCCGACGGCGGCACCAAACCGGGTCGCCAGTTCATGGACCGTCGGTCGATCTTCGGGCTTTTTCTCCAGCCCGGCGAGCACGATCTCTTCGAGCTCGCGCGGAATCGATGCATCGAAAGCACGCAGCGGCTTCGGCCGCTCGATCACGTGCATGCGGATGAGCTTGAAGAAGTTGCCATCGGAATGGGCGAACGGCGTCCGGCCCGAGAGCATCTCGTACAGCATGACCGCGACGCTGTAGATGTCGGCGCGGCCGTCGTACGGATCGTTCATGAAGCGCTCGGGAGCCATATAGGCCGGGGTGCCGACGCTCGAACCTTCGACGGTCAGCTGCTGAGCAAGTTCCGCCTCGCCGACGAGCTTCGCGATACCGAAGTCGAGCACCTTGACGGTTTCGCCGCGCCGGGCCCGATGCAGGAAGATGTTCTGCGGTTTGATGTCGCGATGGATGATGCCCGACGAATGGGCTTCGGCGAGCACCGAACAGACGGGAATGAGGATCTCGGCGGCGCGTCGGGTCGACAGCCGACCCTCGCGCGCCAGCTCCTCGTCGAGGCTGTGGCCCGACAGCAGCTCCATGACCAAGAAGGTGAGCTGCGGTCCGGAGCTGAAGTCGAGCACCGCCACCGCATTGGGATGCTGCACCCGCGACAGCGAGATGCCTTCTTGGCGAAAGCGCGCTTGCGTGACGTCGTCGCCGCCGAAGCCGGTGCGCAGGATCTTGACGGCGACCGGTCGGTCGAGCACGAGATGTCTCGCGCGGTAGACGGTGCCGAAGTTGCCGCGGCCGATGAGCGACTCGAGAAGGTAGCGGCCCTCGAGCGTGACGCCGGGCGCGACCGCGGGGGTCGGCTCGGTCGCGGTGCCGGTGGAGGCCCCGCCGACGGTGACCGCTCGCGGTAGACGGCCGCGCAGCTGGGCCTGGATCCGTGCCAGTGTCACCTGCACGTCGAGCGGCTTCGTGACGTAGTCGTTGGCGCCGAGTTCGAAGGCGCGGACCATGTCCTCGCTCTCGCTCTTCGAGGTCGCCATGATCACCGGAATCTCGATCGCAGAGTGCCGCGAGCGCAGTGTCTCAAGCACTTCCAACCCGCTCATGCCGGGCATGACGATGTCGAGCAGAACGAGATCGATGAACTCCCGCTGCAGCACGTCGAGGGCCGGCTCGCCCGAGCGTGCCGAAAGCGCTCGATAGCCGGCACCTTCCAGCATCGCTGGCCAGATCTCCTGATTGACCTCGCTGTCGTCAACCAGGAGGATGCTGAAGGGGGTCTCGGACATCGAGAGTGGGACGGGGAGATCCAACGATCGGGCCGATCACCCGTGGTGGATCGGTCGAGCGACCTCGGTGACGTGCCGGCGGAGCCGGAGAACGACCGACGGAGTATATCTCGGCCGCGACGGAGGCCGAGTGACGGTCGACCGACCGCCTACGACTCGGTCCGGCGGCGGATCCAAGCCTCGAAGGCGTCTTCGCTCGCGGAGTGCTCCGCG
Source organism: Acidobacteriota bacterium (assembly GCA_038530905.1). Classification (GTDB taxonomy): domain Bacteria; phylum Acidobacteriota; class Thermoanaerobaculia; order Multivoradales; family J023; genus JAUIJL01. Next base: position 8,672 of record JBCBCF010000086.1, read on the forward strand.
GCGAGGAGGGTGAGGAGGGGCTCGACAGCGTCGAGGTCGCCACGCAGGGCGCTGCGTTCGATCGAGGATGCGATCTCGGCCAGCCGGCGCGCTCCCATCGAGCGAGCGCTGCCTTTGAGTCCGTGGGCGCGCTCGGCGACGGATTGGGCGTCCTGTGCGCGCAGCGCCTCACCAAGCGTGGTGAGAACCTCGTGCGACTGGTTTCGGAAGATGACGAGCAGGCGCTCGAGTAGGTCGCTGCCGCGAAGGGTGGCCATCTGCTGCAGCTGCTCGAGCATCTCGAACTCGAGCCGGGGGAAGGCGGCGAACGCCTCGACGGAGGGAACAGGCGAGGTCTCGGGATCTTTCGTCACGACGTTATCCCCAGCCGGTCTCGAGCGTCCTGCGACGCTCGTCGGCAAGAGGCTCGTCGTGGGGGCTGGCCGGCGGGCGAGCGCGCGGCGACGCGAGCCGAAACGCGTGTCGCTTGCTCATGGGCGACGCGCGGGGCAGAGACGGTCCTCAGCGGACCGGCTCGAAGAGCACATCTAAGGTGGATCAGCACAAAAGGCCGCTCGGACACCGAAGTGCCGACCGGCCGATCGAGACGAAGTCTCGAGATCCACGCTCAGATCAAAAAGCAAGGCGAATGCCAGCCTCGAATTGCCGATCGCTGGCTGCCCATCAGGGTCCCGACTCGGTCCTGCGTCGAAAATCCGTCGCCGGGTGCCAATTCTCGTCAGAAACGCCGGCGGTCGAAGTGCAGGTGGCCCAAACAAAGACGAGGGAGCCGAAGCTCCCTCGTCTTTGGCGGCCGAGGCCGCAGCGATGCTTCGGGCGACCTCAGTTCTGAGAGTTGTCCCAAGCAGTGGTGTCGCCTGACTCGAAGCCGTTGGCGAAGATGATGCCCGTCTGGTCAGACAGCAGGTAGAGCACCCCGCCGTCGTGATCAGACGCCCGCAGAGGCAACTCGTCCGGCGCCAACAGGGCGTCGCAGCTGTCGAGCAGAATCCGCGCAGCGTCGGCGTTTCCGCCGGCGAACTCGAAGGACTGGAAGACCTCGAGGGCCGGCTGGGTGAGCAGCGCGTGATCGAGGACCTGCGCACTGCCGTTGAAGATGAAGGAGTAGCGCTCCTCCTGCGGCACCGCCAGCGTGGCGTTGATCAGGCCCGGATCAGGGATCGGCAGCTCCGAGAGCTCGTTCAGCACCGGATCGACCGCACCGGTGATCTGGCCGATCAGGTCGACGTAGCCGTCGGTGAACTCGAACGCGTTGAAGTCGCCGATGACGACCAGCGGCACCGTCGGGTTGGTGGTCTGGAAGTCCTCGACCATCTGCCCGATCGATTGCGCCTGCTCGAGGCGCTTCTGCCGCACGCGCTGGACCGACGGATTCGAGTTGCAGGTGTCGCCTGCGTCGTCGATGCCGCCGAGCGACCGTGCGTGGACCACCAGCACCGCGAAGGCGGTGCCGTTGGCGTCGGTCGCCTCGAGCAAGAGCGGCGGACGATCGTGCAGCAGCGAGCCGTCGCAGGAGTTGAGCTCGGCTGCTCCGAGCTGGGTGACCTGATCGATCGTCACCGAGGAGTCGACGAGGTAGCCGACGTCGATGCCGCCGACGTCGTTGCCTTCAACCAGCTCCGCGGTGTAGGTCGGGCCGCCGGCCGCCATGATGTCGGCCGCCAGGTCGACGAGCACGTCCTCTTTCTCGACCTCCTGCACGGCGATCACGTGCGGGTTGCGCATCGCCTGATCGATATAGGCGACGAATTTGTCGCGTCGGCACTGGTACTCGGCGCTCGAGACGACCTGTTCGCTGCCGTCGGCGACGTCGTCGAAGAAGCGGAACATGTTGAGCGTGCCGATCGTCAGCTCGACCGAGGACGCCTCGCGGACTGGGTCGAGTGCCGGTTCCGGAGTGACCACGAGCGAGCTCGGCCAGATCTCGAAGTCACCGAATTCGAAGCCGAGGCCGCCTTCGGTCGAGAACCGGCTGCCGCCCGAGATCACCTGATTGGGCAGGCCGAGCTTGTCCGGATCGAGCTCGAGGATCTCCGGGTTGCCGTCGAAGATCGGGATGCCGCCGCCCAGGCCCGGGAACTCGACGCCCGTCTCGCGGAAGGGCCGCGTGGAGTTCGCCACCACCGTCACCTCGGCGATCGGATCGCTGCCGAACGTCAGGTTTCCGGCGGTCACCGTGCCGTCGTCGAGGCGAACGTACATGCCTTCGAAGCATTCGAAGTTGTCTGACGGGCAGCTCGGCATGCTCGGATCCCCCGACGGCGTCGAGGCGTCGAAGACGATCGGCGCCGGTAGCGGGTTGCCCGACGATCCGATGGTCACGATCGGCGAGTTGGTGAACTCGGTCAGCTCGTCGAAGAGCTCGACCACGTCGCCGGTCACGTCGACCAGATCGCCGACCGCCACGGTCGGCGCCGTGCCGGTGAAGACGTAGATGCCGTTCGACGTCGCCGCGTCGCCGTCGTCCCGCGCGTCGGGCGTCTGCATGAAGAAGCCCTCGGGGCCGACCGCGAAGACCACGTTGTCCTCGGTCGTGACCTCCATATCCGCGAAGGGCGACGCGTCGCCGGAGCCCTGAATCTCGAAGATCTCGAGCGCGGCAAGGGCGTCGTCGTTGTCGATCGTGCCGAGGCCCTGGCCATCGGCGATCACGATAGAGCCCGGCGCCACGTTCGACACGTTGACGAAGAACGTTTCGTCGCTCTCACCGACGGTGTCGCCGTTGACCGTCACCTCGAAGTCGTAGGTCATCATGCCGGCGACGATCGTTTCGCCGGTCTGGCTATTGGTCACGTAGTCGCTGTCAGCGACCGTGGCGGTGTCGTCCGCTGTGGTGATGTCGAAGGTCACGCCACCCGGAGGCGCCGGACCGGAGAGACTGACCTGGAAGATGAAGGCGGTCGTGCCGGCGTCGCCTTCCGCCATCGTGACGTCATCAATGGTCAGCGTCAGCATGCCGAGAAGGCCCGTTCCTGGCGATGCGGCGTCGGAGGCGCTCCAGGTATTGCTCAGGTCTTCCGACGTTTCGTCGTTGCCATCGACGCCGTTGCCGCCGGTGGTCGTCTCCGCGCCTTCCGTCACGTCGGTGCGCGTGTACGAGTCGCCGACGCCGTGCGCCGTGGCAGAGATCACGTCCTGGCTGCCCGTCGCGGTGTCGTCAAGGTAGGTCGTCGGCAGCCCGTCGACGTCTGGGCCGTCGATGGACACGCCGGTCTTGGCCACCGCCTCGGCCCCGTCGCCCCACAGCGCGATGTCGAGGTCACCGACCAGATCGTTGGCGCCGTCCCAATGCAAGAGCACGATGATCTCGCCGCTATTCGACAGGCCGCCCTGGTTGTTGATCGAGCCGGCGGTCGCCTCGCGCATGGCGACCGCAGCGTCGGCCGTGCCGTCGTCGAACAGCTCGTAATCCGGCACGACGCCGTACTCGGCGAAGAAGTCGCCCGAGCCGGCAAGGGCGACCACCTGGTAGTCGCCGGCATCGATCGTCGCGCCGTCGGGGAAGCGCGCGTAGAAGTCGCCGAAGCCGCCGCCGCCGGCGTTCGCGCCGGTCGGGAGGTTGTAATAGAAGGTGCTGCCGCTGGCGAAGGTCGCGTCGGTGAGGTAGACGTCCGACAGGTCGACCGCGAAGTCGTTCGGGTTGAAGATCTCGACGAACTCACCCTCGGTCGGCGTGACGACGACCTCGGACAGGAGCAGGCGCGCGATGGCGGCCGGGCCGGTCGTCGGGTCGGCCAGCACTTCGCTCCACGTGTTGCTCAGATCTTCGGACGTCTCATCGTGGCCGGTGGCGCCGTTGCCGCCGCTGAGCGTCTCGGAGCCCTCGGTGAGATCGCTGCGCTGAAAACCGTTGCCGAGCAGATGGGCGCCCGCCGAGACCACGTCTTGCGTCGCGATGGCGGTGTCGTTGAGGAAGGCGGTGGCCGTCATGTCGCCATCGGGGCCGTCGATCGATTCACCGGTCTTGTCGACCGCCTCGGCTTTGTCGCCCCAGACCGCGTAGTCGAGATCCTGCACCAGGTCGCTCTCGCCGTCCCACTGCAGGAGAATCGCCACCTCGCCGCTGTTGGTCAGGCCGCCCTGGTCGTTGATCGAGCCGGCGAACGCCTCGCGCATGTCGGGGACGTCGTCCGCCGTCAGGCCGTCCTCGAAGAGCTCGTAGGTCGGATCGTCGCCGTACTCGCTCGAGAAGGCGTCCGAGCCGGCCATCGCGACCGTCTGCCGCTCGCCCGGCGCGATCACGGCGCCGTCTGGGAAGCGCGCGTAGAAGTCGCCGAAGCCGCCGCCGCCGGCGTTCGCACCGGTCGGGAGGTTGTAGTAGAAGGTGCTGCCGCTGGCGAAGGTCGCGTCGGTGAGGTAAACGTCGGACAAATCGAGATAGCGGCTCGTCGGGTTGACGATCTCGATGAACTCGCCATCTGTCGGCGTGACAACGATCTCGGATAGCAGCAGGGTGGCGGCGCCACCGCCACCGCGCGCCTGGGCCAAAAGCGGCGCGGCGGCAAAGGCGGACAGCAGGATGAGGACCACCGCAACGCGGGGGGCGGACTGGAATCTCGGCATCGTTCAGTCTCCTGACGAAAGGTGATCGGACGCGGAGTCGAGACGAAGAGGCAGGCGGCGCCAGTCGACATAAGAGAGAGGGGGCGCGCAGGATGTGCGCCAACGGTCGACGGCGGTCTGGCTGAGCGGATCAGACCAGAAATGGCCTCGTGTCCAATAAACGAGCCGTAAAGATCCTCGCAGACCGAGCGGTCCGGCGCGCTCCGGCTCAGCGCCGCACGAAACGATCGGCGTAGGCCTCGCGCGCTTCGCGCGCGACCCGGTCGATCTCCTCGGCGCGCTCGTCGCGCAGGACGGCTCGAGCCCGCTCGGTGAATTGCTCGAAGATCTCGTCGGCTGCAGCCAGCCGATCGTCTGTCGGCAGGGAACCGATCTCTGCGGACGGGCGATGTTGCGTGTTCTGCCAGCGACGCAGCGAGCGCCAGAAGAAGCCGCGCACCGCGTTTTCTTCGAGCGGCAAGCGTTCCGCGATGAAGCGCCCGAGGAAGTGGACGATCTCTCGCTGCTCGTCCGAGACCTGCAGCTCGGACAGGCGGACTTCGCCTGAGGTCCCGAGAGCGGAAGGGCGCTCTTTCTCGCTCATCAAGCGAGCGTAGCAGGGCGCCTCTCGGCGCTCGCGCAGGAGAGGTTCAGTCGCGTCTGCCTCGGTCGCCTGTCGGCCGGTCGCGCTCGAAGGTCCGCTGGCGGCGACGACCGAAACGGCGCAGCAGGCCGGCGAGCGGCCGCTGCGCGGCGGGGAAGCAATCGGCGAAGCGCGCCAGCAGGCCGCGCGAACGAGGCACCGCGACGAGCAGAGGGCGGCGCGGCAGGATGCGATCGACGATCATGTCGGCGATGTCGTCGGCGTCGAGGAAGCGCGGCGCGGTGAAGGTTAGCGCCGCCTCCGGATAGTCGACCTGCAGATCCAGCATGGGAGTGCGAACCGCGTCGGGGCACAGCACCGTCACGGCGACGCCGTGCGGCCGCAGCTCGTCCGCGATCGCGAGCGAGAAGCCGCGGACGGCGTATTTCGAGGCCGAGTAGAGGGAGATGCCGGGGATCGGCGCCATGCCCGCGAGCGACGCGACGTTGACGATGTGGCCGGTCCCGCGCGGCCGCATATGACGCGCCGCCGCCCGCGAGCCGAGAACGACGCCGCGCACATTGACGTCGAGATGCAGCTCGATGTCGGCGTCCGTCACAGCGTGGAGCTCGGCGGGCCGCAGCATGCCGGCGACGTTGGCGACCACGTCGAGTCCGCCCCAGAGGCGCTCGGCCTCGGCCACCGCGGTGTCCCACCCCGCTGCCTCGCGCACGTCGAGGCGCAGTCGCTCGATCTGCGGGCTCCAGCCGTCGTCGGCCGCGGTGCGCTCGAGTGCGTCAGAGTCGATGTCGGTGGCGAGGACGCGATCGCCGGTGCCTGCGAGAGCAGCGACCAGCGCGCGACCGATGCCGCTGGCAGCGCCGGTGACGAGGGAACGACGCGCCTGCCCGACCTCCACCACGGCGCCGGCCGCCGGCATCAGGGAGAGCTCGAGGTGAGAGCGTCGGGGTTGAGGCCGACGAGGTCAGGCGGCAGGAATAGGCCGTCTCGACGCACCAACTCGTCGTCGAACCACACCTCGCCACCGCCGGCCTCCGGCGTCATGCGCAAGACGAGGTCCCAGTGGATTCCACTCTTATTGCCGTTCGGCGCCTCGTCGTAGCTCGAGCCGGGAGTGAAGTGAATCGAGCCGGCGATCTTCTCGTCAAAGAGAATGTCCTTCATCGGCTCGGTGATGTGTGGATTGAAGCCGAGGGCAAACTCGCCGACGTAGCGCGCCCCTTCGTCGGTGTCGAGGAGCTGCGCCAGATGCTCCGGTTCGGACGATGAGGCGTCGACGATCCGGCCGCGTTCGAAGCGCAGGCGCACCTGATCGTGCGAGACGCCACGATAGATGGTCGGCGTGTTGTAAGCGATTGTGCCCTCGACGCTGTCGCGCACTGGTGCGGTGAAGACCTCACCGTCTGGGATGTTGCGATCGC
>JBCBCF010000087.1:0-15219 GCA_038530905.1 Acidobacteriota bacterium
ACACGCTCAAGCTGCCGCAGCAGGTGTTCGCTCGCGAGAAGCTGCGAGATCGCCAGAGCCGCGGCGTCCGCAATCAGTACCAGCTGTTTGCCGGCATCACCGTGGCCAAAGAAGACGCTGAGGCCGTGGGCGAAGAGGGCATCGAGCGCCAGGTCACGATGGCCGAGCTCGAGCGTGCGCTCTTCATCGCCGACGTCGTTGACCTCGGCACCGGCGAGGTGCTTTTCGAGGCGAACGATCTCGTGCCCGAGGATCTCGAGCAGCGGCTCGATGGGCGGGAGACGACCGATCTCGAGATCTTCTTCCCGGATTGGGATCTGGTTGGAAACATCCTGTCCAACACGCTCACGAAGGACAACACGCGCAGTTCGAAGGAAGCGCTGATGGAGATCTACCGCCGCATGCGGCCGGGAGACCCTCCGACTCTCGAGTCCGCGCGCTCGCTGTTCTACGGCATGTTCTTCGACGCCAAGCGCTACGACTTCTCGCGCGTCGGCCGCTTCAAGTTCAACATCAAGCTCGACACCGACGTGTCGGTCGACCAGAAGACGCTGTCGGCGGACGACTTCTATCGCGTCATCGAGTACCTGCTGCGCCTGCACAAGGACATCGGTCGGGTCGACGACATCGACAACCTCGGCAATCGCCGCGTGCGTGCGGTGGGCGAGCTGCTCGAGAACCAATTCCGCATCGGCCTGGTGCGCATGGAGCGGGCGATCAAAGAGAAGATGTCCGTGCATCAGGACATCGACTCGGCGATGCCGCACGATCTGATCAACTCCAAGCCGGTGATCGCGGCGATCAAGGAGTTCTTCGGTTCGTCGCAGCTGTCGCAGTTCATGGATCAGACCAACCCGCTGTCCGAAGTGACGCACAAGCGGCGTCTGTCGGCGCTCGGCCCGGGCGGTCTGTCGCGCGAGCGTGCTGGCTTCGAGGTGCGCGATGTGCACGCCTCGCATTACGGCCGGATCTGCCCGATCGAGACGCCGGAAGGTCCGAATATCGGTCTCATCTCCTCGCTCGCGACCTTCGCGCGCATCAACGACTACGGCTTCATCGAGAGTCCGTACAAGCTGGTGCGCGACGGTCGCGTGATCGATCACTACCAGGTGCTCCGCGCCGGCGACTCCGACAAGGAGCTCGGTGACGTTCTGACCGGCGACGATCTGAAGGCGCTGAATGCAGAGCTCGAGAAGGACGGCAAGCGTCCGATCGAGGTCGAGCCGCACGCCTTCTACCTCACCGCCTGGGAAGAGGAGAAGTACGTCATCGCGCAGGCCAACGCCGAGACGCACGACGACGGCCACTTCGTGGACGAGCGCGTCATCGCTCGCGCCGGCGGTGACTTCATCACCGTCGAGAATGAGCGCGTTGAATACATGGACATCAGCCCGAAGCAGCTGGTGTCGGTGGCGGCGGCGCTCATTCCCTTCCTTGAGCACGATGACGCCAACCGAGCGTTGATGGGCTCGAATATGCAGCGCCAGGCGGTGCCGCTGCTGCGCAGCGACTCGCCGTACGTCGGCACCGGCCTCGAGGGCACGGTAGCCCGCGATTCCGGTGCCGTTGTGTCGACCCGCCGCGGCGGTGTCGTCGACTCGGTCGACGCCGAGCGCATCATCGTGCGCGTCGAGGCGGAAGATCCCGAGACCGGCGAGGCGAAGGAGTTCGGCGCCGACATCTACCAGCTCACCAAGTTCCGGCGCTCCAACCAGAACACCTGCATCAACCAGAAGCCGGTGGTGGCCGAGGGCACTCGCGTCGCTCCTGGCGACGTGCTGGCCGACGGGCCGTGCACGGAGTTGGGCGAGCTGGCGCTTGGTCGCAACGTTCTGGTCGCCTTCATGCCGTGGCGCGGCTACAACTTCGAGGACGCCATCCTGATCAGCGAGAAGCTGGTCAAGGAGGACTACTACACCTCGATCCACATCGAGGAGTTCGAGATCGAAGCGCGCGACACCAAGCTCGGCCCCGAGGAGGTCACGCGCGACATCCCGAATGTCTCGGAGGCAGCGCTCAAGGATCTCGACGAGTCCGGAATCGTGCGCATCGGCGCCAACGTCAAGGCGGGCGACATCCTGGTCGGCAAGGTCACGCCGAAGGGCGAGACGCAGCTCACCCCCGAGGAAAAGCTGCTGCGCGCCATCTTCGGCGAGAAGGCAGGCGACGTTCGCGACGCCTCGCTGAAGGTGCCGCCGGGCATCGACGGCACGGTGGTCGACGTCAAGATCTTCTCGCGCAAGGGCGTCGAGAAAGATCTGCGAGCACAGGAGATCGAGGAGGAAGAGATCCTCCGCATGCGCAAGAACATCAAGGACGAGGTACGCATCCTCACCGAGGAGCGCAACAAGAAGATCCGCGATCTTTTGGCCGCCCGCAAGGTGATGGCCGACGTCGAGGATCGCGAGGGCGAGAAGCTCCTCTCGAAGGGTGATCAGGTCACTCACGAGGCGCTGCTGGCGCTCACTCGTCAGGAGATCTTGCGCCTGCCGCTCGACGAGTCGACCGTGCGCGACGAGGTCGAGAAGATCTATCGCAAGACCGACTCGCACATCGACGTGCTGCACAAGGTGCACGAGGAGCGCATCGCCCTTCTGCAGAAGGGCGACGAGCTGCCGCCGGGCGTTATCAAGATGGTCAAGGTCTTCGTCGCCATGAAGCGCAAGCTGCAGGTGGGCGACAAGATGGCCGGCCGTCACGGCAACAAGGGCGTGATCTCCCGGATCCTGCCGGAAGAGGACATGCCCTATCTGCCCGACGGCACGCCGGTGGAGATCGTGCTCAACCCCCTCGGCGTGCCAAGCCGCATGAACGTCGGTCAGATCCTCGAAACGCATCTTGGCTGGGCAGGCAAGGTGCTCGGGGTGAAGTTCGCGACGCCGGTCTTCGACGGTGCCAGCGAGGCGAAGCTCAAGGGCTTTCTCGAGAAGGCGGACCTGCCGACCTCCGGCAAGACGCAGCTCTACGACGGCATGACGGGGGACTCGCTCGAGAACGAGGTCACGGTGGGCTACATCTATATGTTGAAGCTCTCTCACCTCGTCGACGACAAGATCCACGCCCGTTCGATTGGGCCCTACTCGCTCATCACGCAGCAGCCGCTGGGCGGCAAGGCTCAATTCGGCGGCCAGCGCTTCGGCGAGATGGAGGTCTGGGCGCTCGAGGCCTACGGTGCCGCCTACACGCTGCAAGAGCTGCTGACGGTCAAGTCCGACGATGTCGAGGGCCGCTCGCGGGTCTACGAGGCGATCGTCAAGGGCTCGGTGCCGGAGGATCCAGGGCTGCCGGAATCCTTCAACGTCCTGGTGCGCGAGCTACAGAGCCTGTGCCTCGACGTCGAGCTGCTGAAGACTTGACGCCCCGAGGGCGGCCCCGGCTCGCCGCTGGGACCGCCAAAGAGTTCCGTTGCGACCGCTTTTGAATCGAACGCCTTGAATCGAAGTTTTCGCCGAGTTCCGCAGAGACGCCCGAAGGAGGCCAACCCTTGCAGCCGATGAATTTCCTGGACAAGCCCCAGACGCTCAAGGACTTCAACGCCATCCGAATCTCCATCGCGTCGCCCGAGAAGATCCGCGCGTGGAGCTTCGGCGAGGTGACGAAGGCGGAGACGATCAACTACCGGACCTTCAAGCCCGAGCGCGACGGGCTGTTCTGCGCCAAGATCTTCGGTCCGATCACGGACTGGGAGTGTCTGTGCGGCAAATACAAGCGGATGAAGCATCGTGGCGTCATCTGCGACAAATGCGGCGTGGAGGTCACGCGCTCGAAGGTTCGCCGCGAGCGCATGGGCCACATTCAGCTCGCCAGCCCGGTGTCGCACGTCTGGTTCTTCAAGGGCCTGCCGAGCCGCATCGGTCACCTGCTCGACCTGTCGCTGCGCGATCTCGAGCGCATCCTCTACTTCGAGAGCTTCGTCGTCATCGATCCGGGTGACACCGAGCTCAAGGAGAGTGAGCTGCTCAGCGAAGAGCGCTATCGCGAGATGCGGGACGAGTACGGCGAGGACGCGTTCGAGGCCCGCATGGGCGCCGAGGCGATCAAGGATCTGCTGGGCCGCATCGATCTGGACGAGCTGGCTGAAGAGCTGCGCATCGTCATGAAGACGGACACCAGCCAGATCCGCCGCCTCAAGGCCGCGAAGCGCCTGAAGGTGGTTGACGCCTTCCGCAAGTCCGGCCATCGGCCGGAGTGGATGATCCTCGACGTCATTCCGGTGATTCCGCCTGAGCTGCGCCCGCTCGTGCCGCTCGATGGCGGTCGGTTCGCGACGTCGGATCTCAACGATCTCTACCGCCGCGTGATCAACCGCAACAACCGTCTGAAGAAGCTCCTCGAGCTGCGTGCGCCCGAGGTGATCGTGCGCAACGAGAAGCGCATGCTGCAGGAAGCGGTCGACGCCCTCTTCGACAACGGCCGCCGCGGCCGCGTGCTCAAGGGCTCGAACAACCGCCCGCTGAAGTCGCTCTCCGACACCCTCAAGGGCAAGCAGGGCCGCTTCCGCCAGAATCTCCTCGGCAAGCGCGTCGACTACTCCGGCCGTTCGGTGATCGTCGTCGGTCCCGAGCTGCGGCTGCACCAATGCGGCCTGCCGAAGAAGATGGCGCTCGAGCTCTTCAAGCCCTTCATCTACAACCGCCTCGAAGAGAAGGGCCTGGTCGGCACCATCAAGGCGGCGAAGGAGATGGTGGAGCGCGAGGAGGATGCGGTCTGGGATGCGCTGGAGGAGGTCATCGGCGATCATCCGGTGCTGCTCAACCGCGCGCCGACGCTGCATCGTCTGGGCATCCAGGCGTTCCAGCCGACGCTGATCGAAGGCAAGGCCATCCAGATCCACCCGCTGGTCTGCGCGGCGTTCAACGCCGACTTCGATGGCGACCAGATGGCGGTGCACGTGCCGCTGTCGCCGAAGGCACAGATCGAGTCAAAGGTGCTGATGCTGGCGGCCAACAATCTGCTGTCGCCTGCTCATGGCAAGCCGCTGGCGGTGCCGTCGCAGGATCTCGTGCTGGGTGGCTACTACCTGACGCTCGAGAAGCCGGGGTCGAAGGGCGAAGGCCGTGTCTTCCCCGACTTCGACTCGGTGCTGCTGGCGCTCGACGCCGACGAGGTGACCACCCAGACGCGCATCAAGGTGCGCTATTCGGGCGAGTTCATCGACTTGACGAAGCAGTACAACAACCAGGACATCGTGCACGCCGAGCTCGAGACGCTCGAACGTGAGCTGGTGACAACCACGGTCGGCCGCGTGATCTTCAATCGCAACCTGCCGGAGGGCATGCCCTTCGTCAACGGTCTGCTGAAGAAGAAAGGCCTGCAGAACCTGGTCAGCTACTGCTTCATCCGCTACGGCAACGATGCCACCGTCTCCATGCTCGACGAGATGAAGGAGATCTCCTTCTTCTATGCCACGAAGGCGGGCATCTCGATCGGCATCGACGACATGATCGTGCCGGAGCACAAGGAGCAGATGCTTCAAGACGCGCGCGACGAGGTCATCGAGATCGAGAAGCAGCGCTCTGCCGGTGTGATCACCGCGGGCGAGCGCCACAACAAGATCATCGATATCTGGCACCGCGTGACGGAGGAGATCTCCGAGGCCATGTTCAAGGAGATGGCCAACGAGGAGCAGCGTCGCAACGTCTTCAACCCGATCCGCATGATGGCCGACTCGGGCGCTCGCGGCTCGCGAGAGCAGGTGCGTCAGCTCTCTGGCATGCGCGGGCTGATGTCGAAGCCGTCGGGCGAGGTCATCGAGACTCCGATCACGGCGAACTTCCGTGAAGGCCTGACCGTGCTGCAGTACTTCATTTCGACCCACGGCGCGCGCAAGGGCCTGGCGGATACCGCTCTCAAGACGGCGGACTCCGGCTACCTGACCCGCCGCCTGGTCGACGTGGCGCAGGACGTGATCGTCTCCGAAGAAGACTGCGGCACCATCGACGGCATCTACGTTTCGGCGATCATGGAGGGTGGCGACATCCTCGAGCCGCTGCGTGACCGCATCGTCGGCCGGACCAGCCAGGAAGAGATCTACGATCCGATGACCGGCGAGCTGCTGCTCGGCATCGGTCAGTCGATCAGCGTCGAGCTGGCGGCACGGGTGCAAGAGGCGGGCATCGAGCGGGTCAAGATCCGCTCGGTGCTGACGTGCGAGTCGCGCCGCGGCGTTTGCATCCTGTGCTACGGCCGCAACCTGGCGACCGGCTCGATGGTCGACATCGGTGAGGCGGTCGGCGTCATCGCCGCGCAGTCGATCGGCGAGCCGGGAACCCAGCTCACCATGCGGACGTTCCACTTCGGCGGCACGGCGAGCCGCGTCTCCGAAGAGTCGAAGCACATCTCGCGCAACGCCGGCACGGTCAAATTCCTGAACGTGTCGACGGTCGACTCGAAGAGCGGCGAGCTGGTGGTGGTCAATCGCAACGGCAAGGTCGTGCTGGTGGACGGCAAAGGCCGCGAGCTCGAGCGCTACGCCCTCACCTATGGCTCGCACCTGAAGGTGCGCGAGCACGACGTGATCGAACCGGGCACCGAGCTGGTGGTTTGGGATCCCTTCACCTCCGCCATCCTCACGGAAATCGGCGGGACGGTGGAGTTCCAGGACATCGTCGAGGGCGAGAACGTTCGGGAGGAGACCGACAAGGTCACCGGCCTGTCGCAGCGCATCATCGTCGAGGCCTCGGCCAACGAGAAGCGCGCGCCGGCGATCATCGTCAAGGGTGACGGCACGGAGCGGCGCTACCTGCTGCCCTCGGGCTCGCATCTGGTGGTCGACAACGCCGCGACGGTCTACCCCGGCGACACGCTGGTCAAGATCCCGCGCGAGACCACGAAGACGAAGGACATCACCGGCGGTCTGCCGCGTGTCCAGGAGCTCTTCGAGGCCCGCACACCCAAGGAGCCGGCGATCATTTCGGAAATCGACGGCACGGTGCGCCTCGGCGACATCGTCAAGGGCATGCGGAAGGTCTTGGTCGAGTCGGACTTCAACGAAGTTCGCGAGTACCTGGTGCCGCGCTACATCCACGTCAACGTGCAGGACGGCGAGCGCGTGCGCGCCGGCGAGCCGTTGATCGACGGTCCGATCAACCCGCACGACGTTTTGAAGGTGCTGGGCGAGAAGGAGCTGCAGCGCTACCTCGTGGACAAGATCCAGGAGGTCTATCGCTCGCAGTCGGTGGCGATCAACGACAAGCACATCGAGGTGATCGTTCGCCAGATGATGCGCTCGGTGAAGATCGAGGAGGTCGGCGACACCGAGTTCCTCATCGACGAGCAGGTTGATCGCTTCCGCTTCCAGGAAGAGAACGATCGCGTCACGGCGGCCGGCGGTCGCCCGGCGATCGGTCGACCGCTTCTGCTCGGCATCACCAAGGCGTCGCTCTCGACCGAGAGCTTCATCTCGGCGGCGTCGTTCCAGGAGACGACGCGCGTGCTGACCGAGGCCGCCATCAGCGGCAAGGTCGATCAGCTCCGCGGTCTCAAAGAGAACGTCATCGTCGGGCGCCTGATCCCGGCAGGCACGGGGCTCACGCACTACCACGAGTTCCATCTCGAGGAAGAAGTGCCGCCGCAGATGGTGGCGCCTGAGGAAGAGCTCTACTTCCAGTTCCGCGAAGAGGACGTCCGCAATATGCAGGCGCCCAAGGCCGCGACAGCCGCCGAAGCGAATTGACTCGCAGCGCGCCGGCCGACTGGCTGGCGCGCGGGTTCGGCTGGACGTAAGTCCACTGCCGAACAACAACGCCGCGAACGAGTGTTCGCGGCGTTGTTGTTTGCGGCCGTCTCCAGCCACTGAGCAAGCGGCAGTTGGCCGCACACACGAACGCCCTCCCCGCTGCGCGAGGAGGGCGTTAGGCGTTGCGCCGCGCGCGCCGCTGGTCGACGCGCTGGGCCGCTCAGTTCTCGCTGGCGGCTTGAGCTGTCACCAGCTGCACCCCCGGATCGTCAGGGCAGTGCGCTCCCGAATCGATCCATGCGTGGATGAGCTGGGCGAAGACTTCCCAGCTGCCCGGTGCCGGCTCGCGGCCCGGGCCGGGATCCCAAGCCCAGCCCACCAGGCCGTCTTCGGCCATGTGATGGGCCATCTCGTCGAGCGAACGGTCACCGTTGCGCTCGCGATCCTTCAGCTGGTGGCAGATCTCGGTCAGCGTCAGGCCTTCCCACGCCGCCTCGATCGGCGCGAGATGCCATGGCTCGTGACCCGGCACGGCTCCAGCGACGAAGTTCTCCCCGAAGTGGCAAGTCTGACAGCGCATGCCGACCTCGCCATGGTCGTCTGGACCGCGGAAGACCGCCGGCTGATGGGGCTCGCTCAGCTCACCCTGCAGAGGCTGGTCTCCCGACGGATGGCAGTTGATGCAGCGCGGATGCACGATCACCTTGCCCGCTTCAAGGAAGTAGGCTACCGATCGGGCCTGCGCGTTCTGCACCTGGGCGAAGGTCTCGGGCGGATCGAGCGACTGCACCGGCCGCTGCTGAACGTGGGACGGCGCCATCGTCGCGCTGCCGGGATCGGCGGCTTGCGCTGCCGTGGCGAGCAAGAGCCCGCCGACCACCAGCGGGAGGAGAAGATCTTTCGACTGTCGGATCATCGTCAGCTCCTCAGCTCGTGGCGATCGCGCGGGTGAACGGAAGGCGTCGGACGCGCGTGCCGGTGAGCACGGCGAACGCGTTGGCGACCGCCGGCGCAATCGGCGGCAGCCCCGGCTCGCCGACTCCAGTAGGTGCCTCGCCGGACGCCACCACGTGGACTTCCATGTCTGGCATCTCATGCATGCGAATCGAGCGGTAGGTGTTGAAGTTGGTGTTCACGACGCGGCCGTTCTCGAGCACGATCTCGTCGTAAAGCGCCGCCCCCAGGCCGTAGCCGATGCCGCTCTGCATCTGAGTCTCGATGACCGTCGGGTTGATCGGGATGCCGCAGTCCACCGCGCACCAGACTTTCTCGACCTTCGGTAGACCGTCAGCCCCGATCGACACCTCGGCGATCTGCGCCACGTAGCTGTTGAAGGATTTGTGCAGCGCCACGCCGCGAGCCCGTCCCTCGGGAACGTGGCCGCCCCAGCCGGCCTTGTCGGCGACCAGCTCGAGCACCGCGAGGTCGCGCGGGTGGGTCTGAGGATCGATCAGCCCCAGGCGGAACTCGAGAGGATCCTGGCCGGCCGCCGCCGCCAGCTCGTCGAGGAAGGTCTCGATCGTGTAGGCGGTGTGCGTATGGCCGACCGAACGCCACCAGAGCGGCGGCACGGGGAGTGTGGTCTGGTGCAGATCGAGGGTGAAGTTCGGCAGGGCGTACGGCAGGTCCCGAGCGCCTTCGATCGCCGTGTTGTCGATGCCGTTCTTCATCAGCGCGCTGGCGAAGATCGTGCCGGCGACGATCGGCTGCGTCACCACCGTGTGATGCCAACCCGAGATGCCGCCGGCGTCGTCGAGACCGGCGCGGATGCGGTGGACAGTCAGCGGTCGGTAGCGACCGCCCCGCAGGTCGTCTTCGCGGGTCCAAACGACCCGGACCGGCCGCCCGTCGTCCATCGCTTTCGCCACGGTCGCCGCCTCCACGGCGACGTCGCCGTCCGGGGTCGCGCGTCGGCCGAAGCTGCCGCCGGCCAACAGGGTGTGGACGGCGACGTTCTCAGGCGCCAGGCCGATCGCCATCGCGGCCAGGTTCTGGTCGACCGTCTGGAGCTGGGAGCCGGCCCAGATGTCGAGCTTGCCGTTCTGGAGATGCGCGACAGCGTCGAGCGGCTCCATGGGCGCGTGCGCCAAGAACGGATAGGCGAACTCGGCCTCGAGAACCTGGCTCGCGCGCTCCAGGCCAGCCTGCGCGTTGCCCGAGATCTCAACCATCGAGCCGCGATTCCGCGCCAGCCGGCTGTACTCGGTGAAGAGCTCCTCCGAGCCACGGAACTCGGCCTCGCTGTCGTCCCAGGTGACCTCGAGCGCGTCGCGACCTTTCTTCGCCGCCCAATAGCTGTCGGCAACGACCGCGACCCCGCGCGGCACCTCGACGACATCGACCACGCCTTTCACCGTCTTGGCCGCTGTCGCGTCGAACGAGGCGACCTTGCCGCCGAAGCGAGTGGGCCGCTCGATGAGCGCCGTCAGCATGCCGTCCTTGCGGACATCGATCGTGAACGTGGCGGTGCCGTTGGTCTTCTCCGGGACGTCGACGCGCGGCAGATCGCGACGGCCGATGAGGGTGAACTCGCTTGGTTTCTTGAGCGAGACGTCGTTTGGAGGCGTCATGCCGGCAGCGGCCTCGGCCAGCGCTCCGAAGCGTGTGCTGCGATTCGAGGCGGTGTGGTGGACGACGCCGTCCTTGACCGTCACTTCTGAGGCGTCGACGCTCCACTCCTTCGCCGCGGCGGCCACCAGCATGGCGCGCGCGGTGGCGCCGGCGGTGCGCAGCTGCGCCCAGGAGTTGGCCATGGCGGTCGAGCCGCCGGTGCCCTGGGCGCCGAAGAAGAGGTTGGCGTAGCGCTGAACATCCGACGGCGCCGCCTCGACGCGGACGGTCGACCAGTCGGCGTCGAGCTCCTCGGCGAGGATGGTAGCCAGGCCGGTGTAGGCGCCCTGACCCATCTCGAGATGTTTCGCCATCACGGTGACCGTGTCGTCGGTGCCAATGCGCACGAAGGCGTTCGGCGCGAAGGCGGCGTCGGTCGTCGCGGCCGCGGCGCGTCCCCGCGACCAGTGGAAGCCGACGACCAGGCCGGCGCCGAGCGTCATGCCGCCGCGCAAGAACTGCCGGCGGTCGCTCTCGAGCAGCGGCCTTGCGGCCTGCGGGTCGATCGAGCTCATGTGCGTTCCTCCCGCGCGTTCTCCGCGCCGGCCGATGCCTGAGTGTCGCCGAGGTCACGCGCCGCGGCGTGGATGGCTTCGCGGATTCGCTGGTAGGTCGCGCAGCGGCAGATGTTGCCGTTCATCGCGCGGTCGATGTCGACATCGGTTGGTGCCGGCTTCTCGCGCAGCAACGCCGTGGCGCTCATGACCTGACCGGACTGGCAGTAGCCGCATTGCGGCACCTGCAGCTCGACCCAGGCGTCCTCGACGGCTGCACCTTCCGGCCCTTCGAGGCCCTCGATCGTGGTCACTTCCCGGTCGCCGACCAGGTGAATCGGCAGCACGCACGCGCGGGCGGTGCGGCCGTCGAGGTGGACGGTGCATGCACCGCACTGGGCGATGCCGCATCCAAACTTGGTTCCGGTCAGGCCGAGCTCGTCGCGAAGCACCCAGAGCAGCGGGGTGTCGGCGTCGACGTCGACCTGGCGGGTCGTTCCGTTGACCCGGAGCTGGTACGCCATGCAAATCTCCTGCGGTGGGCCGGCGGCGGCCGATGGATCGATCGATCTCTCAGATCCCGGCGTCTGGTCAACGCGCACGGGCGCGAACACCGAAGCGAACCGAGAGACAAGGCAGCTGTCAGATCAAGAATCTGAGCCAGGGTAGCATAAGTTCGACTCGATTCGAACTGGACCGAACCGGTCTGAATTCGAGGTTGTCGAAGCAGATCTCGACCGGTTGTTGAGCGCCGATGCATCGCGTGCTAAGGTCGGCACTCGGAAGATGACTCGCCTCTGCTGGCGTCTTCCGACGGTTTCGAACAAGATGTCTGCTCCGAGGCCCACGCCGATTGGCGCAGGGCTTCTTGCGCTCTTGACAAGCCGTCGGCACGCTGCTATCTTCCGCAGTCCGCGGCGAGATCCGGAAGGTTCAGTCGGGAATCCCCGATGATGGCCTCGAACTGACCCCCGATTCAGCCACAACCAGCTTCGCGATTCGGCGTGGAGCATCCCCGCCCGGCGGTTCGGCCGCCTGGGGTAATGCCTACGAGTCCCCGGGTCCTGGCCCGACGCCTTCGGGTCGATGTCAGATGCATCTGCTCGCGCTACGCGTGCGCGAGGCAGCAGGAGACTTTGTCGGATGCCGACGATCAACCAGCTCGTCCGCAAGGGGCGGGAACGCCAGAAGGCGAAGACCAAGAGCCCGGCGCTCCAGTCCAGCCCCCAGAAGCGCGGCGTGTGCGTCCGCGTCTACACCCAGACCCCGAAGAAGCCGAACTCGGCGCTTCGCAAGGTCGCCCGCGTGCGCTTGACCAACGGGATCGAGGTTACGACCTACATCCCTGGCGTCGGCCACAACCTGCAGGAGCACTCGATTGTGCTCATCCGCGGCGGTCGTGTGAAGGATCTGCCGGGAGTGCGCTACCACGTTGTGCGCGGCACCCTCGACGCGGTCGGCGTCGACGGGCGGCGCCAGAGCCGGTCGAAGTACGGCACCAAGCGCCCGAAGGCCTGATCGGCCGGCGCTCCCAGGCTCCAACGAAACAAGCTCGAGAGAGGCGACACGAACGATGCCAAGGCGGCGTGAAGTTCCGAAGCGCGAGATCCTGCCGGATCCGCTCTACAACTCGCAGCTCATCACCAAGTTCGTCAACGTGGTGATGCGCGACGGCAAGAAGTCGGTGGCGCAGCAGCTCCTCTACGGGGCGCTCGACCACATCCGCGACCGCACCGAAGAGGATCCGATGAAGATCTTCAAGAAGGCCGTCGACAACGTGAAGCCGGCCGTCGAAGTGAAGTCTCGGCGCGTTGGCGGTTCGACTTATCAGGTCCCGGTCGAGGTTCGCCCCTCGCGTCGGCTGGCGCTCTCGATGCGGTGGCTGATCAACGCGGCGCAGAGCCGCGGCGAGAAGACGATGGATCTGCGCCTCGCCAACGAGTTCATGG
Source organism: Acidobacteriota bacterium (assembly GCA_038530905.1). GTDB lineage: Bacteria > Acidobacteriota > Thermoanaerobaculia > Multivoradales > J023 > JAUIJL01. The sequence goes on from JBCBCF010000087.1 coordinate 12,732, forward strand.
ACGCCGCGCAGAATCGCGGCGCTGCGATGAAGAAGAAAGACGACACGCACCGCATGGCCGAGGCGAATAAGGCCTTCGCGCACTACCGCTGGTGATTCGCGGGCGATCGGGTGTCGGGCGCGCTGGCCTTGTGTCGGCACGCCGGACTCTCGGTCGCATCCGCAGCATTCGATTCGATTGACCGCGCTCGACGAGCTCGCAGACGACGACACCGAACGGCCGCCCACGATTTCTCGGCCGCCTCGCGAACCGCCCGCGCACCGGAGCTTTCCCAGTCATGGCACGAAAAGTCCCGCTCGAGAAGACTCGCAACATCGGCATCATGGCCCACATTGATGCCGGCAAGACGACGACCACCGAGCGCATCCTCTTCTACACCGGCATCAACTACAAGATCGGCGAGGTGCATGACGGCGCCGCGACGATGGATTGGATGGAGCAGGAGCAGGAGCGTGGCATCACGATCACCTCGGCCGCCACGCAGTGCTCCTGGAACGACCATCGGATCAACATCATCGATACGCCGGGTCATGTCGACTTCACCGCCGAGGTGGAGCGCTCGCTGCGCGTGCTCGACGGTGCCGTCGCCGTCTTCGACGCCGTCGCCGGTGTCGAGCCGCAGTCCGAGACCGTTTGGCGCCAGGCCGACAAATACCGCGTGCCGCGCATGGCGTTCGTTAACAAGATGGATCGCACGGGCGCCGACTTCGAGCGCTGCGTGGACATGATGAAGACCCGCCTCAAGGCGACCCCGGTGGTCGTGCAGCTGCCATGGGGCAGCGAGGCGGATCTCAAGGGTGTGATCGATCTCGTGCGCATGAAGGGCATCCTTTACAAGGACGAGACGATGGGTGCCGACTACGAGCTGGTCGACATGCCGGCTGAGCTGGCGGACGAGGCCGAGATGGCCCGCGAGCAGATGATGGACGCCATCGCCGAGACCGACGAGGAGCTGATGGAGGCTTACCTCGGCGGTGAAGAGGTCGCCGAGGAGCAGATCCACGGGGCGATCCGCAGGGCGACGCTCGCCAGCGAAATCCAGCCGGTCCTCTGCGGCTCGGCCTTCAAGAACAAAGGCGTGCAGCCGCTGCTCGACGCCGTGGTTGCCTACCTGCCGGCGCCGACCGATCTGCCGCCGGTCGAGGGGACGGATGTCGACGGCGAGGTCGCGATGACCCGCGAGTCGAGCGACGACGCGCCGTTCTCGGCTCTCGTGTTCAAGATCATGACCGATCCCTTCGTCGGTCAGCTCTCGTATTTCCGCGTCTACTCCGGCGTCATCGAAGCCGGCAGCAACGTCTACAACGCCACCAAGCAGCGCAAGAACCGAATCGGCCGTCTCCTCCGCATGCACGCCAACAACCGCGAGGAGATCAAGGTTGTCCGCGCTGGCGACATCGCGGCGGCGGTGGGTCTCAAGGACGTCACCACCGGCGACACCATCTGCACGCAGGACGCGCCGGTGGTTCTTGAATCGATGACCTTCCCCGAGCCGGTCATCGCCGTGTCGATCGAGCCGAAGACCAAGACCGATCAGGAGAAGCTGGCCCAGGCTCTGACCAAGCTGCAGCAGGAGGATCCGACCTTCCGCGTGCACACGGATCAGGACACCGGCCAGACGCTCATCTCCGGCATGGGCGAGCTGCACCTTGAGATCATCGTCGACCGCCTGACGCGCGAGTTCAACGTCGGCGCCACGGTCGGCACGCCGCAGGTGGCCTATCGCGAGTCGATCACCCGCGAGGCCGACGGCGAAGGCCGCTTCGTCCGTCAGTCCGGCGGTAAGGGTCAGTACGGCCACTGCAAGATCCGCGTTCGTCCTCTCGAGGACGCCGGCGAGGATCTGCTCAAGTTCAACAACCAGATCGTCGGCGGCACGATCCCCCGCGAGTTCATCAAGCCGATCGAGCAGGGCATCCGTGAGGCGATGGAAACCGGCCCGCTCGCCGGTTACCCGATGTCCGCCGTCGAGGTCGACCTCTACGACGGCAGCTACCACGATGTCGACTCGTCCGAGGTGGCCTTCAAGATCGCCGGCTCAATGGCTCTGCAGGACGCCTGGAAGTACGCCAAGCCAGCATTGCTCGAGCCGGTCATGGCGGTCGAGGTCGTCACCCCCGAGGAGTACATGGGAGACGTCATGGGCGACATCAACTCGCGGCGCGGTCGCGTCCAGTCGATGGAAGCTCGTGCCGGAGCCCAGGTCATCAACGCCCGGGTGCCGCTGTCGCAGATGTTCGGCTACGCCACCCAGGTGCGCTCGCTGACCCAGGGTCGCGCCAACTACTCGATGCAATTCGACGCCTATGAGCAGGCGCCGCGCGACGTCGCGGACGACGTCATCGCCAAGGCTGCCGGCTGACGCCGGGCGCGAGCCGACGCACGATTCCACTTTTCAGATTCAAGAGATCAACGGTTAAGACCCGGAGGCAGCATGGCGAAGGAGAAGTTCGAACGGACGAAGCCGCACGTGAACATCGGCACGATC
>JBCBCF010000088.1:0-15171 GCA_038530905.1 Acidobacteriota bacterium
GAGATCACCGCCGCGCCAGGCGCGTGGGCCGGCGCCGTGGCCGTAGAAGGTGCGGATTTTGAGGGTCTTCGCGTCGAGTTTCGGCCACGTCACGCCGACGTCGGCCAGCGATTGCCCCTCCGAGTGGAGGTTGTCCTGCAACATGGAGGCGACGGTCTCGCCGAGGGCGGGCAGCACCGGCTCGAGCTGGTGGAGCGCGCGATCGGAGATCTCTTCGAAACGCAGCTCGGCATCCTCGAAGCCCTGGACGTCGACGGAGAGAGTCAGCACGCGATCAGTCCAGGGTGAGCGCCCGGAGGACGTCCGGGGTGGCGAAGGATCGGCCGGGGGCGCCGGCGAGCACGCGTGGCGCGGTGCGATCGGCCGGGGTGGCGGGGCTCCAGCCCAGCGCGCCGTGGCCGCGGGCGAGATCCCGCACCTGGGCCATGGCATGGCTGCGCCGCTCGAGGAGGATCTCGGGCACCCGATCGGCCGCCAGGCTGACGAGGTCATAGAGGGCGATGGCCGCGACCAGGCCGCGCAGCTCGGCCGGCGCGGTCGACGGCGTGACGCTGGCGATCTCGTCCGAGTAGCGACCGGCGAGCAGCGAGAGCACGCGCTCCTCACCCTGGCGGATCGCCTGCTCAGCGGCGCGGTCCTGGGCCGCGAGAGAGTCGCGGGCATCGAGGTACGAGCGGACCCGGTCCGCGCCGCCCGACAGCCGGAAGAAGGATTGGAGATCGAGCACGCGAAGCGGCTCGGCGGCGACGGACCAGGCCAGCCGCGTCGTGATGCCGCCGATCGTCAGGTAGAGGACCGCATCGCCCGGGAGGGCAGGATCCCAGCCGGACAGGCGGAGGTCGGCCGGCGAGCCGCCGACCGGTTCGACGGTGACCGGATCGTCGGCCGGGGCGCCCTCTCGCACGAGGACGAGCCCGAGCGCGTCGGCATCGAGACCGTCGCGGCGCACGCCCAGCACCAGGTGATCGGGTGCGCCTGGCCACTCCGGCCACACCACGGTGTGCACCTGCCCGCGCGGATCGCGGATGGTGAGCGTGTCGCGCGCGCCCGCCGGCGGATCCGCCAGTGGCACCGCGTAGAAACCCGGATCGGCGCTCCACACTTCCACCGCCGGCGGCAGGCCCTCGACGAGCTCGCCGTCCCGGTAGTGCCGGACGTCGAACTCGCCGAGCGGCAGACCGGGCTGGCCAAGCGGCAGGAGGTGGGGAGTCGCCACGGTCACCAACCGGTGGTCAGCGCGGTGCGGCCCCAGCCGCTGTCGATGGTGCAGAGGTAGAGGTAGTCGTCGTCCCAGGCGAGGGCGCCGCTGGTGCACGGCTCGCTGCTGCTTGAGGGGGCTCCGTGCGCGAGGATAAGTGCGCCCTCGAACAGGATTTCGAGATCCGGCCCGTTGACCGAGATCATCTCCTCGCCGTCAACGACAAAGTTGATGTGGCCTTCGCCTCCCTCAATCCAGGTTTCTGCCTCGGCGTCGTCCTCGTCCAGGACGACGAGGGGCGTGACGACCACCGGAGTGGTGACCGATCGGTCTGGCGCGATCACCACCGCGGCCGACGACAGGCGGTAGACGGGGTCGGTCTCGGCGGTGGAGCCCGCCAGTGCCTCGAGCGCGGCCTGCACGTCTGTCGCGCCGAAGACGGCGGGCGCCACCGGCACCTCGGCAGCCACCTGGTCGGCGGCGGCCGAGGGTTCCACCCCCGAGAGCTTGAGCCGCTCCGACGCCGAGATGATGGTGCGGGATCCCGCATCGACGATCAGCGCCGCCGGCGAGGCCCCGAAAATCGGGTCGGTCTCTGGCCCGGTGTCGCCGGCGCCGCCCCACGGCAGCCAGAGCCCGCCCGTGCAGCGGACCTCGGTCGCGGTGTCGCGGATGCCGTAGATCCAGTCCTCGCGGACGATGTCGCAGGGCGGGAGGTCCGCCGCCGTGTCGACCCGCGTGGTGGCAAGGAACGCTTGGGGGTCGATCGAGATGACCTGCCCTTGCGCCTCCCCCGCCGGTGCGAGGATGAGGGCCGCAAAGAGCAGAAGGACGACCCGCCTCATGGCTTCGCCCCCTGGGCGCTCTTCGCTGGCGCCTTCTTTTCGGCATCGGCCTTGGCCTTCGCTTCAGCGGCCGCCTTCTTTTCGGCATCGGCCTTGGCCTTCGCTTCAGCGGCCGCATTCTTTTCGGCCGCCGCCTTCGCCTGGGCTTCGGCCGCAGCCCGCTCGGCGTCGATCCGGGCTTGCCAGGCGGCGACGGAGTGGGTCGTGGGCGCGCCGTCGGCGTCCCAGGTCACGACCCCGTAGGACCGCTCGAGCGAGCCTTTGTCGGCCGGGGTGAGCACGACGTGTTTGTCGTCGAGGAGCACCTGCGGCGGGTCGACGACGAGCTGGCGGCGGCGGGTGAACTCGACCCCGCAGACCTTCCGACGGCCCGACAGGTCGATGATCGCCTGCGAAACTCGCGCCTCGAAGGCCGCGGTCACGCCTGAACCTCGCGCCGAACGACCGGGTGCGGCAGCCAGGCGGCCAGCGCATAGGCAGCGCTCGAGCCAAGTTTCGTCTTCCGAGTGTTAAACCTATCGGATTCGTCGATCTCCGGAGCAATAAAGTTTCTTACTTCGCCAAAGACCGCCGGGCGGACTCCGTCGGGATTCATCCAGAAGACGTCATAAGAGTGCTCGAGGGAAGTGCCCGAGTGGTCAGCAACATCGCGAATCACGCGGATCGATTTGTAGTAGGGGTTCTCCTCGAACTCAGAAAGCATTTTCTGACTTCGCAACCGATCGAATCCGACGTGGTTGTAGCCGCTCCTCACAAAGACAACTAGCTCCCCGCTCACCTTGTCGGTCTCCTGCAAGGTGTTCTGTAGGATCGAGTTCCGGATCAGAAGACGCGAGACCTCGTCGACCTCATCACGCAGCTCCGAGACGGTCGGCGAGGTGCGCGTCTGACGGGTCGAGTTCTGCAGAAGGTTCGAGAACTCGGCCTGGCTTCCTAGATGTTGATGGCTCGTGCTGTAGAGGTCCTGGCCGCTATAGACCGGTGGATTGTCCCGCAGGAACTCGTAGACCCACTGGGCCTTGCCGCGCGCAAAAGCAGCGGCAGAAGAGGTCGCGAAGCGCTGCATCAGGCCGCGGCCGCGCTCCGTCGCGAGGCCCGTCTCGACGCCGATCGACGCTTCGTACCAGCGGACGTCGCCTTTCATCGTTTCGAGGCCAGGCACCTGGAGCAAGCGATTCCCGAGCCACTCGCGCATCTGAAGGAGAAGCGTCTCGGTCTCAAACTCGAATACCTTTGGAACCGCTCCGGTCTTAGTGTCGTTGAGCGATCCGACGATCTGGCTGCCGCTGTCGACGCGGGCCATCAAAGGAAGGAGGGAGGACTGCTCCTCCTTGTCGTAAACGTCGAGCGCGATCGTCCGGACGATGCGCTGGCTGGACTGAATCGAGCCAATAGGTGCCATGGTCAGGCGCTCCTCACTGAATCGGGGTCAGACGAACGATCCATCGCGACGGCGCCAGCGGATCGGGGGAAATGAAAGTGCCGCACTTGACCGAGTGGGTCGTCGCGCTCGCCGAGACCGTGTCGTTGTCGACGATGAAGGCATTGGCACGAGAGGTTGGCGTTGCGCCGGTGACCTTGCAGCTCACCGCCAAGCGGCTGGCTACGACCTGCGCAACACCCCGGGAGTGAAGCCGGGCATAGACACCGTCGGCCCCGCCCGGATCCGCACCGGTCCACCCGATCCCCGCGAACTCGAGTCCCGCAGCATCCGTCGCATCAACCCCGAGCCCCGTCGCTGTTTCCACGCAGGCCAGGCCGCCGGCGTAGATCACAGAGCCCGCCTTGACTGCCAGGGGGTCGAGCTCGACTCGAGATGCGTCAATATGGAGCGGTGTGTCCTTGGTGATTGCCACGTCATCCCTCCCCGTATCGCGCCGACAGCTGGAGCGCGCGTTCCTTGTCGATGCCAGCGACAGCGAGAGCTGCCATCTCGGCCTTCTGGACCTCCTCCGCTGGGGGGCCGTCGACCGTCGCCATCAAGTCCGAGGCGAGAGTCTCGATCTCGGGCGCCAGTTCGAAAATCTTCAGCAGCAGCTGCACGATCGGCTCTTCGAGCGTCACCGCCTGGCCACTCGCGGCCCCATCGGCGGCGGGCACCTCCTGGGTGTACTGCACGACCATCGGCGTGGGCTGCGCTGCGAGGTGGACGAGCAGGGGCTCAAGCACGCGCCGCTGGGCCGGTGTGACGCGGTGCCGGAGCGCCTCGCTATCGAGCGCGCTTCTCACCTCGAGCCGGGCATAGCGTCGCTGGAGATCCAGGATCCGCCGGTCGTGCAGCTCCAGGACGTCCGAGTCCTGGGCAGTCTCGACCGGGGTCGCTCGCGAGGTGTCGGCGATCGGCGGCAGCGCGCCGAGCTGAATCACCAGCGGTGGCGTGGCGGCGGTCGTGGGAGAGGCGGGAGCCTCCGGTGCCGCCTCGGTCTTGGCCGGGGCGGCGTTCGGGTCGTCGGCCATGGCGTGGCCCTCCAGGTCGGTGATGAAACGGAGCCGACGATCTGCGCCGGCGGAGAGGGTGAGGTCAGGCTGGCCTTTGATGGCGGGAGACCCGGCACCGAGGGTCGCCAGGCCGGTGAGGTACGGGCGGCCGGTCTCCGGGTGCGTCATGTCGACCTCGGCCGACACACGGCGCCAGCGCTTCGACTCGATGCCCTGCCGCAGCTCGTCCGACAGGTCGTCGACCTGTGCCCACAGCCACGTCTCGCCCTGCCATGGCGTGAGGTAGAGGCGGCTGACCCAGCCGTGCGCTGCCCCGGCGTGGACGTGATCGAGCTTGACGGCGGCGTGGTCGACCGACGGGTCATAGTCGCGCGCCATGTCGTGGAGATGACGCAGCGTGATCTCGCCGCGGTATCCGGTGTAGGCGTCCGAGACCGGCTTGAGGATCGGCCAGCTCGGCATCACAGGCTCCCCAAAATGCGCTCGAGAAGCGCGCGAAGCGATCCGGACGCATCGGCGGGTGCGGACGCCGCGGCGTCCGCACCCGCCTTTCTCACTCTGGTCTCTTCGGCCTGCTGCAGCGTCGCCACCGACGGCGCGGCGCGGAAGCCATCGTCCGGCATCACGCGGCGCCCCTCGAACATCGGCCATGGGCCCGTCGGCTCATCGCCGACGAGGCCGAGCCGGCGCGCGGTGGCCGCGAGGATCACCGCGGCGTAGCAGCGGCATTTGTGGCCCGCGGGATACCACCACACGCGCCAGATCGGGTGCGACCGGGCGAAGACCTTCCGATGCATCGCCGCGTGCTCGTCACGCATCCGGTCGTCGCCGCGGCCGGTCCAGCGGATGTAAGGCGTCACGCGATCGGCCGCCGGATTGCCGACGGTGTGCTGGTGGCGGACCGCCGCGTGCGCCTGCCGCGACGTATTCGTCAGCACCAGGTCGGCGTGGGCGCGGCTGGTGCGCAGCACGCCGTTCAGCGCCTCGCGGAACCGCTCGCGGGGCCAGCTCTCGCGCACCGCCTGGGCCACGAGGTCGGAGACGCGCCGGACCTGCTCGATCGTCTCGCCGAGCGCGATGGTCTGAGCCAGGCGGCGCAGGTCGTCGCCGAGGCCCAGGAACTGCTCGCGGATCAAAGGCAGCCGATCGAGCCAGTACTCGAGCGCGTCGGCCGGCGTGATGACCGACGGCGGCGGCGGCGTGTCCGCCAGCTCGAGGCGGCGGTAGCCCTGGAGCGGAAGGTCGATCGGCCCCTCGGCGGCCGGTGCGGCGGAGGGCAGCAGCGGGACCCCGTCGGTCGACAGCTCGGCGAACGCTAGGCCGGTGGCGTGGATCAATGCTCCCTCGACCGGGGTGGCGCCATCGTCGCCTGCGAGGAGGTCGGCGGCGCGGAGCCAGCCATCGCCTCCGGGAGAGAAGGCGCTCATCGCGTAGAGCGAATCGAGCTCCCCCTCGATCGTCGCGAGGCGCAGATCAAGCCGGGACCGGAAGGCGGCGCCGACGCCGTCGACCTGATCCATGCGCCGATCGGACGTCGCGTCGATCTCGCGCTCCACCCGGTCGTCGACCAGGTGGAGACGCGCGACCCGGGGAGTAGACGTCTCGGCAGACGCCGCGGCAAACCGCGGAGTGGGGCTGGCGAAAGGATCCGCCGGCTCGGGCCACTCGAAGACGGCCTCGGCCGGGGAGGCCGTGGGGATGGCAAGCGCCGACCGGATGTGCGCGACCGGGACGTCCGCGAGGCGCAGATCTCGGGCGAGAGAGAGCGCCTGCATCTGCATCTGGCGATCCTCGGCGTCGGTGATCGCGATCCGGTACCTTGGTACCGGTGCCGCCCTGCCGAGGTTCATCGCGACTATGGGGGCCAGGAGCTGCGATTCGATCGTGCGCGACAGGCCGCGCGCACAGAGTTTGACGCGTGCCAGGAGCAGCGAGTACATGACCTGGTCGCTGGCGTAGCTGCCGTGCGCGCTTTTGAGCCCGCTTGTCTGAATTTCACCGAGGATCGTGAGCGCCTGCTCACGGGTGAAATGGACCATGAACTCCTGGTAGGAGGCCGATCCGCTGCGCGCCGACTCGAGGAGCGATAGCGCGAGACCCTCGGGGATCGCGGCGCCGGTGCTGTCGCCGGCGAGCTGGTGCAGCACGTCGAGCGCGAGCTCCTGCTGCTGCTGGGTGTAAGACGACGCGTCGCGCCCCTTGCCGACGGGGTAGGTGACCGTCGCCATCGGATCGCTCCAACGGTCCACGAGCAGCGCCCAGGCCGCGCGACCCTGAAGCTTCAGAAAGGCCGGCCAATAGAGGGTGTCGGCGAGGCCAACCGGCCAGCCCAGGTCTTTCGAGCCGACCCGCGAGACGATGAATTTGTGCGGCGGCGGCGCTACGAGCTGCTCGAGGGCCTGGCGCACCCGCAGCTCGCCATCGACGATGGCGAACCGGTGCATGGGCCGATCGACGATGTCTCGCGGCACCCAGCGACTGGCGAGCGGGCCCCGGCTCGGGGAGTGCCACATCGTCTCGTCGAAGGCGATGCCGGAGTACATCGCCCAGAGCTGATGCCCGAGATTGATCTCAAGGTCCGGAATCGCGTCGAGGGCGCGGCGGCAAAGGTCCGCGGCCGCCCGGCCGAGCGGGGTGTCGACGGGCGGAGCGATCGTGTGATCGAGCGCGAGGACGTGATCGAAGAGCTTCCGGAAGAGCCCCTGGCACGCAGTGTCTTTGGTGAGGACGCGACTCCAGAGCTCGCCGAGGCGGTCGCCCGGACGCGAGCGGGTGCGCAGGATCTCCGACGGGTGCTCGTCCTCGGTGGCGAGGCCCCATCGGTAGCCGGCCTCGGTCTGCGCCCGCCCCGCCATCTCGTCGCGCAGGCGGGCGCCGCGGCGCTCGACGCGCGCCTGGATCGGGCGCGCGACCGGACGATCCGACGCCGTCGCCGCCCGCAGCTGAGACGGGCGGCGACGGCGTCGAGGCCGGCGAACCTGATGCGCGGGGCGCACCTGGGAGGCGGCGAGCATGGCCAGCACAATGACCCGCGCGGCGTCAAGGGCCGAAACGAGGAATCGCCCCGCTCCCCAGCCGACAAAGGCAAAATCCACCTGCCCAGTCGCACGCAGCGCGACTGGAACGCCGCCTCCCCGAGACGGCGGGCGTCAAAGGCGCATCGCGGCGCGGGTGGACCGAGTGACGCGGCGGCGACGCTCGCGAGGTCCCGGGCGCAAAGGGTGGCGATCAGAGCCACGCGCGACGACTCTCACCAGGTCGAGCGGCGGCAGGCCGCTCCGCCCCCCCTGCTCGACGAGGTGGGCCCGCAGCAGCGCGGCGCGCAGCGCGTCGATGAGGTGATCGTCGGTGGTCTTGAAGCGGCGGCGGCCGCTCGGCGTCAACATGACGGTGTGGTTCTCGAGCTCGGAGCGAAAGTCTGGGTCGGTCGGCAGCTCGAGGAGGCCCCGCTGGATCCGGTCTTCGAGGAGCTGCGTCGCCCGCTCTTTGAGCGGCACCTGGACCTCGCGGCCGACGTCGTCGAGGGCCGGCTCGCCCGTGGCGGCGTCAGTGACTGTCATCAGGCGGCCCCAGCTGAAGCCTGACCAGTCGCTGGGGTCGGCGATGGCCTCGCGCATGAGCTGGTCGATCGCGACGCCCACTCCGGTGGCATCTCCACCGAGGCCGAGCGAAATGCCCAGCTCTTTGACCAGGGCGCACAAGATCTCCACCTGCAGCGGGTACTCGCACCGCTCGAGGCGAAGGCGCAGCGCCGCGCGCGCGGCCGCCGGCGCCATATCGACCACCACGATCTCGGTCGGATCGTCGATGTAGCCGAAGTCGGCGCCGGCGACGTGGCCGGCGCCGCCATGCGGCAGCGCGCGGCGGGCTGTCTCGAGCGCCAGGCTGACGACGTCAACTGATGTCGCGCGGTGGCGGAGCGACCATTCGATGATCTGAGCACCCGCGTCGTCAGACCCCGAAGCCCAGAGCGGGTTGCACCGGCGCACCTCCTCGTCGACCGTGCCCTCTCGCTCGTCGAACGACATGACGACGGCTCGGTAGGCTGGATGGGGCGCGAGAGCGGCCCGCACCCGCTCGCGGGAGAAGATCGAGCTTTCGGGGTCGCCGAGTTCGCCTAGGACATTCTGCTGGTAGCCGCTCGTCTGGCGACCACCGTATTGCGCGACGAGGCGGGCGTCCTCCTCGTCGGTCCACGTCGGCATGTCTGGCTTACGCCAGTGGACCTGCACCCAGTGGACGTGGCTCGCGGCGCTTTTGCCTCCCATCTGGGAGGTCTGGCCGCGGCCGGCGAGGACCTCGTCGATGAGTGGCGCCGACTGCGCGATCTGGATGAACCTCGTGTCGGTGCGACCGGTTGGCTTTGAGTAGAGGCGGACCCGCGTCGAGGGCTTGACGGCGCGCCACAGTTCCGTCCAGATGATCGGGTTGGTCCACTTGTCGCATTCGTCGCAAAGGACGAAATTGTGTGCGTGCTGGTTTCGAATCGGCTGTCCGTCGAGGCCCGTCGGCAAAAAGATGATTTCGTTCCCGTTCGCCGCGACCATCAACCGCCGCGGGCTCTGAGTTCGGCCCGATTTCGGAAAGACCTTCCGCAGCCACGGGTTGGCGTCGACGATGAACTGGATGTCGCGCCAGACCTGGGCGACCGTGCCATCTTGATCACCGACAACGAGAACTTTGCCCGGGCGGGTGGCGCCGGCCCACGGGATGATGACGACCAGCTCTCGCGTCTTGCCGGTGCCTGACGCCGAGCGATTGACGATGTCGTGGGGGCACCGAAGGCTCTTCTTCTGGTAGTCCCAGAGCCGCCACTTGCCGCTGGGCCCTGGGTCATTCTCGGGCGACTCGAGGAACATACACTCGGCGAAAACGACCGGGTCGTGCCACATGATGTGCCACTGAAGGCGCTCGAGCGGAGTCATCGACGAGGACCCGAACGGCGGCACGCCGAGTTCGAGATCTCCTCGCTGCAGCTGCCGCCACGACGCGCCGCGCGCTTCGAGCTCGGCCTCGATCCACGCGGGCATCTCCTCGTGAAGTGCGTGAAGAGACTCGCGCTGATCGGTCGGCAGGCGCCAGTCGCGCTGGGTCACGGCAACTCGTCCCGCCGAGAGCTCTGCGCCCAGCCAAAGAAGTCGCCGATCGCGTCGTCCTTGGCACCCTCGCCCTGCGACCGGCGGGTGAGGCGCTGCTCGGGGAGCGAGAGGCCCAGCGCCTTGATGATCTCGATCGCGGTGCGAGCGTTGGGGTGCGGAACCTCGCGCACGATCTCGTTGCCGTCGGCGTCGTAGGAGACCTCTTCGATCGACATGCCGTCGACGAGCATCTGGCGCACGCCCTGCTCGAGTACCCTGGACATCGTGCCCAGGTGGCCGGCGACCAGGTCGTCGAGCACCGACGGGTCGCCGTCCTCGAGGGCTTGCCGGAAGACGTCCGCGTCACGCTGCGCGAGCACGACGTCTGCGATGCAGGACTCGAGGCCCAGCCCCTCGGCGTCGGCCAGCTGCTTCGCTTCGCACGGGTAGTCGAGCGGGCAGCCGGCCTCTTTGCACGGGCGAAGCGTGCGCCTCGACGTCGTCGCCGCGTAGCGGCCGTGCTTCAGGGCCGCGGTCCGGCGCTGGGCGCGCTCGCGATCGGAGCAAGGGCCCGGTGGCCGACCTGGGCGGCGGGCTGGCTTGGCGCTGTCGTCGCTCATGCGCTAGAACATCCCGCATGGGAAGTCAAGCGACCAAGCCTGCGGCCGGCTCTCTCCTCGATCGATGGTGCCACCATCTCCGGGTCGTCCGCGGCCTCGCTGAGAACACGATCGGTCTCTATCGCCGGTCCATCGTCGTCCTCTTTGGTGAACGGGTCGACGTAGCCGATCTCACGCCGAAGAACCTGGAGGCGGCGCTGAGCAGGGAATTTGCGAGCGGCCGATCGAGCGGCACGCTGCGCGTCCGGATCGCTGCGGCCCGGTCCCTCGGCGCCTACCTCGCCGCCGACGGCCAGGTGCCGAGAAACCCGCTCGCTGCCGTCGCATTGCCGAAGCTTTATCAGGGGCGGCCCGGGTCGCTGACCCGGCCCGAGGTGAGGAGGGTCGTCTATGGGCCCCGTCCAGGCCGACTGCCGAGGGACCCTCTGGCGGCGCGGAATCATCTGATGGCGGCCGTCGCATACTGCGGGGCGCTGCGAGTGGGCGAGGTGGCTGGGCTGCGTGTCGCGGACGTGGTGCGCGTCCCCGACGTCGACGACGCCCGGGTCCTGCGGATCCGGCACGCGAAGTGGGCGAGCGAGGACCAGGTCGTCTACTGGCGGGACGCAATCGTCGCCCGCCTGCTCGCTGCCTACACCCGAGAGCACCGCCTCGAGATCGACCCGGAGAGCGATTTCCTCTTCCCCTCAGCTCGTCGCAGCGGCCGCGCGATGGCCACCTCGACTGCCTACCGAGCGATCAGCCGCCACCTGGCCGGCGCGAAGATCCGCCCGCGCGGTCGCAGGATCAGCCCTCACATCCTGCGGCACTCGGCGTGCACGCACCTGCTCCAAGCCGGGGCCGAGCAGCGAGTGGTGCAACACCACATGCGTCACGCCAGCATCAGCACCACCGCGCGGTACGACCACACCAGCGCCCGCGAGGCAGAGAACCTGTGGCGGAAGCACCATCCGCTCCGTCCGGGTCGTCGTGCGCAGCGCGGCTTCGTTGCCGAGATGGCCGAGGCGATGCTCGGTAACCCCTAATATCGTGCGCAGAGTGGGGTAAGCGATCTGCGCACGGCCGTCCGCTGTGGGCGCGGGTTTGAGGGGGAGGTCGCCGTGGCCGCTCAGCAGGTCCAGGCGCCACGGGGGCAGGAACGAAATTCCGGCCGGCCGATTCCTCGCTCCTGCGGCGGCTCGATCAGCACTCCACCGCCCCGCGAAAAGTGATCAGGCCCACCCCTCCGATCACGCCCCTTCTGACGAGCGGTCAGATGCCATCGCGCGCACGTGCCTTGCTAGATCAACCTATTCGCGATGTTGTCCGCGCGGGTGGCCTACGCGTAGTCCGCCTGTAGGCCGCACGCCCCGATCTCGGGGACTACCGGCACGGGTCTCGGTGCGGAGGCCGGGCGCACGGGCTGGCTGCGGCCACCAGATTCTCAAGGGGGCACCCCTTCAAAACTCGCCTTCGACCCCGCTCTCGCACCAGGGGAAATCGCCCATGGGTGGAACGGAATTGCCGCCATCGGCCTACGAGTGGACTACGAAACTGAAAAGGCCCGCGGTGTTCACCGCGGGCCTACGCGCCATAAGTCTTTTGTTATCAGCGGCTTACGCGTGGTGCACCCGTAGGGATTCGAACCCCAAACCTTCTGATCCGTAGTCAGATGCTCTATCCAGTTGAGCTACGGGTGCTTTGGTCCGCTGCCGCGGTTCCCAGGCGGCGGACAGGCCGTCGCCGGGAGGCGGGATTGTAGAGGAGCCGTCTGGGGTTCGCAACCCCCCGCGGCGGCTTTTCTCGAAATCGACCGACCTACTCGATCAGGCCGTCGATCGGCGAGGAGGCCGTGGCGTAAAGCTTCTTCGGGATGCGCCCGGCGTGGGCGGCCAGCCAGCCGGCTTCGACCGCGAGGCGCATGGCGTAGGCCATGCGGACCGGGTCGTCGGCGCCGGCGATGCCCGTGTTCATCAACACGCCGTCGGCCCCCAGCTCCATCGCCACCGCCGCGTCCGAGGCCGTGCCGACGCCGGCATCGACGATGATCGGCACCTCCGCCTGCTCCACGATGATGCGCAGATTCGCCCGGTTGCGGATGCCCATGCCCGAGCCGATCGGCGCGCCGAGCGGCATCACCGCCGCGGCGCCGAGCTGCTCGAGCTTCTTGCAGGTGATCGGATCGTCGAGCGTGTAGGGCAGGACCACGAAGCCCTCATCGACCAGGATCTCCGTGGCGCGCAGCGTCTCGACGAGGTCCGGGAACAGCGTCTTCGCGTCGGCGATGACCTCGAGCTTGACCCAATTCCAGCCGCCGAGCTCGCGCGCCAGCCGCGCCGTGCGCACCGCCTCGTCCGCCGTCGCGCAGCCGGCCGTGTTGGGCAGGAAGAGGTAGCGCTCCTGATCCACGTGGTGGATGAACGCGCTGGGATCGGGATCGCCGAGATCGACCCGGCGCAGCGCCACCGTCACCATCTCGGTGCCCGACACCTCGAACGAGCGCACCATCGCGGCGCTGTCGCGGTACTTGCCGGTGCCGAGGATCAGCCGCGAGCGAAAGGTGCGATCGGCGATGCGCAGCGGCTCGACCGCCGGCAGGGCGGCGGCCGGGTCGTGGGTAACGGGCGCGGGAACGTCGGGAGAAGGCGTCGTCATCGTGCGGGGAGTGTAGCGCCCCGCCACACGGGCGGGGCGTGCGAACGCGACTCGGGCGACGGTGACTCAGGCGATCACGATTCGGGCAGCGGCGACTCAGGCGACAGGCGCCTCGAGGCTCGGCGACGGCAGCGGGTTGCGGTGCGCCACCACCGCCCGCGAGCGCTCGACGATGCGATTCTCCGAGTCGACGAAGACGACGCGCGGGCGATGGCCGTCCAGCTCCTCCTCCTCGACCTCGGCATAGCTGCAGATGATCACCAGGTCGCCGGCGCTGGCGCGGTGGGCGGCGGCGCCGTTCAGCACCACCTCGCCAGCCCCCGGCGTGCCCTCGATGACGTAGGTCGCGAAGCGCTCGCCGTTCGTGACGTTGTAGATCTCGATCTTCTCGTGCGGCACCAGACCGGCGGCCTCGAGCAGCAGCGGATCGAGCGTCATCGAGCCGACGTAGTGCAGGTCGGCATCGGTGACGGTGGCGCGATGGATCTTCGACTTGAGCAGGGTTCGACGCATGGTGGGATCTCCAAAAAACGGATCGACGCCGCCTCAGCGCGTGAGGACGGCGGCGTGGGGTGCGTGAGGATCGAAGTGAATGTGCAGGTTGTCGAGCAAACGGGTGGCGCCGAAGCGCACGGCGATCGGCAGAACGCAATCGCCTTCGATCCGCTCGACGGGTTGGAAGCTGGAAGCGTCGACCAGGGCGACGTAGTCGACCCGGCCGGAGGGCTCGGTCGCGAGGGTCGCGCGCAGCGCGCCGAGGATCGCTTCGGCCTCGCGCGTGCCTTGGTCGATCTGCGAGGCGGCGGCGCGCAGTGCGCGGGAGAGGACGGCGGCGGCGCGACGCTGGGCGGGATCGAGGTAGACGTTGCGCGACGACATCGCGAGACCGTCCTCCTCGCGCACGATCGGCGCCGCGACGATGTCGACCGGCAGGTGCAGATCGCGCACCAGCCGGCGGATCACCGCGAGCTGCTGCGCATCCTTCTCACCGAAGACGGCGACGTCGGGCGCGACCAGGTGGAAGAGCTTGGCGACCACCGTCGCCACGCCCGCGAAATGGCCGGGCCGTTCGGTCGCCTCGAAGCCGTCGGCCGGCGAGGGCACGCCGGCGACGCCGGCCGGGTCGATGCGCATCGTCTCGCCCGGCGGATACATGGTGGAGCGCTCGGGGGCGAAGACGAGATCGCAGCCGGCGGCCCGCAGCTTCCCGCGGTCGCCCGCAAGATCGCGCGGATAGCTGTCGAAGTCCTCGCCGGCGCCGAATTGGGTGGGATTGACGAAGACCGACGCAACCACCCGATCGGTGCGGGCGCGCGCGCGCGCGATCAGCGAGAGATGGCCGGCATGCAGCGCCCCCATCGTCGGCACGAAGCCGATGCGCAAGCCCGCGCGGCGCCAGGTGGCGATGCGGGCGCGCAGATCCGCCGGCTCGACGACGACCTCGAGTGCCGGCGCCTGGGGCAGGGCGATCGACTCAGGCATCGACTCAGCCGTCGACTCGGACGTCGACTCAGCCATAGAGCTTCTCCGCCACCGTCGCGTCGGGGGCCTCGGCGGCGGGCCGCGACGGATCGGCGTAGCTCTCGGCCGCCGACGGGAACGCGCGGGAGCGAACGTCGCCCGCCCAGGAGGCGATCGCCTCGCGAGCGATCTGGCCGAGGTGGGCGTAGCGGCGCACGAAGCGCGGCGCCAGCCGCTCCTCGATGCCGAGCAGATCGTGGAAGACGAGAACCTGGCCGTCGCAGCCGACGCCGGCTCCGATCCCGATCGTGGGGATCTCGAGGCGCTCGGAGACCGCCTGCGCCAACGCGGCCGGCACGCATTCCAAGACCACGCAGAAGGCGCCGGCCGCCTGCACCGCATCGGCCGCCTCGAGCACGGCCTGGCGCGCTTCTTCGCCGCGGCCCTGCACCTTGAAGCCGCCGAAGCGGTGGAGCGACTGCGGCGTCAGCCCGAGATGGGCGACGGTGGGGATCTCGGCGTCGACCAGGGCGGCGATCACGTCCGGACGCGCGCCCTCGATCTTCACCGCCTGCGCGCCGCCCTCCTTGACGAAGCGCAGGGCGTTTTCGACCGCCTGGCGCGGGCCGAGGTGAAACGAGCCGAACGGCATGTCGGCGACCAGCAGCGCCCGCGAGGTCCCGCGCCGCACGGCGCGCACGTGATGCAGCATTTCGTCGACCGTCACCGAGAGCGTGTCGTCGTGGCCGAGCACCACCATCGCCAGCGAGTCGCCAACGAGGAGCATGTCGACCCCCGAGGCGTCGGCGAGGCGCGCCTGCGCGGCGTCGTAGGCGGTCAGCATCACGAGCGGCTCGGCGCGCGAGCCGGCGGCCCGCACCCAAGGCACGGTGATC
>JBCBCF010000089.1:0-15126 GCA_038530905.1 Acidobacteriota bacterium
GGGTCATCAGGTTGTTGAGCGTGTCGGAACCGACGCTCTTGATGGTGCCCGAGACACCCTGGACAGGCTCGTAATCGTGGAGGTCGGAATCGACCTCCACCTGGGCGAAGGCAGGGAGAGCGACGAGCGAAGCCGAGACGATGCCGATCGAAACCAGCGACTTGAGGCGCATGCGTTTCCTCCTTGGGTTGGGTTCCCGCCGGAGCGAGAGAGCGTGAGCGGACCCCGAGCGCTGCTCAAGCAAAGGCGCAGCGCGCGCAGGGACGCGTTTCCGGCCGGGTCGCGAGGAAAGTAGGGAAACGGTATGAGAATCGCGTAAACGCTCCGCAGCCTCGCGATGAAGAAAAGATGAAGGCCCAGGTCGCCTGCGACCGCTAAGCTCTCCGCATGGACCCCTGGACGGCACTGCCGCTGCTCTTTGGCGTCGGCGTGATCGCCGGCGCGCTCAACACAATCGCCGGAGGCGGCTCGTTCCTCACCCTGCCGGCGCTCATCTTTCTCGGCCTGCCGGCAGGCGTCGCCAACGGCACGAACCGTATCGGCGTATTGGTGCAATCGATCGTCGCCACCTGGAGCTTCGACCGACACGATCTCTTGGACCGGCACCTGGCGCCGTGGGCAACTGTGCCGGCGCTCGTCGGCGCCGCCGGCGGCACATCGCTGGCGCTGGTCGTCGGCGACACGGCCTTCGAGCGGATCCTCGCCGTGCTGATGGTGGTGATCAGCCTGATCTCGTTCTACCGTCCGACGCCGCGCGATCGCCCCGCTCTCGGCGGCGGCCGGCGCCTGGCCCTCGCGATGGGATTCACTCTGGTCGGCGTGTACAACGGCTTCGTGCAAGCCGGTGCGGGGTTTTTGATCCTGGCCGCGACGACGTTCGCCGGCCTCGATCTTGTGCGCGGCAACGCGCTGAAGGTCTTCACCGTGGCCTGCACGACCTTGCTCTCGCTGATCCTCTTCGCGCTCGCGGGTCGGGTTGACTGGGGGCTCGGGCTGGCGCTTGCTGTCGGCATGTCGGTCGGTGCTCGCCTCGGCGCCCGCTGGACAATGCGGCGAGGGCATCGATGGGTCCGCGCCGTGGTCACGGTGACCGTGGTCGTGTTCGCAATCCGTCTCTGGCTGGCCTGACCGGAGCCGCCCGGATCGCGAGACTGTCGCCAAAGTCTCTCCCGAGGAGCTCAAAGGAGCGATCGGCCGCGACGCTTCATCGGAAATTCATAGACTAGATGCTCACCGAACGACCGGAGGGTTTGGTTCCATGCCCAAGATGCGTCCGCTTCCGGGCGGGTGGATGCGACGAGCCTGCATCGTCGCCCTGATGTCGTGGCTGGCCGGAGCGCCCGCCGCGACGGCCGATCCCCGATCCGTGGATGAGGTCCGGGCCAGCGGCGAGCTGGTCATGCTGGCGTTCCCGCATCAGGAGAGCGAGTTCGTCCGGGTCGATCTCGCAGCCGGCCCGATGCCGACGCGCGGCGGCATTGAACACTTCGACGGCCTTGATGTGGACTTGATGGCCGCCTTCGCCGAGCACCTCGGCGTACGCCTCGTCGTGCAGCCGGTTAGCCAGCCTGCTTATGCTCAGCTCATCCCGGACCTGCTCGACGGACGCGGGGATTTGATCGCCAGCTCCTTCTCGATCACGCCGGCACGACTGGAAGTGGTGGATTTCTCGCGGCCGTACCACAGCGTTTACCCCGTGGTCGTGACGCTTCAGGACAGTGACATCTCGACGGTCGAGGATCTGACGACCCACCGGGGAGCGGTGATGCGCGGATCCAGCTTGGAGGAGGCGCTGCGCGAGCTCGGTGTGCCGGAGGAGCGACTCCACCTGGTCGACTTCAGCATCGAGTGCTTCGTGGCCGTGCTCGAGGGCGAGGCGGACTACCTCCTCGCTGACTCTTCGAGTTCCGTGCGCGCCCTCGCATTCGACGATCGCCTGCAGCGCGCCCTGCGGCTGAGCGGTGAGGACGCCTATGCCGTCGCCCTGCCTCGCGACAGCGGATTGAAGCCGATGCTCGACGCGTTCTTGGCGGAGCTCGAAGGGTCCGGTGAGCTGGCGGCCCTGATCGCGACGCATCTCCAGTCGCGTTCCGAAGAGGACGCCGCCGAGGTCGAACCCGGGCACCGCGCGGCGCAGCGCTAGAGCCCGCCCAACCAGCTCGGCCCTGCACCCGGCGCCGCCCCAGAGCACCGTGCAGCCTATGGCATGATCGCTGGATGTCTCGGACCGCGCGTCGCGGGCGCGTCGCCAAGCGCCTTGCAGGCTTCGGAACCACCGTCTTCACCGAAATGACGGTCCTCGCCGAGCGCCACCAGGCGGTCAACCTCGGCCAGGGCTTTCCGGATCGCGACGGCCCTCTCGAGATCCGCGAGCTGGCGGCTGAAGACATCCGGCGCGGCCCCAATCAATACGCCCGCATGCCCGGCACTCTCGAGCTCACTCGTGCCGTGGCGGATCACCAGCGGCGATTTCGCGGCCTCGACTACGACCCGCTCGACGAGATCACCGTGACCTGCGGTGCCACCGAGGCGATCTTCGTCGCCATTCAGGCGCTGTGCGATCCTGGCGACGAGGTCGTTCTCTTCGAGCCGTTCTACGACTCCTATCGCGCGGCGGTCGCGATGGCCGGCGCAGTCGACCGCTGCGTGGCGCTCCAAGGGCCCGACGCTCGCCTGCCGCTCGAGGCGCTCGAGGAAGCGATCTCGCCGCGAACGCGCCTGCTGGTGCTCAACAGCCCACACAACCCCACCGGCCGCGTGCTCGAGATGGACGAGCTCGAGGGTGTCGCGCGACTGGCGCGACGCCACGACCTCATCGTGCTGTCCGACGAGGTGTACGAGCACTTGGTGTACGACGACGCGGTGCACCGCTCGATCGCCTCGCTCGACGGCATGCGCGAACGCACCCTCGTCATCTCCTCCGCCGGCAAGACCTTCAGCCTCACCGGCTGGAAGATCGGCTGGGCATGCGGCCCTCCAGAGCTGTCCCGAGCCGTGCGTCTGGTCCACCAATTCGCCACGTTCTGCGCACCGGCGCCGCTGCAGCCGGCGATCGCCCGCGCCCTCGCCCTGCCCAACGCGTTCTATCGCGACCTCGCCGCTTCATACCAAGAGCGGCGCGACCTGCTCTGCGACGGTCTGCGCGAGATCGGCTTCGGCGTCGTCCCGCCGAGCGGCTCGTATTTCGTTCTGGCCGACCTGCGCCCGCTCGGCTACACGGACGACGTCGCCTTCTGCCGCCAACTGCCCGCCACCGTCGGCGTGGCGGCGATCCCGCCGAGCGCGTTTACCGCCGATACCTCCGCGATGCGGCACTTCGTACGCTTCGCGTTCTGCAAACGGCGCGAGGTGCTCGAGGAAGGCCTCCATCGACTGGCTGCACTGCCTCGCGGAGAGCCGATCCTCACCGAGACGCCCGCATGATGGCGGCCGCTTCGCCGAGCCCGAGCGCCGGCTCCGACGCACAGCGGCCGCTGCGCGTCGCGGCGGCGCAGATCGATCTCGAATGGGAAGACCGCCGCTCGAACCTCGCCCGACTCGACGACTGGGTCGCCTCGGCGGTCGATCGGGACGCGCGCCTGGTCCTGTTCCCCGAGATGTTTCCGACCGGATTCTCGATGTCGGTCGAGCGCGTCGCCGAACCGTGGGACGGTCCGAGCGTACAGCGCCTCGTGGAGCTCGCGACACGCCACGGCGCCTGGATCGGCGGCTCGATCGCCGAGCTGCCGCCCGGCGCCGACCCCGATCAGCAGCCCGAGGCAGCGACGCCGCCGACTCCCCGGCCGCGCAACACCTTCGTGCTGGCGTCGCCCGCGGGTTCGCTGCACCGCTACGCCAAGCGCTTCGGCTTCTCACCGGCCGGCGAAGGTGCCCGATTCGCCGCTGGTGACGACCGGCTGGTGGTCCCGATCGATGGAGTTCGCTGCGCGCTCGCGGTTTGCTACGACCTCCGCTTCGCCCCCGAATTCTGGGATCAGGCTCTCGACGTCGAGGCCTTCCTGGTCGTCGCCAACTGGCCGGAGGCGCGGCGCCAGCACTGGCGCACGCTGCTCGCCGCGCGGGCGATCGAGAATCAAGCCTATGTGGTGGGGGTCAATCGGGTGGGTGAGGGCGGCGGCCTACGCTACGCCGGGGATAGTGCGGTGATCGACCCGCTTGGAGAGCACCTCGCGAGCGCCGCGCATCAAGAAGCGCTGCTCGTGGCCGACCTGGATCCTCAGCGTGTTCGAGCGGTGCGTGCCGAGCTGCCGTTTCTTGGCGATCGACGCGACGCGCCGGCCGTCCAGCTCGTCGAATCTGACGGGCTCGCGTCCCGTCGGATAGATTGAGTCGGCGTCCGAACCTCGACGTTTCACTTCGACGCCGCCGAGCGGCCGAAGCCGCAGGCCGTCGGTTTCTTGGAGATCGCCATGACTTCTCGCCTCTCATTCACCGTTCGCCTGGTCGGCTGCCTGGCGCTGACTGCGCTCGTCGCCACTCCGCTCACCGCCGAGGGCTTCGCTTCAGACTTCAAGACCGACTTCGAACGGACCTCGAACAAGCTGCTCGACCTGGCGGAGGTGGTACCGGCCGAAGAATTCGACCACCGCCCGACGGTCGAGGTGCGGTCGGTGGCGCAGTCGCTCATGCACGTGGCGAACGCCAACTTCTGGCTCGCCAGCATGCTGGGCACTGAGCGCCCCGACGATCTGCCCACCAACCTCGAAGAGGTCGTGCACGAGAAGGAAGAGGTCATCACCTGGCTTCGGCGGTCGCAGGCCGCCGTGATGCAGGCGGCCGATGCGCCCGGCGACCTCGACCGACAGCTCGAGGTGTTCGGCCAGCAGCGCAGCGCTCGCTCGACATTCATGATCCTCTCGGCACATAGCCACGAGCATGTCGGCCAGCTCATCGCCTACGTGCGCGGCATGGGGCTCGTGCCGCCGTGGAGCCAACCGGCGGACGACGCGGCAGCCGACGGCTGATCGGTCCCAACCCGCCGGCGGACGACGCCTCGGCGCGCCGAAGCGTCAGCCGAGCGAGGCGGCCGAAAGCTGCGCCTGGATGTCTCGAATCGACTCCGGACGCTGCGCCGCCTCTTTCTTCAGGCAGTCCAAGATCAGAGCCGAGATCTCGTCCGGGATCTCCGGGCGCAGGTCTCGGGGATCGGGCGGCGGGCTGTGCAGGTGGTGGTAAAGCCCCGGCGGCCCCGAGGCGAAGACCGGCCGACGGCACAGCATCTCGAAGAGCACACAGCCGAACGCATAGAGATCCGTGCGCGGATCCACCCCTTCGCCGAGAATCTGCTCCGGCGCCATATAGCTCGGCGTGCCGGCCGGTCGCGTCACGACCTTGCCGAGCGACGGCTGGAAGACCTTCGCCAAGCCGAAATCCGTCAGCTTGATCCGCCGCTCGTCGCTCCACAGCAGATTCGACGGCTTGAGATCGCGATGGATCAGCTGGCGCGCGTGAGCGTGGGCCAGCGCCGCGGCGATTTGCTGTGCGACCTGCACGGCACCGCGAACCGACATGGCGCGTTGGCGCAGCAGCGTCTCGAGGTTGTCACCGCGCACCAGCTCCATCACGACGAAAAAGCCACCGCCGTCGGCGTCGTCGCGGCGACCGGCGTCGTAGACCTGGACGATGTTCGGATGCGACAGCCGCGCGGCGGCCCGCGCCTCCGCGAGGAGAACCTCCGGTTCCACCTCGAGGCCGGTGGAGAGACGTTCCGGCAGCACCTTGTAGGCCACCTGACGCTCGAGAACCCGATCCTCGGCGCGGTAGACGATGCCCATGCCGCCGCGGCCTAGCTCGCCGAGCAGCCGATAGCGACGCTCGTCCGTCGGCTCGACCCCGCGAGTCGCGCGCGCCGCACCTCCGGAGACCGGGGCGCCGGCTTCAAGCGCTTGTTCTTCGAGAGCCGCTGTTAGATCCAAGCCGAAGTCCGGGATCGAGTCGGGCGCATCGTCCCGGCGCGGAGGCCCGAGCGTCGGCAACTGGCTCGGCGAGGCGCCGACGCCGGCCGCGGCGCCGGACCCTTCCACCTCCTGACGCAGGCGACGCGCGGTCTCAGCGTCTCCGATGTGCTCGAAGCGCTCTGCCGCGCGCTCCAACTCGCCCGCGGCAGCCCACTGTTCAGCCGCCTGCGCTGGCTCGCCCGCGGCGTCGAAGAAGCCGGCGGCCTGCGCCGCCTCGTTGCGACGCAGGTGATGCTCGGCACGCTCCAGCGACGCCTGTCGCGGCCGCTCAAGGCGATCGTAGAGCTCCGCTGCGGCGAGATGGGCACCGGCTCGCGCGCAGATTTCCGCGCTCTCGAGACTCGGCTCGACGTGATCGCGCAGCACCGGCACGGCGAGGTCCGGGCGGCCGCAATCGATCGCCAGCTTGCCGGCTCGCCGCGGTTCTCCCTCTTCGAGCCACAGCTGAACGCCGCGTTCAACCGCGCCTGCGGCGTCGAGACTGAGCGCGGAGGCACCGCCTTGGGCCAGCCCGGCGCGGAGCGCCCGATCGAGAAGATCGACGCGCTCGCGCCGGGCCGCGGCGTCGACCGACGCATCCAGGCGAACGAGCCGCGCGATCGCCTCGCCTTCGGCGCCGGCGGCCACGTAGCAACGGGCCGCGGCCAGCGGCTCCTCGGCTCGATCCCAGGCGCGGGCCGCCAGATAAAGATCGCCCGCCCGCTCGAAGGCCCCCGCCGAGTCGCGCTCGTCGCCACGCTCGGCCGCGATCTCACCGACGATCCGCCACTGCCCTGACGCTCGCGCCACGGAGAGCGCCTCGCGGTCGCGTCCCAACCGGCGCAGGAGGACCGCTTCCTCCCGCGCATGACCGCCGCGCCGATAGGCGCGCAGCGCCTTCGTGAACTCCCCGACTGCTTCGTGATGCTCACCGAGGCCGAGATGATTGCCAGCCTGGCGCATCGCAGCCAGGTCGCGCCGCGTCGCGTCGCGGGACGCCCGCGCACCGTCAGGTGTCCGGCGCTCGCGGCCGAAGGCCAGCCAGCCGAGGGTCCAGAACGCGCCGAGGGCTGGAAGCAACAGCAGAAAGACGCCGGGCGGATCATGCAGCCACTCTGGAAGCTCCTGGAACCAGGACGACCAGCGCACCTCGAGCCACAGGCGATGCAGCGCCTCGCGCATCACGCGAGCGTCCGCGGGCGCGGCCCGCGTCGCCGAATCGTCACCGGGCGGCAGGCTGAGCGATGCGCACGACGAGCTTGCCGCTCTTCGATCCGTCGAAGAGACGGCCGAGAGCCTGCGGCGCGTTCTCGAGTCCCTCGACGATTTCGAAGCGCGCCTGGATCTTGCCGTCTTGAACCCACTGACCGAGCTCCGCGAGCGCTTCGCCATAGCGCGGCGCGAAGTCGAAGACGATGAACCCTTCGATGCGCGCGCGGTTGACCAGCAGCGAGAGGTAGTTGGACGGTCCACGGACGTCGTCCATCGCGTTGTACTGCGAGATCGCACCGCAGAGGGCGATGCGTGCGCCGCGGCGCAGCAGACGCAACGCGAGGTCGAGCAGCTCGCCGCCGACGTTGTCGAAATAAACGTCGATCCCTTTCGGCGCGGCCTCCCGCAGAGCGGCGTCCAGATCGTCTCGTTTGTAGTTGATCGCCGCGTCGAAGCCGAGCTCGTCGCGAATCCAGGCGCATTTCTCGTCGGTGCCGGCGGTGCCGATCACCCGACAGCCCTTGATCTTGGCGATCTGGCCGACCACAGAGCCGACAGCGCCCGCCGCCGCCGACACGAGAACGATGTCGCCTTCGCGCAGGTCGGCGATGTCGAGCAGACCGAAGTAGGCCGTCAGCCCGGTCATGCCGAGCGGACCGAGGTACCACTCGAGCGGGCCCTCGGGCGGCAGCTTCTGCAGCTCGCGCGCCTCAGCCGCCGCCCATTCCTGCCAGCCGAGCGAGCCGCTGACCCGGTCGCCAACAGCGAACGCGTCGTGGCGGGAGGCCGCGACCTCGCCGACCGTCAGGCCACGCATGACGTCTCCGAGGCCGACCGGCTCGATGTAGCTCTTGCGATCGCTTATCCAGCCACGCATGGCGGGATCGAGTGACAGCATCAGGTTGCGCACCAGGACCTGGCCCTCGCCGATCTCCGGGGCCGCTTCGCGGGTGGTCTCGAAAGTCGCCGCGGATGGCGCGCCTTCAGGGCGCTCTCGCAGCCGGATCTGCACGTTGGTGGACGTTTCGCTCATGGTCTCTCCAGGAAAGTTCAGGGCCGGCGCCGGGGTCGAGATCGGCGGTTCGCGCTCAGCGATCCGCTCGGTGGTCGTCGTGGCGCGACAGTCTACCCGCGGGTCGATGGCAACTTGCTACGATGGCGTGTAGCGCTTTCATTTCCCCACCGAACCTTCGTGTTGTGTTTTGCCGCAGCACGGCAAAAGGAGCCTCCATGAAGCCCACGTCGGACCACGCGTCCTCCGCGCGGAACTGCGCCCTCGCGGCGACGCTCATCGCTTCGATTGTTCTTGCTCTCGCGGTCCTCCCCGCCCATGCCGCCGAGCCGGCCGACGATCCGGCTGTCAAGCTCGCTCCCGTCGAGATCGACGGTCTGATCGAAACGACGCGCGTGCGCCGCGATCAGAACAACGTGCCGCACATCTTCGCGCTCAACCAGCACGACGCCCTCTTCATGCTCGGCTACGTGCATTCTCAGGATCGCTTCTTCCAGATGGACCTTCTCCGCCGGACGTTCTCAGGACGCCTGGCGGCGGTGGTCGGAGAAGCCGCTTTGGATCAAGACATCCAATTCCGCACGCTCGGCCTGCACCGCGCTGCGGCGCGGACGGAAGCCGCCATGGGCGAGGAAGACCTGGCGTGGATGCAGGCGTACGTCGACGGCGTCAACGCCTGGATCGCGCAGGGCATCCTGCCGCCGGAGCATCAAGCGCTCGAGCTGAGCAGCCTCGAACCGTGGACGATCGTCGACTCGATCACGCTCACCAAGGGCCTGGCGTTCGGCCTGTCGTTCGACCTCGACGATCTCGATCGCACGCAGTCGCTGCTCGCCTTCCAGGCCGCCGGTCAGGCCGGCGGCTTCGACGGCACGATCCTCTTCTTCGAGGACTTCTTCCGCTCGCAGCCGTTCGACGATGCACTGTCGATTCCTCAGGGCGCCGGTACGACGTCCCCGGCGCCGGCGGTTGCCGACGCGGATCCGTCGGCCAAGGCCGAGAGTCGCTACCTCGACGCCACGGCGATGCGGCTCGCCTCGAGCGTGGTCGACCGCTGGCGCGCGATCCCGGCGCTCTCCAAGGCCCTCGACCGCCCGGACAGTGAGACCGGCAGCAATTGGTGGATCGCCGACGGCAGCCGAACCGATTCCGGCTTCCCGCTGATCGCCAACGATCCGCATCTGGGCCTCGACACGCCGTCGACCTTCTACGAAGTGCAGATGCGCGTCCGGCAGGGCGTCGATGCGCCGCTCAACGTCTTCGGCGTCAGCTTCGCCGGCACGCCGGGCATCATCCAGGGCTGCACGCCCTCGCTGTGCTGGGGCTCCACGGTCAACGCGCTCGACGTGACGGACGTCTATCAGGAAGAGCTGGTGATCGATCCGATGCTCGGCCTGCCGATCGGCACGCGCTATCAGGGCGAGGTCGAGCCGGCGGAGATCATCTTCGAGACCTACGAGGTCAACCAGCTCGACGGCATGCTCGACAATCCGACCGTCGCCGACGTCGACCTACTGGAGGGTGGCGCCACGCTCGTGGTGCCGCGCCGGAACCACGGGCCTGTCGTCGCGATCGACCCGGTCGATCCGACGGTCGCGTTCAGCGTCCAATACACCGGCTGGGGTCCGACCTTCGAGACCACGTTCATCCGCCTGCTGTCGCGCGCGCGCACCATCGAGGACTTCCGCGAAGCGCTGCAGTGGTTCGACGTCGGGTCGCAGAATTGGGCCGTGGCGCAGACCGACGGCGCGATCGCTTACTTCACCAGCGCCGAGATGCCGCTGCGCGACGACCTGCAGAATCTGATGGCCCCCGACGGCGGCGTGCCGCCGTTCTTCGTCCGCGACGGCAGCGGAGCGCTGCGCCACGAGTGGCTCGGTCTCGATCCTGATGCGATGCCGCCGGCGAACCAGGCGCTGCCCTACCAGATCCTGCCGTTCGAGGAGATGCCGCAGATCGTCAATCCGGCCGCGGGCTACATCCTGAACGCCAACAACGACCCGGTCGGCACGACGCTCGACAACGACCCGCTCAACCAGGTCCGCGGAGGCGGCGAGGGGCTCTTCTACCTCTCGCCAGGCTACGCCTCGGGCTTCCGCCAGGGTCGCCTGCTGCGTCTCTTCCTCGACGAGCTCGACGGCGACGGCTCGTTCAGCTTCGCCGACTTCGAGCGTTTCCAGGGCAACGTGGAGCT
Source organism: Acidobacteriota bacterium (assembly GCA_038530905.1). Classification (GTDB taxonomy): domain Bacteria; phylum Acidobacteriota; class Thermoanaerobaculia; order Multivoradales; family J023; genus JAUIJL01. Next base: position 10,355 of record JBCBCF010000089.1, read on the forward strand.
GCTCGACCCTGAGATCCTGGTGCCGCATCTCCTCGAGGCCTTCGATCGCGGCACCGCCGGCGATGCCGACCCGGCGCTTGCCGCGCTGGCGGCGGATCTCGGCGTCGTCGAAGCGATCGAGCGCTTCGAGACCTGGGACTATTCGTTCCCGACGGGCATTCCGGAAGGCTACGACGCCGGTGACGGCGTCGGTGGTCTGCCGGCACCGGGCGCGGCCGAGATCGAAGCCAGCGTGGCGGCGACGATCTACTCGGTCTGGCGCGGACAGGTCGTGCAGGCCGTGATCGACGGGACGCTCGAGCGCATCGGCCTGAACGGCTTCGGCCCCGGCAGCAGCCAGTCGATGACGGCGCTGCGCACGGTCCTCGATCGCTTTGGCGCGCTCGGCGGCAATGGCGCCTCCGGTGTCGACTTCTTCGTCGTCGATGGCGTCGACGATCCTGCCGACGAGCGCGACGTCGTGCTCCTTGGCGCCCTTCTGTCAGCGCTCGATCTGCTGGCGTCCGACACCTTCGGCGTCGCCTTCGGCAACTCGCTCGATCAGAGCGACTATCGCTGGGGCAAGCTGCACCGGATCACGTTCGACCATCCGCTCGGCGCACCGTTCTCGATGCCGCCGGCCGCGGGCTTCGACGATCTCGATCCGAATCTGCCGGGCGTGGCGCGGCAGGGCGGCTTCGGCGCCCTCGACGCGTCGGCGCACAGCGTGCGAGCCGACGGACCGAACGAGTTCACCTTCGGCTCCGGGCCGGCGCGGCGCTTCGTCGGCGAGATGACGCCCGACGGCCCGATCATGCGGGAGGTCATCCCCGGCGGCCAGACGGCGGTGCTCGGCAGCCCGTTCTACGGCGACCAGCTCGAGCTGTGGTTGGTCAACGAGACCAAGCCGTTCGCCTGGAAGCCGAACGACGTGGTGGACGCCAGCCTGACGTTCCAGGTCTTCATGCCGGCCGCCGCTCCCTGACCGCGACGACCGATCGACTCAAACGGCCGACCCGACAGCGGGTCGGCCGTTTTCTGTCTGGGCCAGTGATCGGTCGGGGCGGGCGGTGGGAACCACAGATCTTCAGTCGAGGGAGCCGGGCGCAATCCGCTCGATCGAGAGCTCGCCCATGCCGCCTTGGGCACGCAGCCGCAGCGTCGGGCTGTCCTCCGGCAGGTTGTCGCTCTCGTCGAATCGCGGCAGGCGGAGCCCGCCCATCTCGACCCTGGCGGTGTCGATCTCAACCCGCACATCAGACGGGACCCAGATGTTGCTCTCCCCCATGCGCACGGAGGTTTCGATCTCCGCGTCGCGCACCCAGGGGCCGGCGAGGTCCAGCAGCAGCTCGCCCATGCGGTGCTGGACGTTGACCGCTCGCGGGCTGGCAGAGCCGAGACCGCGGATCTCGACCTCGCCCATGCGCGAGCGCATGTCGAAGCTCGTCATCGGCACCGGCGACGGCTCGCGGAACTCGACGAGCACCTCGCCCATCTTGGCTTCGAGATCGACGGTCTCGAGCCACAGGCCGGTGAGATCGAAGCTGCTCTCGCCCAGCCCGACCGAGCCGACCAAGCTGAGCGGATGTCCCTGCGGCACCACCACCGTCACCCGATTCGCCGGCCCGCTGCCCGGCCGCATCAGCAGGCCGAGAAAGCCACCGCGAGGAGCGAATCCGACGCTGTAGCGCCAGGTCCCGTCGTCGCGCTCGGTCATCTCCTCGCGCAAGGTGAAGCGACGGCTGTCGAAATCAGCCTCGACCCGAATTGGCTCGCCCACGGGGCCCGGGCGGACCTCAAACTCGCCGTAGCTGAGATCCAGCGCGAGCTCGCCCGCTGCGACTTCGTCCCGAGGGAAGTCCGGCAGGTCGATCGACCCTGGACCGTCGCCGAGGTCGAACTCTGACGGATCAGGGGCTGCGGGCGGTGGGGGCGGGTCCGGCAGCGCGTGGCTGGCCTCTTCAACCACCGGCTTCGGCGTCGTGTCGGTGGTCATCTGGAGGGCGAACAGCAGCAAGAAGAGGCCGAGCGCCGCGGCAATCATCGCCGCACACCCCATGCATCCCCACTTTGCACATCCTGCTCCGCGCCCTGAAGCCATTCGCCTGCCTCCTCGTCTCGCGCCGCTCGCCGACTCGCGAGCGCCGAAAGGTTCATACGCATCGCTCAGCCGCCGGTTTCATCCGGGGCACGCCGCGCTCCGCATCGCCGACGCGCGACGGTAGCATTCAGACGCAATGGATGCAGAACGTCACGAGTCGGACGCCGTGGCTCCTTTGTCTGACGCCGTCGTCGAGCCGGCGGCCGGAGCGGCGGTCGGCGGAGAAGCAGCAGGCCATGCGACCGCTGACTTCGTCGAAGCGCCGATGGCGGCCCCTGCCGAGGCGCCCTGGACGCAGACGGTCGTTGTGCTCTTGGCACTCGCCATCGCGAGCGGCATCGGACTCGCCGCGGTCGACCCCGGCCCGCTGCCGGCGGGCGTCGACCGGTCGACCGAGCTGCGCGCTACGAGCCGATGGGCCTTTTTGCTCGACGTGCACGCCTGGAGCGCCGCCTTTCTGATCTTGGCGGCGAGCGGCCTGATCCTCCGGGCCCTCCCCGACGCCGGTCGGCGACCCCGCAGCTGGCGGACCGCGGTCGTGCTGTGTGCGCTGGTCGCCGCGGCCATCGGCACCGGCGGCGCGCTGGATTCGGGGGCCACGTGGGCGATCCATTGCCTGGTTCTGCCCGTCGGGACGGCGCTCGCCGCATGGAGGCTGCTCGCCTCTCCCGAAAGATCCGAGCCCGCTGAAGATCCTGCCGGCGGGGCGAGCGCATGACCGAGCTGGGGTTCTATCTGCTCCTGCTGCTCGGCGTGGGCATCGCTCTGCGCCTCCCGGCAGGCTGGCCACCCTGGGGGTTCGGCGCGCTGTGGCTGGCGCTCGGCGCGGCCGGCGGTCTCCAAACCGCCACGGCACCGAGCACCGTCTCGCCGCTCGGCGCGTGGGCCGCGGTGGCGTTTCTCGCCGGGTTCGGCGTCTACGGTGCGCGCGCTCTCCACCTCGAGGGCACCGAGCGCCGCGCGGCTCTGCGCGGTGCGTCAGCTGCTCCGACCGCCCGACCGCGCGCCGGGCGAGTGCCCGGCACGCCGTCGGTTCTCGCGCGCGCCGCGCCATCCGTCGCGGCCGCGGCAGTGCTGACGGCGGCCGCGCTGTGGCCGGCTTCCGCCAACTCGGAAGCCCCGTGGCTTCTCGCCGGACTCGGCTGGCTCGACGACCGGCTGACGCCGTGGTTCATTTGGGGCGTTCTGCCGACCGCGGCGATCGCCCTCTTGCTGCTCCTGCCGAGCTTCGACACGCGCGGTCCAGACGAGGTCGGGCGGCGCGACGAGATCTCCCTCTTCCTCTTCCTCGTCGCCGCCGTCGGCGCGCTGCCGATGCTCTTCGGCATCTGGGAGCTCGGTGACGACGCAGGAGCGACCGGCCGCCGCCTGGAGCGCACGCTCTCTGCGCGACTTTGGGAACACCTTCTGGACCTGGAACTGCCGGCGGCCTGGATCGTCCGCGAGGCCGCCGGGCTGCTGACGCTCGGCGCTCTGCTGCTGGCGCCCTGGATCCTCCTCCGGCTGCGGGCAACGCGCGGCCTGGCGACGCGCCACCGACGCCGGCTCGGTTCCACGCGCTTTGTCCTCTTCGTCGGACTCACGACCGTGCTGGCCGCCGTGCCGCTGCGGCTGTTCCTGCTGTGGAGCGTCGGCGTCGAGGTCTGGATCGACGCGCCGGAGATCGGCTTCAGATGGTGATCGGGACTCGCCTGCCGCCGGCGCTCAAGGTCGCGCTCCTCGTCGCCTTGGTCGGGACGATCGGCCTCGGCCTCGCCCAACAGGCTCGGCCCTGGCATGCCGCGCAGCGGGCGGACCGCGCGGCGCTCAGCGCCGAGATCGAGACGAAGCTCGAGGCGGCCCGCGCCCGGCTGCAGGACGCGAAGGCCGCCGAACGGCCCGCCAACGTCGACGCTGCGACTCAACACATCGAGGAGCAAGCCGCGCTTGGCAGGCTGGAGCGCAAGCTCGAGAGGCTGCGCCGCCGAGCGGCGGACGCTGCGCCAGGGGACGAAGCTGCACGCCGCGCGCAGCGGCGCGAGGTCGAGGCTCTCGAAGAGCTGGTCGACGCGCGGCGAGCTGCCCTCGCTCTGCCGAGCGACGCGATTGCCCGCGAGGTGGATGAGCTCGAACAGCGGCTCGCCGCCCTGCAGTCCGCCTGGTTCTGGCAGCTGCCTGGCCTCGACGCTCTCGACCCGAGCCTCGCGATCCAAGAAGCGACGATCGCAACACCCTCCGGCCCGACGGTCGACCGCTGTGCCACCTGCCACCTGGGAGCCGCCCGCGGCGAGCATCCGCTGGCGGATTTGGTCGGCCCGCAGTCACCCCATCCCTGGGAGAGCTTTGGCTGCGTGTCGTGCCACGGCGGCGACGGACGCGCCACCGACCTGGCGTCGAGCGGCCATCGCGTCGCGGCAGCCGCCGGTGCCGAGCTCGCTCTCTTCGAGGGACCGCTCGCCTGGTCGAGCTGCCGCACCTGCCATCTCGATGGTGAGCCGATGCACACCACCGTCGCGCGGGAGCAGGGCGCCGAGGTGCAGAGCGCCAAGATGCCCAGAGCCCTCGACCGCGGAGCACACGCCGTCGAAGCTCTCGGCTGCGCCGGCTGTCACGAGCTTGGGGCCGCGGCAGGCGCCCGGCACGCGGCGGCGGCAATGCCGGCCGCGATCTCTCTCGGCGACCTGGCTGCGCGCCCCGGAGCGCGTGCATCCCG
>JBCBCF010000090.1:0-15036 GCA_038530905.1 Acidobacteriota bacterium
CGCCGACGATCAGGATCCGCTGCAGATTGTGACCAGCGAGGCGGCGCCGCTGCAGCCACCAGCGCACCGAGACGCGGGCCGAGAGCACGAAGGCGAAATCGCTGACCGCAAAGATGGCGATGAACGCGCGGCTGTAGGTGAAGAGGCGATCGGAGCCGGGCAGCGTCGGCCGGTACCAAGCCTGAAGCGCCGACAGCACGAAGGTGGCGACCAGGATGGCCAGAAGCAGGGTGAGCGCGTCGTCGACCCGGCTGCGGTCGCGGCGGCTCTGGTAGAGCCCGTGAAAGTAGAAAACGACCGGCCAGAGGATCAGAACGATCGGCAGCAGGCGCAGATACAGCGAGAAGTCCGGGACGCCCTTGGTGAGGGGCGGGACCTCGAGCTGGAAGCGCAGGAACCAGGTGAAGAAGAACGCCGCGACCGTGGCCAGCAGATCACCGGTCAGGTAAAGGAGGGCGTTCGAGCGTCGTTGTTTGCGAATCATCGTCTGGGCGATACCTCGTGCGTGTCGCCCGCGGATCGCGTGTTGGAAGCGATCCTCGGGGCCGACGACGGACGAAGACGTCGGAGGGACCCGGAGACGTGTTGATGGAGGGAGGCGACAAGGGAGCGCTGGAATCGCGCCGCGAACCGGTCGCCTGAGAATTCCTTGGCCCGCTCGACGAGTTTCAAGGAATTGAACTCCATCTCGAGAGCCGTGTCAATCGCCTGGGCCAGCGCGGCGACGTCGCCCTCGGGCACGAGGAGGCCGTGGGTCGGGGGCTCGACGATGTCGCAGGCGCCTCCGCGGTCGATGGCGACGACCGGCGTACCGGCGGCCAGCGCTTCGACGGTTGCGATGCCGAAGTCCTCCACGCCGGGCTGCACGAAGAGGCGCGCGGAGCGCAGCAGCCGCTGCAGCTCTCGACCGTCGACGTGGCCCAGGAGCCGAGCGTGCTGTCGACAGCGGGCCGCGAGGCGCTTGCGCTCAGGGCCGTCTCCGACGATGGTGAGGTCGACGCCCAGCCGCTCGCAGGCGTCGATGGCGAGATCCAATCGTTTGTATGGGACGAGCGCCGACACGGCCACCACGCCCCGCCGAACCGTCGTTTCCTCGCCCGCCGGGGCGGCGAATCGCTCGACGTCGACGGGCGGTGGCAAGACTTCGGCCTCGCGATCGTAGAACCGCTCGATGCGGCGCGCGACAAAGCGAGAGTTGGCCCAGAAGGCGTCGACCCGCGGTGTGGAGGCAACGTCCCAGACGCGCAGCGCCGAGAGCACCGCGCCGCGCGCGGCCGCCACCGGCCCTCGGCGTCGAGGAAAGTACTGACGCTCAAGATCCCAGGCGTAGCGCATGGGACTGTGGCAATAGCTGAGATGGAGGGCCTCGGGCGCCGGCAGCACGCCTTTCGCCACGCAATGGCTCGTCGACACCACGAGATCGAAGCCGCCGAGCTCGAATTCTTCGATGGCGCGAGGAAAGGCGGCCAGCAGATAGCGGTAGGAGCTCCGCAGCAGCCGTCCAGGGACCGTGCGCTGCAGCATCGAGACGCGGATGTCGTGACGGCGCAGCGCCGGGCTGATCGCCTCGGGCACGCAAAAGAGCGTGTAGATCGGCGCCGAGGGGAAGTGCGCCGCGATCGCCTCGAGCACCTTCTCTCCGCCACGCATGCCGTTGAGCCAGTCGTGCACCAGCGCCACCCGCAGCCCGCGCGTCGCGTCGACGAAGGCGCGACTGGGCTCGATCGTCCCGGCTTCGGCCGGTCCAGCGGTTCCGGCGTCCGACGCGCTGCGCTCGATGCTCGTCGTCACGCGGACTCCGCGGCCGATGACGTCGAGTCCTTCGAGCGATTGAGCGTCCGCTCGTAGAGGGCGAGGGTTTTCTCGGCCGCTCGGCGCCAGGTGAAGTCGCGCGCCCGTCGCCGGCCGGCCTTGCGCAGGCGCTTGCGCAGCGCGTCGTCGCGCAGACAGCGGACGATGCCATCGGCCATGGCGTCGACGTCGAGCGGGTCGACCAGGTGGGCGTAGTCAGCGGCGATCTCTTTGAGCGCCGACGTGTTCGACGTCAGCACCGGCACGTTCGACGCCATCGCTTCGACGACCGGCAGGCCGAATCCCTCGTAAAGCGTCGGGTACAAGAAGAGGGCGGCCGAGCGGTAGAGCGCCGGCAGGGCCTCCTGCGGCACGTGGCCGAGGAACACCAGCCGATCCGTGATGCCCAGCTGATCCGCCCGCATCTGCACCTTCCGCTGGGTGCCCGTGCGATCGCCGACGCAGACCAGCGGTGCCTCAATCCGGTCCCGCTCGACCGCGCGGGCGTATGCCTGGACCACGCGGTCCAGGTTCTTGTGCGGTTTGGGATTGCCCACGAAGAGGAGGTAGCCCGGCTCGAGGCCGAACGTCTCCAGCCAATGCGTGGTCTCCGGGTCGTCCTGGACTGGATTCGGCAGGTCGCCGGTGGTCGACAGCGACGCGCTGGCGCGACGAAAGAGCGGATCGATGCCGTTGTAGACCACTTCGATGCGGCTGCCGTCGACGCCGAACCAATTCTTCAGATCGTTGCGCGTGTTGTGCGACACCGTGATGACCCGGTCGCCGTGCATGAGGCTGCGTCGGATCATGCGCTCGGCGTAGACATGGGCAAACCGATGCGGAAGGAATTCTGGATACAGCAGATGGATGATGTCGTGAATCGTGACGATCGAGCGGCACGGTACGAGCAGCGGCAGCACGTAGTGCGTCGCGTGGTAGAGATCGGCCCGTCGTCGCAGCAGCGAGAACGACACCGAGACCTGCTCGCGCACGGAGTACACCGGCGCCCGCTCTGGCACCGTCTCGAAGTTGTCGGGCAGATCGCCGAACGCGTCGCGCCCCTGTGGTCCCACGAGCAAGAGATAGCGGTACGTCGAGTCGATCTCGGCCAGTTCCCGAACCAGGCTGCGGATGTAGGTCCCGATGCCGAAGTCTTCGACTTTGCGTGCATCGATGGCGATGGTGCGGGTCACGCGTTCAGACTCCGCGGCCGAGACGCGCGGGTCGGGGCTGGAGCGACCGCCGCCGTTTGATGGTTTCGAAGCATAAGCAGGTTGGAAGCATAAGCGTCGTGCGGTTCGGCGTCAAAGGCGCCCGAGGCCGCTTGCGCTTGCCGAGCGAGGCGGGCAACATCGTGTCCGATGTCGTCCGTGAACCGTCCCGAGACGCGCCGGGTTGTGCCTACCTCGCCCCGAGCCGAGCCACTTCCTTCCGGCCGCCCGGCGCGCCGACGCTGGCCTTGGGTCGTCGCGTTCGGCGTGCTTGCCCTCGTCGGCCACGTGATCTTCTGGTACGCCCCGCGCGCTCGGCCCGCGGCGCCCAGCGACGACCTTCCGGGCCAGCTCTTCACCTCCGCGGCCTATGAGAGCGCGCTCCATATTCCTTACCCCCATCAGAACCTCAAGGCCCTGGCCGCCAGCGGCTTCGACGGACCGGCGCTCGACGCTGCGCTGCGGTTGGCGGGGGTGCTCGACGGCGACCTGTTGGCAGGCTCGCTCGATCGCCTGCCGCCGGCCGATTCCCTGAGCCTGGCGGCCGACGATGACGGCGATCGCTTTGCGGCGGCCGTGCGTCTCTATCCTCTCGCCGCCGGGTTCGTGCGCCTCGCCGGCTCCCTGGGCGACAATCCCTGGATGCGCGGTGGCCCGGTCGAGATCGACGGGCGCGCCGCCGAGGTGGCGTGGAGCGGACGGACCTGGTCGGTGGTCTCTCCTCCTTCGGCCGGTGCGCCTCCGTCGCCGGCCGGCGCGAGCTTGGAGGCGCATCGGACACCGGCGCTCCTGACGGTGCGGCTCGGTTCCGGGCGGCTGGTGCGCCAGGGCGACACGTTTCGGCTCCAGCGGCGCGGTGGTCGGCTCGAGGTGGTCTCGTCACAGTCGGCGCTCGAGCTCGAGGCGCCGGATCTAGCCGAAGCGCGGGTGCCGCTGCTCGCCGTTGCGGGGCGGCCGCGTCGCGCTCTTTTCCTGCTGGCCCCGCCGGCCGGCGCCAGCCGCACCGATCTGCCGCGGACGGTGACGGCGCGCGAGCTCGGGGCGCCGGCCTGGAAGCTGCCGACCGACGAGCTGCTGCGCTTGGTGGGCCGGCGGCCGATCGAGCAGCGTGCCGGCGCCTGGCGCTTCCTCGGCGACACGCCGGGCCTTCGCCTTGCCCGCACGATGGTCGACGATCTCGACCGCATCTCCGCGTCGTACCTCGATCTCGGGCTCTGGCTGCGCCTCGAGCCCACCGCCGCCGAGCTGCGCCGCCTCGCTGACGGTCTTGGCCGGGTGCCGATTCTGTCGCGCTCGGAGCGCCGCCGGATCCGCGACGCCGCGTTTCTCGCCGAGCGACTCGAAGCACACTACGACAGCGCGGCGCTCCTGCTCGACGAACGCGGCGGCGTGCGCTTCGAGCTGTGGCCGCGCGCGTCCGGACCCTCGGCCCGCACCGCCGAGGACATCGGTTCCAGCAGCCGGTCGTCCGGTGATTGACAGCCTGAACGCGATGACGTAGTCTCCGCCTCCTGCTCCGGCGGGAGAGTTGCGCATGGAAATACAACTCGATCGAATCGCTGGAGACAGCTTCTCTTGGACCGAGGAGCTCGCCATCGAGGCCTCCGAGCTGGATCATCCGGACCTCCTCGGGCTTTCGCCAGTTCGCCTTGCGGGCCGCCTCGACCGTTCGGAAGGCCAGTGGCTCATGTCCGGTCGCCTCCAGCTCGAACGGACGCTCGGCTGCGTGCGATGTCTCGAGCCAACTCGCGACGAGGTCGAGGCGACCCTCCACCTGTTGGTGGAGGTTGCTCCGGGCCGCGCGACCGGGCACGGTGGCGAGTTGGAGCATGACGATCTCGGGCTCGTGGCACTGGCCGAGCCGATTCTCGACACGCGGCCGATCGTCATCGAGCAGATTCAGCTTGACATTCCGATGAAGCCGCTGTGCCGATCCGACTGCTTGAGCCTGTGCCCGCAGTGCGGGGCTCAGCGCAACGACGACGCTCGCTGCTGCGAGCCCGAAATCGATCCGCGCTGGGCCGGCCTTGCAGCGCTCGCTTCGGGAGGCGGTTCGCCGACTGAGCATTGATCCGCGGATCCGCGCTGCGACAGCACGAAGGCTGTCGTTCGCCCTCCGCGCCGTTTTCTCAAGCTTCCGGCGGCGCCTGGCGCCGCTTCGACATTCGACCACCTACGCCACTTCAGGATCTTCCGTCATGGCCAATCCGAAAGCACGCCACTCGAAGGCCCGTCGCAACAAGCGCCGCGCCCACGATCACCTCACTCGCCCGGCGCTCTCGATCTGCCCCAACTGCGGCGATGCGAAGCGTCCGCACCGGGTCTGTCCGTCGTGCGGCTACTATCGCGGCCGCGTCGTCATTCAGGTCGACGACGCCTTCTGATCGACGCTCGCGGGCCGACTGCTCTCGAGCAGTCGCAGTCGTTCAAGGCCCGCTGCCTCGAGCCATGGTCGAGCGTCCTTTGCCGATCGCCGTTGACGCCATGGGCGGCGATTACGCTCCGCGCGCCGTCGTCGACGGCGCGATCGAGGCCGCCGAGGGCGGCCTCGATGTCGTTCTGGTCGGCGACCGTCCGCGCGTCGAACCGATGCTCGACCCCAGCCGGCTGACGCCGGTGACGCGCCAGCGGCTGCGCGTCCACCACGCCGCTCAGGTCGTGACGATGGAAGAGCGACCGGTGGCGATCCGCACCAAGCAAGACGCTTCCGTGCGTGTGTGCGCTCGCCTCGTGCGCGACGGCCGGGCGTCGGCGATGGTTTCGGCCGGCAACACCGGTGCGGCGGTGATCGCGGCCAAGACGGTGATCGGAACCGTCCCCGGCGTCGATCGCCCGGCGCTCGCCGGTCTGTTTCCGAATCCGAACAACGCCACGGTGGTGCTCGATGTCGGTGCCAACGTCGGCGTTCGATCACAGCATCTGCGCGAGTTCGCGGTCATGGGCCATTTCTACGCCCAGGAGATCCTCGGTACGCCGTCGCCGCGGGTGGGCCTGCTGTCGATCGGTGAAGAGCAGAGCAAAGGGACGGAGCTCACGCGCGAGGTCTTCGAGGTGCTGCAGTCGACCGGGCTCAACTTCGTCGGCAACGTCGAAGGTCGCGACGTCTTTCGCGGCACGGTCGACGTCATCGTGTGCGACGGCTTCGTCGGCAACGTGTTGCTCAAGACTTCCGAGTCGCTGGCCTCGTTTCTCTTGACGATGGTGCGCGACACCCTGCGCTCGAGTTGGCGTGGGCGCCTCGGTGCGCTGCTCGCCCGCCCCGCGTTCGCCGGTTTCCGTGATCGCATCGACTGGGCGGAAACCGGCGCGGCGCCGCTGCTCGGCGTGAAGGCGGGGTGCTTTATCGGCCACGGCTCGTCCGGGCCGCGGGCGGTCGCGAACGCCATCCGGCGGGCGCGAGAATTTGCTGACGCGGGGCTCGACGCCAAGATTCGCGACAAAATCGCCGAGCTGCACGACCGCGAGAAACTTCATCTGCACGCCGCCGCCGACGCCTAGGAGCTCCGCATGGCCCGCATCGCCTTTCTTTTTCCCGGTCAGGGATCGCAGTCCGTCGGCATGGGCCGAGCGTGGGCCGAGACGCACCCGATCGCTCGCAGCACTTTCGACGAGGCCGATGCGGCGCTCGGATTCGAGCTGTCGCGCCTGTGCTGGGAGGGGCCGGCAGAAGAGCTTCAGCTCACCGCCAACACTCAGCCGGCCATCCTCGCTTGTTCGATCGCAATGTTGCGGGCGCTGCGCGCGGCCGGCTTGCCTTCGGCGCACGCGCTCGCCGGCCACAGCCTGGGCGAGTATTCGGCGTTGGTTGCCTCGGGTGCTCTCGACTTCGCCGACGCATTGCGCCTGGTGCGTCGTCGCGGCGAGCTGATGCAGGAGGCAGTGCCCGTGGGCGAAGGCGCCATGGCGGCGATTCTCGGCCTCGACCGGCCGGCAGTTGAGCAGGTCGTGGCGCGCGCTGACGCGGCGGGCGAGGGCAAGGTCGTGGCGGCCAACTTCAACGCTCCGGAGCAGACGGTCGTCGCCGGTCATGTGGCGGCGGTTGAGCGCGCTGTCGCTGCCGCCAAAGAGGCCGGCGCCAAGATGGCCAAGAAGCTGCCGGTGTCGGCGCCCTTCCACTCGCCGCTCATGGCGCCGGCACGAGACGGCCTGGCGCCACACCTCGAATCGACCAGCTTCGGCGATCCCGAGCCGGCCGTGGTGTCGAACGTCGACGCGGCACCGGTTGCGCGCGGCGCCGAGGCGCGCGACGCGCTCGCCCGTCAGGTCGACGGCGCGGTGCGCTGGGTCGAGTCGATCGAGCGGTTGGTGGCTGAGGGCGTCGAGATCTTTGTCGAGATCGGCCCCGGCGTCGTGCTCACCGGCCTCGGGCGACGGATCACCCGCGACGCCCGTCACCTCAAGAGTCCGGCGGCGGACGAGGTCAAGAGCTTCCTATCCTCGCTCAGCGACGCCTCCTGATTCGACGTCTTTCTCGGCGCGCTCACGCGCCGCGCCTCTCGCCCGACCTGGAGATCTCATGTTTCGACTCGACGGCAAGACCGCTCTCGTCACCGGTGCCTCCCGCGGCATCGGTCGCGCCATCGCCCTCCGCCTCGCCGAGCGTGGTGCCACCGTCGTGGCCGCCGCGCGCAGCGTCGACTCTTTGGACGACCTCTGCCGCGAGATCGCCGACGCCGGCGGCACGGCACATTCGCTCGCCCTCGATCTCGGCGCGCCGGACACGGTCAGCGATCAGCTCGGCGCGCTCGAGGGCGATCTCGCCGACATCGACATCCTGGTCAACAATGCCGGCATCACCCGCGACGGTCTCTTCGCGCGCATGTCCCTGGCGCAGTGGCGCGAGGTCTTCTCGGTGAATCTCGAGGGCGCTTTCGCGGTCACCCGACACGTCGTCCGCGGCATGATGCGGCGCCGTTCGGGGCGGATCCTTTTCGTTTCGTCCGTGACCGCCCTGATGGGCAACCCGGGGCAGACGAATTACGCTGCCGCCAAGTCGGCGATGATCGGTTTTTCGAAGTCGCTGGCGCGCGAGTTGGGCAGCCGCGGCATCACCGTCAACGTCGTCGCCCCGGGCTTCGTCGAGACGGCAATGACCGAGAATCTGCCGACGGAAGCACGAGACCGCCTCTCGCAGGCGATCGTGCTGGGTCGCCTCGGTTCGGTCGACGACATCGCTGGGCCGGTGGCCTTCCTGGCCAGCGACGAAGCCGCCTACATCACCGGTGAGGTTCTCAACGTGTCCGGCGGCCTGCACATGTAGAGACCCTCGGGCGCCAGCGGGCGCCGGCGCCGACGACGAAATCGACTCCTCGCCGGTGCCAGCGCTTCCGTTAGACTGACCGAACCCTTTGTGCTAGAAACCCGCCGTTCCGAGCCCGCCTCACCTTTCTGCAAAGTCGAATCCGGAGGAAATAGGCCATGAGTGCCATTGAAGACAAGGTCAAGAGCATCATTTCGGATCAGCTCGGCGTCGATCAAAAGGATGTGACCGCCGATGCCAGCTTCACGGATGATCTCGGTGCCGATTCGCTCGATATCGTCGAGCTCGTGATGGCCTTCGAAGAGGCCTTCGACATCGAGATTCCCGACGACGACGCCGAGAAGATCGGCACCGTGCGCGACGCCACCTCTTATATCGACGCTCAGGCCGCCGCCGACGCCTGACGCGTCGCGGACCCTGAACCGCCTCAACGTCTCGCCCCTCGATTCGTCGTGTCGTCTCTCTCTCCCCAGTCCACCGGTCGCCCAGGATCGGGCCGCCGAGTGGTGGTCACCGGTGTCGGTCTGATTTCGCCGCTCGGCATCGGGACGGCCGCCACCTGGGACGGCCTCCTCGCGGCGCGCAGCGGCATCGGGCCGATCACTCGCTTCGATGCCTCCGGCTACGCCTCGCGCATCGCTGGCGAGATCGACGGCTTCGATCCGCTGGACGTCGTCTCGAGAAAGGACGTCAAGAAGGGCGACCGCTTCGTTCATTTGGCGCTCGCCGCGTCCGACTACGCTCTCGAGGCCTCGGGACTCGAGATCGACGACACCAACCGCGAGCGTGTCGGCGTCGTCATCGGTTCCGGCATCGGCGGTCTGCCGGTGATCGAACACACCCATGCGACGCTGGTCGAGCGGGGGCCGAGCCGCGTCTCGCCATTCTTCATCCCGGCGCTGATCGTCAACATGGCCGCTGGCCAGGTGTCGATTCGTCACGGGGCGCAGGGGCCCAACAGCGCGCCCGCCACCGCCTGCACGACCGGTCTGCACGCGGTGGGAGATGCCTTTCGTCTCATCCAGCTTGGCTATGCCGACGCGATGATCGCCGGCGGCACCGAGAGCGTCGTGACGCCGCTCTGCGTGGCCGGCTTCTCGTCGATGCGGGCGTTGTCCACGCGCAACGACGAGCCCGAGCGCGCCTCCCGTCCGTGGGATCGCGATCGCGATGGCTTCGTCATCGGTGAAGGCGCTGGGCTGCTGGTTCTCGAGGAGCTCGAGATCGCGCGCGCGCGCGGCGCCGAAATTTTCGCCGAGGTGCTCGGCTACGCCATGACCGGCGATGCGCATCACATTTCGGCGCCCGATCCCGACGGCGGCGGCGCTTCGCGCGTCATGGAGCTCGCGCTCGCCGACGCCGGTGTCGCTCCCGAAGCTGTCGGCTACATCAACGCCCACGGTACGTCGACACCGCTCGGTGATCTTGCCGAGGTGCGAGCGATTCATCGTGTCTTCGGTGACCATGCACGCGGCCTGGCGGTGTCGTCGACCAAGTCGTCGACCGGCCACCTACTCGGCGCCGCCGGCGGGCTCGAGGCCGGCATCCTGGCCCTGGCGCTTCGCCACGGTGTGCTGCCGGCGACGCTGAATCTGGACGCTCCCGATCCCGAGGCGGATCTGGACTTCGTGCCGAACACGCCGCGCGACGTCGCGGTCGACGTTGCGCTGACCAACTCCTTTGGCTTCGGCGGCACCAACGGCGCGCTCGTCATGCGGCGATTCGACGCCGCGTGATCCCCTCGCGCCCCGACCCCTCTGCCGGCGCGCCGCCGCCGGCCGATCCGTCCGCGCCCGAACCGCTCGAGCCTCGCCGCCGCGTCGTCGGCCTGCGGGTGGCGGTGTATGTCTTCGCGGTGATGATGAGCCTATCGGTCGGCATGACGACGCTGCTGCTCGTCCTGCGTGGCCCGGAGGCTCTCGAGCAGCTTGCCGAGGCGTCGGATCCGATCTCGGCCGGCTTCGACGGCGTGCTCCTCTTTTGGCTGCAGGCCGCTTCGGTGCCGCTGGCGCTCCTCGTCACGTTGGGGTTTCTTCGCCTCGACCGTCGGCGGTTTGCCGATCTTGGCGTCACGCTCTCCGTGCCGTGGCCCTCGACCCTGGCCGCGGTGGGCGTCGGCGCCGGTCTCGTCGGCCTGTGGCGCCTGGTGGTCGAGCCGTTCTCCACCTGGCGCGCCGTTGCCCCGACCGCCGACCAGCTCGAGCGATTCGCCGCCTATCTGCCGTTCGGGGTCGACGATTGGCTGCTCTTCGCCGCCGGCTTCCTCATCATGTCGTTCTTCGAAGAGATGGTGTTCCGCGGCTACGTCTTCACGACGCTGCGTGACCGCTTCACGTGGGTGCATGCGGCCGGTTTCTCGAGCCTGCTGGCGCTCGCGTTCACGGCCGGTGCCCCCGAGGCCGACGCCCTGGCCCTCGGCAACACATTCCTCTTCGGCCTGCTCTTGGCGGCTCTGCGCGAGAAGACGGGCAGCATTTGGCCCGGCACGTTGCTCCATGCGCTGTGGAACGTCTTAGTGGCGCACTGGCTCTCGGTGCCGGTCTCGGGCATCCTTTATCCGAGCCCGCGGACGATCGAGGTCGAGGGTGCCGCGTCCGTCACCGGCGGCGCCTACGGGCCGGAGGCAAGCGCCGTCCTGCTGCCGATGCTCCTCGCCCTCATCGCTGCCGCGGCCTGGTGGATCGAGAACGACCGGCCGCCCGAGGCCGATGCCGACCTCGAGCCGACCTCGGCCGATCGATCGCCGCCGCTCGGCCGCCGCTGACCGGCTGCAGCCGCGCGACCGTCACGCCACGATGAACGGTCTCTGCGCGCCGCCTAATCGCCGCGTCTTCGGTCCTGCAGCAGGCGTCGACTGGACGCCGCTCGTTCTCTCGCCTCTTCGCGGCGACAACAATTCGCTCCATTTTGGGTTCTAGCGACCGACCGGCGGGCGTTCGCCCGTCTCGGAGGACGTCGGTTGAGGAGAGGAGCCCATCATGCAGGCGAGAGTGTCGATTCTGGGTCGCGATCTTCTATGCGAAATCGAGGATGCGACGTCGGTGCGCATTCCCTGGACGGACGAGCAGCAGGAAACTTGCCGGTCGTGGACCCAGCGTTATCGTCGCGCCACCGCGATCCTGCACGACGCGTCGATCGCTGAGATCGGCCGCGAGCTGGGCGCCTGGCTGTTCGCCGACGCGGCCTGGTCGGCGTGGCTGCGCGGCAGCGGCCCGCGGGTGCTCGAGATCGCGGTCGACGAGACGCGGTCGGACGCGGTGCGCGCTGTGCTCGACCTGCCGTTCGAGATCCTGTCTCACGCCGGCGAACCCTTCGCGGCCGACGGGCTTCAGCCCTTCGTCGTCTTCCGCAGCGTTCGGCGCGCGGCCGACGCCACGCCTCGACCGCCGCGCTTCCGCAACCTGGCGGCGATGTTCATGGCGGCGGCGCCGCGAGGAGAACAAGAGCTGGACTTCGAAGCCGAGGAGGCAGCCATCCTCGGCGCGACCGAGCGCCTCCCCATGCAGCTCTTTGTCGAGGAGAGCGGATGCCTCGAATTCCTCCGCGACCGCCTGACGCTCGAAGAGCCGTTCGATGTCGTCCATCTTTCGTGCCACGGCGACATCTTGCGGAGTGGCCAATCGGTGCTGGCGCTCGAGACGCCGGACGGCGCGCTGGCCCTCACCACGCCGGAGCAATTTCATCAGGCGCTCGGTGAGCGAGCGCCGACCCTGGCGTTCCTGTCTGCCTGTCGCACTGCGGAGACCGACGCGACAACCCCGATCGCCGAGCCCTTCGTGCGCGATCTCGTGCGGGCCGGCCTCGGCAACGTTCTGGGCTGGGATGGTTCCGTGCTCGATCGCGACGCGCGCCACTTCGCCGAGGCCCTCTATGCAGAGCTGGCGCGCCACGCTTCGGTGCCGCACGCGGTGGCCGCTGCCCGCCGCGCGCTCCTGCAGCGGCGGCTCGAGAATCCGCAGCTCGGAGCGCATTGGCACCTCGCCCGGCTCTACGTCGGCCCGGAGGGCGGCGGTTCCTGCTGCGGGGTCGATCGTGAGCCGCGAGTGCTGCGCAAAGACGCCGGCTTCAAGGAGTTTCTGGACAAGGCGAATGCACGCGTCCGCGTCGCCAGCGCCCGCGAGTTCGTCGGCCGCCGCCGCTCAGCGCAGCGCATCTTGGGTGAGTTTCGACGCGGCGAGGCGGCCGGCGTGCTCATCTTCGGCATGGGCAACCTCGGAAAGTCGAGCTTGGCCGCCCGTGTCGCCAACCGCCTGCCGCGCCATCGCGCGGTCGTCATCTACGAGCGCTACGACGCGCAGGCGATCTTTGAGCGCTTGGTCGAGGCATTGCCTCCCGGGGCGCGCCGGCCCTGGACGGAGCAGTGGCAGCGAAGGATCGCCGACGCGCCGCCGGCACTGGCCGATTGTCTCGAGCAGATGTTGACGGAGCCGTTCCAGACCTCGCCGATTCTGTTGATCGTCGATGACCTCGAGCAGATCCTTGCCGTGCCAGAGCCAGGCGAAGGGAGAACGCCGGTCGCCGACGCGGCCGGCTCCCCCGACTTGTGGCGGGCCAGCCTGAGCGCCGTCCTCACCGCCTTCCGGCGCGCCGAGTCGCCGTCGCGTCTGCTGCTGACCAGCCGGTACGACTTCACTCTGCCCGATGGCCGAGGGGGAAATCTCGCCGACGTCCTAGCGCGCGAGCCGCTGCGGCCGATGGATGCGAGCGAGCGGCGCAAGCAGCTCCGGGCCGCAGAGGTTCTGCAGGCGATTCCCGACACGGGCGATGCGCACGAGCTCGGATCACTGAAACAGCAAGCTCTGGCCGTCTCAGGTGGCAACCCAGGGCTGCAGGAGATCCTCTGCCGCCCGCTGCTTTCCGGGGAGACTGCCGCGGCGCAGGCGGCCATTGTTGCGGTTGATCGGTGGCGGGCGTCTGGCCAGGTGCCGGCCGACGACAACCGGGCGCAGGAGTTCTTCCGGCGGGTCTCCTTCGAAACCTATGGCGAGGCGTTGACCGGTGATCAAAGGACGCAGCTCCGCGCCTCGACCCTTTTCTCAGAGAACCTCCCGGCACCGCGGCAGGCTCATCTCGCCCTCGGCGAGACCGCCGGCGTCACCGAGCCGCCACGGGCCATCGACCGGCTGATCGGTCTCGGTTTGGTGGATCTCTATTCGCTGCACGATCAAGCGGACGAACTGGCCGTGAACCCTCTCGCGCGAAGTCTTGTGGATCTTCTGGACGCGCCGGAGATTTCTCGGCTTGCCGCCGCCGCGGTGCCATCGATCGCCGCCGCTTGGAGCGATGCCGACGGAGGCTTTCCGGTCGGCCCACGCGCCGTCGAGCTGACCCGCCTGGGACTCGTCGGAGGAGAGGATCCGGCGACTCTCGATGCCGCTGCCTACGCGGCGGGGACCTTTCTGTTCCAGCGGCTGCACTCGGGACCGGCCGCGTTCGAGCTGATGCAGCCAGCCATCGAGAGAATCGAGCAGCTCGGTGGCGTCCCGTCGCTTCGCCTCCTTGGTGTCGCTTCCGATGCTGCCGAACGCATCGGTGAAGTCCAAGTCCAGCGCCGCTGGTTGGACCAAGGGCTTCGCTCAGAACAGAGCGAGCCGTCCGACGAAGCATCGATCCGAATGAGGCTCGGTCGGCTGTTATCCAGAGTAGACCCTGCAGGAGCTGAAGCCCTTCTGGAGAGTGCTGCCGAGATCTACGAAGCGATCGATGCAGAACGAGAAGTAGCAAAGACCCGAGGCTGTCTTGCCGATCTGCTTTTCCACAGGGGCGAGCTGAAAGCGTCGCTTCGGATTCGCCAGGAGGAGGAGCTCCCGGTATATAGGCGTTTGGGAGATGTTCGTTCGGTTGCGTTGACGCAAGGGAAGATCGCGGACGTGTTGTTCGCGCAGGGCGATCTTGCGGAATCGCTTCGGATTCGCTGGGAGGACCAGCTCCCGGTGTACAAGAGGCTGGGAGATGTGCGCGAGCAGGCGGTGACGCAAGGACGGATTGCTGACGTCCTGGTCGCGCGAGGGGACTTCGAGGAGGCGATTCGGATCCGCAGGGAGGAGGAACTTCCAGTGTATGAGTGGCTAGGAGATGTTCGTTCGGTCTCGGTGGCGAAAGGCCGGATTGCCGATGGGCTGTTCGCGTTGGGCGATCTGGAAGAGTCACTGCGGATCCGCCGAGAGGAAGAACTGCCTGTTTACGAGCGGCTGGAGGATCTTCGCTCGGTGGCGTTGACGGAGGGCCGGATTGCGGACCTGTTGCTCGCCCAGGGTGAGCTGGAAGAGTCGCTTCGGATCCGTCGCGAGGAGCAGCTTCCAGTCTACGAGCGGCTGGGAGATGTACGCCTTGTAGCCTTGACACAAGGTCAGATCGCAGACGTGATGTTTGCCCGGGGTGAGCTGGAAGAGTCGCTTCGGATCCGTCGCGAGGAACAGCTTCCAGTGTATGAACGACTAGGGGATGTTCGCTCCGTCGCGTTGACGCAAGGGCAAATCGCAGATGTGCTGGTGGCTCGGGGTGAGTTGGAGGAGTCGCTCCGGATTCGTCGGGAAGAACAGCTTCCGGTGTACAAGCGACTGGGGGATGTTCGCGAGCGGGCAGTGGTGCAGGGCCAGATCGCAGATGTGCTGTTCGCCCAGGGCAAGCTGGAGGAGTCGCTTCGGATTCGTCGAGAGGAGCAGCTTCCTGTGTACAAGCGACTGAAGGATGTTCGCGAGTGGGCGGTGATGCAGGGAAGGATCGCAGATGTGCTGTTCGAGCCTCATTCGGATCGATGCTTCGTCGGACGGC
>JBCBCF010000091.1:0-14823 GCA_038530905.1 Acidobacteriota bacterium
CGGTCGGCCGTCGGCCAGAGTGCCCCCGTCGAGGACGCGGGCGATGCTCCGGTGCTCGAGCGTCGCCAGGATCTGGCGCTCGTTTTCGAAGCGCCCAACGACCTGCCGCGTGTCCATGCCGCGATGGACGACCTTGATCGCCGCCAGCTGCTCATAGTCGCCGGTGCGTTCGGCGCGATAGACCGATCCCATGCCGCCGCGACCGATCGGCTCGATCACGCGCCAGCGCTCGCCGACCACCGCACCCTTGACCAGGTCCTCGTTCCCCTGTGAGCTGCCCGTCGCCACCACCGGCTGCTCCAGGAACGCTGCGCCCACGTCGCCCTGGAGCGCGTCGAAGCGCAGGACCTCGGCCCGCAGCGTCGCGTCGTCACCGCACTCACGCTCGAGAATCCCCTCCCGCTTGCTCGGCTCGGCCTCGTTCAACAGTTCGAGGATCTCCTGCACACGCTGCCAGCGCTCTGCGTTCACGACCCTCCGCCCTTCCGACTCAGCCGATCGAAGAGAAACAAGCGAGCAAACATCCACTCGCGCTTCACGGTCGCCACCGACACGCTCAAGATCTTCGCCGTCTCTTCGATCGTGACGCCGACGAAATAGCGCAGCTCGACCACCCGCGCCTGGCGCGGCGACACCTGAATCAGGGCGCGCAGCGCCTCGTCGAGAGCCAAGAGGTCGACCGTCCGCGTTGCCCCACCCTCGCCGGGGATCTGCAGACCGTCGAGCGTGACGCGCGCGAAGCCCGGACCGCGCTTCTTCGCGTGGCTGCGGCGGGCGTACTCGACCAGCACGCGACGCATCATCTGCGCGATGACGGCAAAGAATTGCTCGCGGTTCTGCCAGTTCACCGTACGCTTCCCGAGCAGCTTCAGGCAGACCTCGTGCACGAGGGCGGTCGGCTGCAGGGTCCGGCTGTCCGCTTCACCTCGCAGCCGTCGCGCGGCCATCTGGCGGAGATCCGCCAGGATCAGCGGCAGGAGATGGTCGAGGGCCTGGGGATCGCCGTCGTTCCATCGCGCGAGCAGTCGGGTGACGTCACCGGGCAGCGGTCCGTCCGCTGACGATTCGACCGACTCGGACTCGGCGATCTCTTCGCCGACGTCAGGTTCGTCCGGTGGGCCTCCGGACGGTCGTTCAGGCATGGGGGCGAGAGTTTATCGCCAGCCGAATGGTCGTTCGAGCCACCCAGCCGGCGGCCACAGCTCAGCGCTGTCTACACCCACTCCCGGACGTATTTTTCCTTGAGCAGCTTCCAGAAAACGACCAGGAACGCGGTTAGCGGAATCGCCAGGATCATGCCGGCGATCCCCTGCAGAGCCGAGCCCCAAAAGAAAATCGCGAAGATGATCGCCACCGGATGGAGTCCGGTTTGATCGCCCATGATCTTCGGCGTCAGCAGATACCCCTCGATCGACTGAACGATGACGAACACCACCATCACGCCCAGCACCAGCCCCCAGCCGCCACCGCTCTGAAAATATGCCAGCGGTAGAGCCACGCCGAGACCGACGATATTGCCGAGGTAGGGCACGATATTGAGCAGGCCGAGCGTCAGCCCGAGGACGAAGCCATAGCGCAGGCCGACGACGCTGAAGCCGATGGCGAAGAGCAAACCCTGCAAGAACGCGATGACCAGCTGACCGCGAAAGAAGGCCACCACGATCCCCACGAACTCGCGCGCGAGATAGATCACGTCGCCGCGCGTCGACGGCTTGAAGAACGGCAGCAGGCCGTCGAGATCTTCGCGCCACGACTTCTTGTCGACCATCAAGAAGAACGCAAAGTAGATCGGCAGGACGATCCAGCTCAGCAGTGCCCCGACCGCCCGGACAGCGCCCAAGCCGGTTTCGACCAGGCTCTGACCGAACTGACGCATCCAGACCACCGCAACGCCGCCGTTCTCGTTCAGCACCTCGCTGATCCGCTGACCGGTCGGATCCTGCTCCAGGAAGCGCTGCACCAGCGGCCAACGCGACTGGAGGTTGTCGCGCAGGCTCTGCCAATAGGCCGGGACGTTCGACACGAGATCCGCGATCTGCTCGACGAGAAGCGCTCCGAAGAACCAAAGGAACGCGCCGACCGGCACGAGGATCGACAGTAGGAGGGCGGACAGGGCCACCGGCGCCGGCATTCTCAGCCGATCGCGCAGCCAGTCGTAGTACGGCTGGAAGACCAGCGCCGCGATGCCCGCCACGGCAACCGGCAGCAGCACATGGGCGAACGCCCCGACAAAGCGAGCGATGGTCCAGAAAACGGAGGCGATCGCGCCGAGGATGACAAGAACCGCGAGAATGGTTGCCGCGGTCGCGATCGTCTTTCGTTGGCGACTGTCGAGTTCGATCATGGGGCTCCTCCCTTGGGACCTGCGCACTTTACTCGCTTCATCCGCGGATCATTCGGCGCAGCCGACGAACCGGGACACGAGACAAGAGCCGCGCTCATCACCACCTCAGATCCTCACGCCATCGCACGTTCTGCCGCCGCCCGGGCCACCACCCGCGATACGCTGCTTCTATGAATTCGACCAACTCCTCGCTCCTTCACTGTGAGGCGACGTTCTCGATCCGCACCCTGACCCACTCGAGGCCGACGTGAGCACCGACGGTCCCGACGCCGAGCCGTCGGACGCCGGCCGCGGCATCACATTTGAGGAGAAGGATCGCCCGCTTCGCGACGACGTGCGGACCCTCGGGACGTTGGTCGGCGACATGCTGCGCGACCAGGGTGGAGACGCTCTCTTCGAGCGCGTGGAGAGCGCGCGGCGAGCCGCCATCGCCCGCCGAGACGCCGACGGTCCGCTCGAAGGCAGCGAGCTGGAGGACGTCGTCGCCGGCCTCGACCCGGAGCAGGCCGAGCGGCTGATCGGCGCGTTCCTGGCCTACTTCCGGGTGGTCAACCTAGCCGAGCAGGTGCATCGCATTCGCCGACGCCGCGACCACCTGCGCGGCGACCAGGCGCAATCGGGCTCGCTGCTGGCGGTGGCGCGGGCGCTGCGCGCCGACGGCCTTGACCGCCGCGACGCTCTCAAGCTGTTTCGCGGCCTGCACGTCGAGCCCGTGTTCACCGCCCATCCGACCGAGGCGACCCGCCCTAGCCTGCTTGAGAAAGAAGTCGAGATCGCTCGCAGCCTCGTTCGCCGGCTCGACCCGTCGCTGACGCCGGCCGAAGAGCGCGCCGCGCTCGGTCGCATCCGGACCGAGATCACGATCGCCTGGCAGACCGAGGTGCAGGCGGCCAGCCGACCGACGGTGCAGGATGAGCTGGAGCACGTGCTCTACCACCTCACCGAAGCGATCTATCAGGTCGTCCCGCCGCTCTACGAGAGCCTCGCCGACGCGCTCGACACCGTTTGGCCGCCCGACGACGAAGACGCACCAGAAAACACCGACGAGGCTGCACCGACAGGCACCGGCAGCGTCGGAGAAGAGCTGCCGGAGATCCTGACGTTTGCGTCTTGGGTCGGTGGCGATATGGACGGCAACCCGTATGTCACCGCTGAGACCGTCCGCGCGACGCTCGGCAGCCAGCGCCGGCGGATCGTCCAGGGGTACGCGCGCGAGCTGCGAGCGCTGGCCAGCCGACTGAGCCAAACCGCCAGCCGCGTGGAGGTCGACCCCGAGATCGACCGCCGCATCGAGCTCTACGACTCGCTCCTGCCGGGCGAGCTGGAGCGGATCCCGGCGCGGCATCGCGACATGCCGTACCGGGTCCTCCTGCTGCTGGCGGCCCGCCGCCTCGACCTGACGGGCGAGGGCCCGCAGATCGGCTACCCGTCCGCCGACGAGCTGCGCAGCGATCTGGAGCTGGTGCGCGACAGCCTCGAGGGCCATGCGGGGCACTGGGCCGGCGCCCGTGCCGTCCGCCGCCTGCTGCGTCGCGTGCGCACCTTCGGCTTCCATCTCGCAACCCTCGATCTGCGCCAGGATGCCGATCTCCATCGCCGTGTCGTCGGCCATCTTCTGGGGGACGATCGCTGGTCCGAGCGGCCAGCGGCCAGCCGCCTCCGCCGGCTGGCCGACCTGCTGCCGCGCGCCGAGGAGCGCACGACCGACGCGGTCGGTGAACCGGAAGCGCATCGCACGCTGGCGGTCTTTCGCGCGGTCGCCGAGGCACGATCACTCGGCTTCGGCCAGCGGGCCCTCGGCTCCTACATCATCAGCATGACCCGCGACGCCGACGACGTGGTGACGGTGCTGCTCCTGGCGCGTTTCGCTGGCCTGGTCGATGATGACGGTCACGTGCCGCTCGACGTAGCGCCTCTCTTCGAGACGGTCGACGATCTCGAGGCCGGACCGGGCATCCTCGAGCGCCTCTTCGCCGATCCGAGCTACGCCGAGCACCTCGAGCGCCGCGGACGGCGGCAGCTCGTGATGATCGGTTACTCGGACTCAAACAAAGACGGCGGCATTGCTGCCTCGCGCTGGGCGCTCCAGCGAGCGCAGGCCGCCGTCGCCGAGGTCTGCGCCCGCCACGACGTCGCGCTGACGCTCTTCCATGGTCGCGGCGGCACAATCAGCCGCGGCGGCGGCAAGACCCGCCGCGCCGTGGCGGCAGCGCCGCCAGGCACGGTCGCCGGCCGGCTCCGGATGACCGAGCAGGGCGAGGTGATCCACGAGAAATACGGTCTGCGCGGCATCGCCCTGCGGACCTTCGAGGAGACGGTCGGCGCGGTGGCTCTAGCCAGCGCGGCGGCGGAGCGGGCGACATCCGTCGATCCCGCGTGGGCCGCCGCCATGGACACGGTGGCCACGGCCAGCCGTGACCGATACCGCGCTCTGATCCACGAGCACGACGAGCTCTACCCATACTTTCGAAGCGCGACGCCGATCGACGTGATCGAGCGGCTGGCGATCGGCTCGCGTCCGGCCTCGCGGCGCGTCCGGGCAGGCCTCGACGGCCTGAGGGCGATTCCGTGGGTGTTCGCCTGGACGCAGAGTCGGCACCTCCTGCCAGGCTGGTTCGGCCTCGGCAGCGGCCTCGAAGCGGCCGTCGCCGAGCACGGCCGCGCCACCGTCAGGCGCATGACCACCGAATGGCCGTTTCTGTCGATCCTGATGGAAGACGTCGAGATGGTGCTCGCCAAAGCCGATCTCGGCATTGCGGAGCGCTACGCGCAGCTCGCTGGCGACGCTGGCGTCGAAATCTTCGAGATCATCCGCACCGAGCACGCGCGCACTGTCGACGCCGTGCTGTCGCTCAACGGCCGCGGCTCCTTGCTCGAGAACGATCCCGCACTGCGCCGCTCGATTCGATTGCGCAATCCCTATGTCGATCCGATGTCCCTGCTGCAGGTGGATCTGCTCGCCCGCTGGCGAGCTGCGGGCCGGCCGGACGACGCGACGTTTCAG
Source organism: Acidobacteriota bacterium (assembly GCA_038530905.1). Lineage (GTDB taxonomy): Bacteria > Acidobacteriota > Thermoanaerobaculia > Multivoradales > J023 > JAUIJL01. Next base: position 5,349 of record JBCBCF010000091.1, read on the forward strand.
GCGCTCCTCGCCACCGTGCACGGCATCGCTCAGGGTCTTCATAACACCGGCTGAGTCTCCCTTCCGCCCTGGCGCCGCTGCGGCCGCGAGGCGCTCGTGACGCGTTTCGGTCGGGTCCAGGCGACCCGGCGCCGACCGGCGCCGAGTTGCCGGCCCTCGGTTGCGAGGAGATAATGCCTGCACTTCATGACAGATCCCGCGTCGCGTTCGCGCGCCACCCAAATCCTCTCCGAGGTCGAGGCCGGCGATCCGCAACGCGCCGACGAGCTGATGCCCCTCGTCTACGACGAGCTCCGCAGTCTCGCAGCGCGCTACCTTCGTCGCGAGTCCCCAGGCCATACGCTCCAGCCGACCGCGCTGGTGCACGAGGCCTATCTGCGCCTGATCGACCAGAACCGGGTCGAATGGCAGGGGCGCACGCATTTCTTCGCCGTCGGCGCCCGCATCATGCATCGGCTGCTGATCGACCACGGCCGCAATCGCAAGCGCGCCAAGCGGGGCGGCGGCTGGATGCGGGTGACGCTGTCTCCAGATGTCGCCTCCTTGATCGGCGGCGAGGTCGACCTTCTCGTGGTGCACGAGATGATCACCCGGCTCGAAACGCTCGATCCTCGGCAGGCGAAGCTCGTCAAGCTGCGCTTCTACGGTGGTCTTTCGATGGCCGAGATCGCCGAGGTGCTCGGCGTCTCGAAGCGGACGGCGGAGGGCGATTGGACCCACGCCAAGGCGTGGATGGCCCGCCACCTGGCGACCGTCGCCGCCGGTCGACAGGAGGCCAAGGCGCCGCCGTCCAGTGATTCCTGAGCCGCAGCCAACACTCGGCGCTCTTTCGCCCAGCCGACCCCGTTTCGCCAGCACAGCGCGCACGCCTCGCCGATGACCGATCCCGTCGCGCGTCACGAGCGCGCTAAGCGCCTCTTTCTCGACCTCTGCGACCTGCCTCTGGCGCAGCGCGCCGAACGGCTTGCCGCGCTGCGCGACGAAGATCCCGATCTGGTCGACGAAGTCGGCATGCTGCTCGGCTTCCACGACGCCGAGGCCAAGGAGAGCGACGTCAAGTCTTCGATCGAGCTCGCTCCCGGTACCGTGCTCGACGATCGCTATCGCGTGGTGGCCCGCCTGGGACGCGGTGGCATGGGCGACGTCTATCGGGTCGACGATCTGGTGCTCGGCGAGCCGGCGGCGCTGAAGTTTCTCCGGCCGGATCTTGCAGACTCCGGGCACCTGCGGCGCGAGGTCCGAGTCGCCCGCCAGGTCACTCATCCGAACGTCTGCCGAGTCTTTGACGTTGGCGAAGTCGACGGGCGGCCATATCTCACGATGGAGTGGGTCGACGGCGAAGACCTGGCCTCCCTGCTGCAGCGCATCGGGCGGCTGCCGACCGATCGCGGCGTCGCCCTCGCCCGCCAGCTCGCCGCCGGTCTCGCGGCGGCGCACGCTCGCGGCGTCCTGCATCGCGATCTCAAACCGGCCAACATCCTGATCGACCCGGACGGACGCGCCAAGATCGCCGACTTCGGCATTGCAGAGGGCGCGGCGGGCGCCGATCCGCTGACCCTCGGCGCCGGCACGCCGGCGTATATGGCGCCGGAGCTGCTCGAAGGCGGTGCGCCGAGCCCGGCCACAGACCTCTACGCCCTCGGCCTCGTGCTCTACGAGTCATGCACCGGCCAGTATCCATTCGAGGCCCTCGGCCGCCGCGAGCTGGCTCGGGCCCATCGAGTCCAGAAGCCCGCGCCGCCCTCGGCACATGTCGACGAGCTTGATCCTCGGCTCGAGCGCTGGATCCTGCGATGCCTCGAAAAGGATCCGGAGGATCGCCCAGCCTCGGCCCTGCTGGTCGCCGCCTCCCTCCCTGGTGGCGGCGATGCGCTCGATCTGGCCGCGGCGGTCGGCGCCACGCCATCTCCTGAGCTGGTCGCCGCCGCCGGCGGTGGCGGCCGACTCGATCGGCGGCCGGCGATCGGCCTCGGATTGACGACCCTCGTTCTCACCCTCGCGACCTTGCTGCTGGCACCCGGCGCCCGGCGGCTGGACGACGCCGGCCTCGATCAACCGCCGGAAGTCATGGCCGCGCGCGCCGGTGATCTCCTGGCCGAGCTCGGTTGGGATCTCGAAGCCGGCGACCGCGCCTGGGGCTACCTCGAGAACCCAGCGGCGCTGACCTGGATGCAGGACGGCGCCGAGCCGCCGGCCAGCAACGCGCCGGGCGCCTCGTCGATCCTCTTTTGGTATCGCCAAAGCCCGGTCGCGTTGATCGCCAGCGATCTCGAGAATCTTGTCTTCGGCCGCGGCCAGGTCGGCCCGTGGGATCCGCCGGTCACAGCGGCCGGCTCGGCGCTGCTCTTGATGCATCCGGCCGGCTGGCTGGATCACCTGGAGGTTCGTCCGGACGACTCCACCGGCCCCGCGATCGCCCCAGAGGTCGTCCTTGCGGCCGCTGGGCTCGATCCGGAACGGCTCGTGAAGCGCCCGACCGACTTTGTGCCCGACACGTTCAGCGACGCCCGCGCTGCCTGGCGCGGCACGACGCCCCAGCGGCCTGAGCTGCAACTCGAGGCGACCGTGGCGAGCGCGGAAGGGCGACCGGTGGCCTTTCGCCTCCGGCCGGCGCCATCGGTCGACCCAGAGGCTCAAGACGCCGCCTCTGCTGATGATCTCGGCGAGACCGACGATGGCGTTGAGCACGACGCCACAGACGTCTTGTGGTCGGTGATCGAGGAAACCGAAGAGTGGTTCGACCTCCTGGCCATTGTCGCCCTCTTCGTCGCGTTGCCGTTGGCGCGCGAGAACCTTCGCCTGGGGCGCGGTGATCGGCGGGGCGCCCGGCGCCTGGCTGCGCTTCTCGCCGGCGCCAGCTTCGTCGAATGGCTGATGTCCGGACCACATTTCCGCGACGTGTCGGCCGAGTGGGCGACCTTTCACGAACGTCTTGGTCAGGCGCTGGTCGAGGCAGCCTTCGTGTGGATTTTCTATCTCGCCGTGGAGCCTGCCGTGCGCCGCCGTTTGCCGCACGTTCTGATCGCCTGGACGCGGCTGATCCGCGGCCGGCCGCGCGATCCGCTGGTCGGTCGAGGCCTGGCCGTCGGTGCCACCTTCGGCGCCGGCTGGGCCCTGGTCGAGCAGGTCGATCTGCTGCTGCCGCGCTGGCTCGGCCTCGACCATTGGCCACTGTCCGTCGCCTCCCTGCAGCTCGACTTCGCGCTCGACACGGGTCGCCTGGCCGGAACGGTGGTTCTGCTGGGTTCGAACGCGGTGTACGACGCGGTCTTCTCGCTTCTGATCCTCGCTCTCCTTCTTGCCGTCACCCGCCGGCCTTGGCTAGCGGCCATCGGCTATACGGCGCTTTTCACCGCCCTGTACAGCCTCCAAGGCGCGGCGCCGGAAGTCTCTTGGGCCACCGTCGGCCTGATCGTCGCGGCGACCGAAAGTTTCCTTCTCCTGCGCTTCGGCCTGCTCGCCTTCGCGGCCGCCGCCTTCTCGTTCAGCCTGCTGCGCTACCTTCCGCTGACCACCGATCTCGACGCCTGGTATGCCGGCGCTGGCTTCCTCGGTGTCGCTCTCACCCTCGCTCTCGGCGCCGCCGGTCTGGCGACCGCGAGCTTCCCCGGTTCGCGACCAGCGACGACCGGAACGCGGGCGCGGACCACTTCGACCCTCTGACGCGTCGCGTCGAGCAACCGCCAGCCGGCGGCAGCGCCCAGGGCCAGAGCAGGGCGCCACGCGACAGCCGAAGGTTCGCGATAGTCTGGCGGCGTCCTCATGCCAGTCGTCGTCGTTGCAGAGAAGCCGTCGGTCGCTCGCGACCTGGCGCGCGTCCTCGGGGCGTCCGAGCGTCGCGAAGGAAGCTTTGTCGGCAGCGGCTGGATCGTGACCTGGGCTCTCGGCCACCTGCTCCGCCTTGCTGAGCCGGGCGAGATCGACACGCGCTGGAGCGCCTGGCGGGCCGACCAACTGCCGATGCTGCCCGGCCGCTGGCCCTGCGTCGTGGACGATGCGTCGCGCGATCGCTTCCAAGCAGTTGCCGAAGCGCTGCAGGCACCCGGGGTCGAGAAGGTCGTCTGCGCCACCGACGCCGGACGCGAGGGCGAGTTGATCTTCCGTCGGCTGGTCGAAGCGATCGGCTGCGACCAACCGATCGAGAGGCTGTGGATCTCGTCTCTGACGCCGCGCGCCATCGAGGACGGGTTTCGCCATCTGCGGCCGGCCCACGAGTTCGATGGCCTCGCCGACGCCGCGCGAGGACGTGCACGCGCCGACTGGCTGGTTGGAATGAACCTGAGCCGCGCCTACACCCTCTCCGCTCGTCGCGACGACCGCGGTGGCCCCGATGAGCCGATCTCGGTCGGCCGTGTGCAGACGCCGACGCTGGCGATGCTGGTCGAGCGCGAGCTCCAGATCCGTCGATTCGTCCCCGAGCCCTATCTCGAGATCGAAGCGAACTTCGCATCGATCTCGGATGGCTCGTCTCCGCACGACGGCACCTATTCCGGCCTGTGGTTCCGTGCATCGGGAGTCCCGGACTCTCAGAGCGCTCCGAACGCGGCGAGCACTCCATCCGCCGCGGATCGGCGCCTGCCGGCCGACGGCATCGAAGCGAGGGCCATCGTCGAGCGAGTCCAGCGTGGGCACGCCGAAGTCGCCAGCCTGACGGACGAGACGAAGCGCATGCCGCCGCCCCGTCTCTACGACCTGACCGAGCTCCAGCGCCATGCCAACCGCCTTTGGGGGTGGAGCGCGCGCAAAACTCTGGCGGTGGCGCAGCGCCTGTACGAGCAGAAACGGCGCCTCAGCTACCCGCGAACCGACAGCCGACACCTGACGCGCGACGCCGCCGCCACGCTCCCCGAGATCGTTCGCGCCATCGCGCCTCGCTATCCGGGGCTCGTGGCCGAGGACAGCGGCGAGCGAGCGCTCGACCGGCGGACGGTCGACGATCGCGAGGTCGGCGATCACCACGCGATCCTGCCGACCGCGGAGGGCGGGCGCGGAGATCTCGACGCCGACGAAGAAGCGCTCTTCGATCTCGTCTGCCGGCGCCTCCTGATGGCCTGGCACGGACCGTGGGTGCGCGCGGTCACGCACGTCATCACCCGCGTCGTCTCGAACGCCAGCACCGAGAATGCCACCGAGACCGTCGACCTCTTCGCGAGTCGCGGCGTTCGCGAGCTCGAGCGTGGCTGGAAGATCCTCGATCTGCCGACCGCGGGCGGGAAGGCGCGCGCGACCGACCGGTCAGACGACCCGCTGCCGAACGAGCTGGCGCCGGGCCTCGGGCTCCGCGTGGCGGGAGTGAAAGCCCTTGAGAAGACCACCAAGCCCGCTAAGCGCTATACCGACGCCACGCTGCTGAGCGCCATGGAGAACGCCGGACGCCGTCTCGACGACGTCGAGCTCTCGCGCATCTTGCGCGCGTCGGGACTCGGCACGCCGGCGACACGGGCCGAGATCCTCGAGACCTTGGTGCGACGACGCTTCGCTGAACGGCGCGGCAAGGTGCTGCATGCGACCGAGCGGGGCGTGGAGCTGATCAATCGCGTGCATCCACGCGTCAAGAGCCCCGAGATGACCGCCCGATGGGAAGAGCGTCTCGAGTCCATCCGGCAGGGCAATGAGACGTTGACGGACTTCCTTGCCGACATCGAGGCCGTGGTCCGCGACCTGGTCGCCGAAGCGCTCGGGAAGCACCCTCGCGCGCAGAGGCCAGCCGAGGATCGAGGGCGAGCAGAGGATCTGGAACCGGCAGGGAATGCGGTAGGACACCTCGGCCGCCAGAGCTCGCAGAAGGCGACAACCGACGAGCCGGCACACGGCGCGACGACGTCGAGCGACGATCTGCCGCCCCTCGACGCCTATGAAGGATGGATGGCGGACGGCGCCAGGACGCCGGCGCCTGCCGGCGAGGTGGTTCAGTCTCTCGCAACCGCCTTCGACACCGCGCATCGGCGCGGCGATCGACCGGCCGCCCGGCGCACGGATGCCGGGCGCGGGGATGCCCGGCGCCCGGCGATCGTTCGAGGCACGACCTCTCCGAACGCCGAATCGGCGCCCGTTGAACCACCACGTCGAACGCCGACCCCGTCCACCGACCTGCTTCGCTTGCTGCGCGACGCCTTTGGGTTCGAGGACTTCCGGCCGTTTCAGGAAGCCGCCTGCCGAGCGGCCACCGAAGGACGCGATGTTCTGCTCGTCATGCCCACCGGCGCCGGCAAAAGCCTCTGCTATCAGCTTCCGGGGCTCGCGCGCGGCGGCACGACGTTGGTGATCTCACCCTTGATCGCGCTGATGGAAGATCAGGTCGCCAAACTGCAGAGGTCCGGTCTTGTTGCCGAGCGCATCCATTCCGGCCGCGAGCGCGCAGAGTCGCGCGAGGTCTGCCGACGCTGGCTGCAAGGCCAGCTCGACTTCCTCTTCGTGGCGCCGGAGCGCCTCGGCGTGCCCGGCTTCCCGGAGCTTCTGGCCAAGCGGCCGCCGACCCTGGTCGCGGTCGACGAGGCGCACTGCATCTCGCAGTGGGGCCACGACTTCCGCCCCGACTATCGGCTTCTCGGCGAGCGGCTGCCGGCGCTGCGACCCGCGCCGGTCCTGGCGCTGACCGCGACCGCGACGCCGACGGTGCAGCGTGACATCGTCGAACAGCTCGGCATGGAGCGCCCACGACTTCATATCCACGGATTTCGTCGGCACAATCTCGCGGTCGAGGCGGTGGAGCTGCGCCCGTCATCGCGACGCGCCGTGGCCCGCAGCCTTCTGTCGGATCCTGCCCGACGGCCGGCGATCGTCTACGCTCCAACCCGCAAGGAAGCCGAAGCGCTCGGCGAAGAGCTGTCGGCGGACCTGCTGGCGGCGGTGTACCACGCCGGCCTTCGCCCAGCGACCCGCGAGCGCGTGCAGCGTTCGTTCCTGGACGGCGAACTCGAGATCATCATCGCCACGATCGCCTTCGGCATGGGCATCGACAAGGCCGACGTCCGCACGGTCGTCCACACCGGCCTGCCGGGAAGCCTCGAGGGCTATTACCAGGAAATCGGTCGCGCCGGCCGCGACGGCAAGCCGGCGCGCGCCGTCCTGCTGTGGTCCTGGGCCGATCGGCGAACGCACGAGTTCTTTTTCGGCCGCGACTACCCTGAGGCTGAAACCCTCGAGCGGCTTTACGACGCGTTGTCCGCGGTGCCGCGGCCGATCGACGCCCTGGCCCAGCGCTTGCGGTTCGACGACGAGGACGTGCTCCACAAGGCGCTCGAGAAGCTGTGGATCCACGGCGGCGCGCTGATCGATCGCGATCAGAACGTCGCCCGCGGGCGCCCCGACTGGCGCGGTCCCTACCTCGGCCAGCGCCAGCACAAGCTGGCGCAGCTCGAGGACATGACGCGCTTCGCGAGCGGCCACGGCTGCCGAATGCTGCGGCTCGTGGAGCATTTCGGCGATCGAGAGGACGACGGCACGCCCTGTGGCTGCTGTGACCAATGCGCGCCGGACGAGTGCATCGTCCGCTCGTTCCGATCGCCAACACCAGCCGAGGTGGTGGTGATGCGGCGGGTGCTGGATGCTCTCGATCGTCGCGACGAGCAGACCACCGGTCAACTCTTTCGCGCGACCGCCGAAGGCGATGGCCTGGAGCGCAAAGACTTCGAAGTGCTGCTGGGAGGCCTGGAGCGGGCGGAGCTGGTGGCCACGTTCGGCGACAGCTTCGAGAAGAACGGCCGCACCATCCGCTTCCAACGCGCCACCCTCGGCGTCGCCGCCGAGAGCGCCCGGCGGGAAGATCTCGCCGACCTGGTCTCTCTGGCCGCTGAGATCGCACCGACGCAACGACGGCGGAGCCGGCGGTCGAGCGGCGGGGAGCGCAGCAGCACCCGCTCGGATCGGCGCCGCGGCAGCGCGCCGGCGCGCGAGGAAGAGCTGGCCGAGACTGACGCCGGTCTGTACGAGGCGCTCAAAGAGTGGCGCCTTGGCGAGGCCCGCCGGCGCGGCATTCCGGCGTTTCGCATCCTGCCGAACCGAACGCTGCGCGCCATCGCCCGCAGCCGGCCGGTCGACGACGATGGACTCCTCGACGTGCGAGGCGTCGGACCGAAGGTCTCATCGAGCTACGGCCCAGCGATTCTCGAGGTGGTGGCGCAATGGTGAATGCGCACCGGCCAGAGACCGCGGGGCCGCCGACGATCGATCGTCATTTGGCCACGCGATGGGCCGACCTGGCGACCTTGGTCGTCGCGGGCGCCGTGCTGGCGATCGGTCTGTTCTACACCTCACTGACCTTCCGGCTGCCCAACCACGACCTCCCCTTCGACAAAGACTGGTCCGTCCAAACCTCGACGAACGCCTGTTTGACGACAGACTGTCTGCGCGAGGGTGATCAGATCGTCGCCATGGACGGGGTGTCGCGAGCGGCGCTCGAGGCCGATCTGCTGCAGCCGATTCTCCTCGATCCCGATCGCGTGCCGATGCAGATTCAGCGCGGAGCGCGCATTCTCGACGTCGTCTGGATCGCCAACAAGCCACCACCGCTTGTGGTCGTCGAGAAACTGATGGTGGCCGCCTTCCCGATGCTCTTCTGGCTGCTCGGGTTGATGACGGTGATCTTCGTGCGACCGCGCGATCTCCGCTGGCTGCTGCTCGTCGGCATGTACTTCGGGCTGTCGCTCCTGCTCTCGTCCGGGCTCTTGAGCTGGACACGCCAGGCCGGCTCCTCGCTCGTGCTGCACCTGACCGCGCTGGCGCTGCCGCCACTGCTCGTTCATCTCCACACCTTGGTGCCGACGGCGGCCTACCGCGGCGTCCGCCGGACGCTGGTGCCGGCTCTTTATGCGGTTGCGGTGTTGGGCGTGCTCGCCGAGCGCATCCGTCCGCTGCCCACCGACCTGCTCATGTTCGCCGTGGTCGGCGGGCTCGCCATTTCGGCAACGCTCCTGGTCGGCCGGCTGATGCGGGCGGACTCGGCCGCAGAGCGCGCGGGAGCGCGTCTGCTGGTGGTCGGCGGCGGGCTGGGCATGATGCCGTGGATGGTGCTCTTCGCCCTGTCGGGAACCGACGTGCTGGCGCAGCTGCCGTACGACACCGACCACCTGGTGCTGATGGCGCTGGCGACGATCGTTCTGCCGCTGTGGCCGATGTCGTATCTGCTGGCGATCTATCGCCTGGAGTTCGGTCGCCTCGAGCTGCGTGCCAACCGCGCGCTCGGCGTCTACGGCTTCTGGTCGCTCTTCATCCTCCTCTACGTCGTCGTTTTCTTCCTGATCGCGGCGCGTTGGGAGGCGATCGAACGTCAGCCCGTCCTCGCCGGCCTACTCTTCTCGATCGCCTTCTTGGCCATCGCACCGGCAGCGCGGCGTCGATTCCAGACCTGGATCGATCGCTCGGTGATGGGCATTCGAGTCCCGCCGCAGAATGTCATCGGCGCCTTCGCCGAAGAGATGCCGAGCGCCTTCGATCGCGAGTCGCTGCGTGCGACCCTGCTGGAGAAGGTCTTGCC
>JBCBCF010000092.1:0-14697 GCA_038530905.1 Acidobacteriota bacterium
CCTATCGGTGCTCTACGGCACCTTCCTCACGCGATCGGGTGTGCTCGCCGACTTCTCGGTGCATAGCTTCGTCGACCTCGGCATCTCGGGCTGGCTGGTGACGCTCATGGCGTTCTTCGTCGGCAGCTCCCTGCTGCTCCTGGGCACGCGCCTGGGGTCGGTCAAGACTCGACCCAACACGGATCCCCTGATCTCGCGCGGCAGCGCCATGGTGCTCGGTACGCTGACGCTCACGGCGTCGACGCTGGTCATCACCTTCGGCACCTCAGCGCCCCTGCTCACCGGCTGGTTCATGGAGCGCCCCGGCCAGGTCGGGCCCGAGTTCTACAACCGCGTCAACATGCCGTTGGCGCTGCTCCTGTGCGTCCTGCTGGCGATCGTGCCGTATGTCGGCTGGCGCGGTCTGGCGACTGGCGAGCTGCTGCGTCGACTCGTACCGAGCCTCGTCGGAGCTGCGATCGCCACCATCGTCGGCATTGGTCTCGGCGTCGAGACGGTGGCCCACGCGGTCTTCCTCTTCCTGGCGATGGCGGCACTGATCGCCAACGGGCACGAGACGATCCGGCGCGCCCGCGCCGGCGGTCTCGGCGCCGTTGGCGGCTATCTGTCGCACGTCGGAGTGGCGATGATGTTCGTCGGCTTCCTCGCCTCCGGTGCCTACGACAAGAGTGTCAAGGTGACGCTGCCGCAGGGAGAGGCGGTGCAGGTCGAGGACATGACGCTGACCTTCCAACGCTTCATCCCGCGCCAGGGGCGTGAGAAGGAGCGCATGGAGGTCGAGGTGGTGCGCGGCGACGGCGATCGCTTCGTGGTCTATCCGAAGCTGTTCGTGAACGACCGGACGCAACAGCTGATGGCCAACCCGGACATTCGGACGACGCCGCTTCAAGACTTCTACGTCTCGCCGATCAGCTATCAGCCGGCGCAGCCGCCGCGCATCGACGATCGCGTCCAGCTGGCTCCAGGCGAGACTGCGCGCTTTGGCCCGATCGAGCTGCGCTTTGTCGAGCTGGCGGTCGACGGTCAGCAGTCTCTGACTCGCTTCGCCTCGGGCGGCGCGATGGAGATCGGCGCCCGTCTCGAGGTCCACCAACAGGGCGAGCAGCAGTGGACGCCGCTCGAGGCGGTCTACCGCTTCGCGGCGGACGGTCGCGCCTCGGCCCCGCCGGTGGAGCTGCCCGGCTCAGGTGTCGTCAGCCTGACGGGCGTCGACCCGCGCAGCGGCCAGGTGCAGCTCGATGTCGCCGGCGTCATCGCCGAGCCCTTGCCCGCCCGCCTGTCGATCGACGTCACGGAGAAGCCGCTGATCCAGCTCGTCTGGCTCGGACTCTTCGTGGTGCTCGTCGGTGGCGCTCTGTCAACAACGAAGCGTCTGCGTGCCGTGCGCCGGCTCGATCGGCGGACCGCGCGTGCCGAAGGTACGTTCGAAGCAGCCGAACCACCGGCTGCGGAGCCGGCTCTCTAGACCTCAAGCCCTCGACGTCGACGGGTTCCAGTCGCGGCGTCCCAAGTAGCCGCCAGGCAGATGCCGTAGCAGGCAATCAGGCGCCGCAGCGCGCGGCGTCAGATCCCGAGTGCCAGGCGGTCGGCCAGGACCTTCGGCAGGCCCGAGGCCTCGATGCGCTTCTGCGCTTTCGCGATGCAGTAGTCGAGACGCCGCCAACGCGCCACGCGCCGTTCGGTGTCATAGACCAGATAGGCCGCCCGCGGATCGCGATCGCGCGGCTGACCAATCGAGCCGGGATTGAGCAGATAGCGTTTGCCTTGCTCGAGCTCGAGCTCTTCGTCGTCGCCCTGCACGACCGCAACTTCGATCGTTCCCTCATCGTGCAGAACGAAGCGCGACGGGATATGCGTATGGCCGAAGAAGACCACCGGGGCGTCTGGGTAGTTCGAAAAAATCTCGTAGGCGTCGTAGATCGAGAAGACATAGGTGTCTTCGTCGAGCGGCGAGCCGTGGCAGATGTGGACGTCGTCGTCGATCGGCTTCGGGCCGAGCGGCATCTCGCGAACGTAGCGCAGATTCGCCGGCGTGAGACGCTCGGTCGTCCAGCGTGCGGCGGCCAGTGCCGGCTGGTTGAAATTCGAGCCGTCTTCGAGCTCCGCAACGACCTTGTCGTGATTGCCGCGGACGACATGCACGGTCCCCGTCAGCTCGCGCACGGCCTCGACAACCTGATTCGGCCCGGCTCCGTAGCCGACGAGGTCGCCGAGCACGAGCGTGGCGTCGAACGTTTCGTTCGCCAGCTCGCGCAGGACCGCCGCAAAGGCGTCCCAATTCCCGTGCATGTCGGAAAGGATCAGATAGCGCACAGAGTGAAATCTCTCAGATGTCGAACAATTTTATCAGTGGTATCCAACGCCGACTCGCCGCGCTCGACCTGGCAACGAAGTTCAGCTTCCGCATAGACCGGCCGGCGGAGGTTGAACAGGCTGCAGGCCTTCTCCACGCTGTCGAAGAGGGGCCGACGGGCGCGCGCGGCGGCGTCCAAGCGATCGCAGATTTCCTCGAACGCCACGTCGAGCCAGCATGACCAACCGAGCTGCGCCATCGTCTGTCGGCTGTCCTCGAGAACCGGCGCCCCTCCTCCGGCGGCAACCACCGAGGCAGGAACGGCCGAAAGATCTCGAAGGCTCTCGAGCTCGTGGGCTCGAAAGGCGTCCTCGCCGTCGGCCGCAAACACGTCGGCGATGATGCGGCCGAGTCGCGCCTCGATCCGCGCGTCGAGATCGATGAACGGCCGTCCGAGCCGCTCGGCGAGAAGACGGCCGACCGTCGATTTGCCGCTGCCCATGAAGCCCCAGAGAAAGAGGTGACCGGGAGCCCGCCGATCCGAGCTGTCGAGATCACTCATCTCGATCACGCCGCCGTTCGCTCATCATCGCGCGGCTCAACGCCGTGAGAAAGCCTCCCCACACCAACCCACCGATGGCCACGAGGCTGCACCAGGCGGCGACGCTCATCGCGAGCCCTCGACCGGACCGAGACTCCGGCGCGCAAGCCAGCGATTGAGCACCAGAAGAATGGCGACAACCATCGCCCACTGCACCAGCACCGTGCCGACAGAGAAGACACCGGTCGGATCGAGCCAGCCCGGCTGACGATCACGCAGCCACCACAGCAGCAGCGCGAGCGCCTCGATCGGCACGAGCCAGGCAATGACTAAGCTCCACCAGCGGCCGAGCCGAAGATCACTCCCCGGCCCGTTGACAATCTCGCGCCGCAGTCGCTCCACGCCGAAGGAGCGCGCTGCCAAAGCGAAGAACAGGCCAGACAAGATCAGCCCGACGCCCCAGACCCAGTCCTGGTTGTTGAAGACATCCATCGACAGCGCCGAAGGCGTTCCACAGAGAGCCCCGGCTGCGCCCACGACGAGCACCGCCCGACGCCGCTCAAGGCCAAGATCGATCGCCACCCGCGTCGCCAGCTCGAGCATCGCGATCAGGCTGGTCAACGCGGCACACGACAGCGCCGCGAAGAACACGACCATCAGCAGGCCGCCGAAAGGAAGCGTCGCAAAGAGCTGCGGCATCCACACGAAGGTGAGCCCCGTGTTGTCCGCACCGACCAGCCGCTGCTCCGCCTGCGGGTCGACGGCGAAGACCGTACACAACACCATGATGCCGGCGAGGAGCGACATGCTGTTGTTGCCGAACCCGAGGACGAACGCGTTGAGCGAAACATCGTCGCGAGCCCGCAGGTAGATGGCATAGGTCAGAAGGAGGCCCCAGCCGGCGCCGGTGTCCCAGGCGTTCTGAGTCAGCGCCTCGAGCCAGATCCGTGGCGAGGCGAGCTGCTCCCAGCGCGGCGCAAAGAGAAACTCCAATCCGGCGGCCGCGCCAGGTAGCGTCACGGCCCGCACGGCGAGGACGATCACCAGCACGACGAGCGTCGGAATCAGCACCCGCGTGGCGTGCTCGATCCCGCGGACGCCGAAGCCGACGACGGCCACGCCGAGGGCGACCGCCAGCAGGTGCCACGGCACCGCCGACGGGCTGCCGGCCGTTGCCTGCCACAGTCGCTCGGGGGCGTCTGGACCGGCCAGCCCACCGCTCGCGGCGGCGAGCAGGAAACGGAAGCACCAGCCGGTGACGACCGAGTAATAGAACATGATGCCCGTCGCACAAACGGCGACGAAGCCGCCCATCCACGCCATGCCGCGGCCGCCCATCCGCGCGAACGCACCGATCGTGCCGCGCCGCGCGGTCTTGCCGAAGGCAAGCTCGACGACGAGAAGCGGCACCGACCAAAGAAGCAAGAACACGACCCAGGCGACAAGAAAGCTGCCGCCGCCCTGCGTTGCGGCAATGCGCGGAAAACGCCAGATATTGCCGGTGCCGACAGCCATGCCGAGCGCAGCAACAAGCAGCGTCCAGCGGCTGCTGAAGGTGGCAGCGAGCGCGCGGTCGGACGCGCTCACGTGGAGCTTTCCGCGGCGCGCACCAGCGCCGGCGCGCGGCGAGCGATCTCCAGCGGCTCGTCGCCCCACGCGCTGAGAACGGCGCAGCAGTCGGCCCCGGCCTGGCGGACCCGCGGGATCGTGGCGGCGTTCAACCCACCGATGGCGACCAACGGCTTGGCGGTGGCGCCGCGAGCCTGGCGCACGCCCTCGAGACCGACGGTCGGTTCGGCGTCGGCCTTGCTGCGCGTTGCGAACACCGGACCGATCGCCACGACGTCGACGTCCGGATCGGCATCCGCACGCTGCACTTGCTCGAGGTCGTGACAGGAGCGGCCGATCTGCACCGTGCGACCGGCGGCCTGCATCGCGATCCGCACCTCCCGCGCGGGCAGGTCCGTCTGACCAACATGGACGCCGCCGAATGGAAGAGCGAGGGCGAAGTCTGCACGATCGTCGATCCAGAGAAGCGGGGCGGCGCTGCGACCTCGGAGCTCAAGGACCTCCAGTGTGCGGCGAGCGGCGTCAAAGCGCTGCGCATCCGTCCCCGACTTGAGACGAAGCTGAATCCAACGCAGGCCGGCGTCGGCGAGCGCCTTCGCGGCCGCTGGCAGTCGATCGAGACCGAGACGATCACCGTCGGCGAGGGCGTAGAGGGGCGGGATCGCCGCCTCGCTCATCCGGCCGACTCTGCGCGACGGGCGAGGAACCCTTCCATGAACCGCGTCGACATCTCGCCGCGCACGAACCCTGGATCGCGCAGGATGTCGCGGTGCAGTGGAATGCTCGTCTCGATGCCTTCGATGACCATTTGGTCGAGCGCTCTCAGCATGCGCGCGATCGCCTCGTCGCGCGTCGCACCGTGCACGATCAGCTTGCCGATCATCGAGTCATAGTGCGGCGGCACGACATACTCCTGATAGGCGTGCGTGTCGATGCGGACGCCAGGCCCACCGGGCAGGTGGAGGGTCGCGATGCGGCCGGGCGACGGCCGGAAGTTGCTCGGATGCTCGGCGTTGATCCGGCATTCGATCGCGTGACCGTTCGGCTGTCTGAATGAGTCGAACGACAGCGGATGGCCGGCCGCCACGCGGATCTGCTCCTTGACCAGGTCGTAGCCCGTCACCAGCTCGGTGACCGGATGCTCCACCTGGATCCGCGTGTTCATCTCCATGAAATAAAAGCTGCCGTCGGTGTCGAGCAGGAACTCGACCGTGCCAGCGTTCACATAGTCGACGGCTTCGCCCAGCCGCACCGCCGCCTCGCCCATCTTGCGGCGCAGAGCCTCGTCGAGCACCGGTGACGGCGCCTCTTCGATCAGCTTCTGATGGCGTCGCTGAATCGAGCACTCGCGCTCACCGAGATGAATCACCCTGCCGTGGCTGTCACCGAAGATCTGAATCTCGACGTGCCGCGGCTGCTCCAGATACTTCTCGAGATACATCGAGCCGTCTCCGAAAGCGCGGGCGGCCTCCTGGCTGGCGGTGGCGAAGGCGCCCTCGACATCGCTCGCCGAGCGCACGATGCGCATGCCTCGGCCGCCGCCGCCAGCTGCCGCTTTGAGGATGATCGGGAAACCGATCTCCTGCGCCAGATGCTTGATGGCAGTGGCGCTCCCCAACGGCTCGGTGGAGCCGGGGAGAACCGGCACGCCGGCTTCCACCGCCACCCGGCGTGCGTTGGCCTTGTCTCCCATCTTGCGAATCGTGTCCGGCTTCGGGCCGATCCAGCCGATGTTGCACTCAGCCAGCACCTCGGCGAAGTGTGCATTCTCGGAGAGGAAGCCATAGCCGGGGTGGACCGCGTCCGCGCCGGTGATCTCGGCGGCGGCGATCACCCGGCTGATCTTGAGATAGCTGTCCGACGACGGCGGCGGGCCGATGCAGATATCTTCGTCGGCGTAGGTGACATGCAGGCAGTCGGCGTCGGCGGTGCTGTGCACCGCGACCGTCGCGATGCCGAGCTCGCGGCAGGCGTGCAGCACACGCAGCGCGATCTCGCCGCGATTGGCGATCAGGATCTTCTGAAACACGGCGGCGCTGAGGGGCTCAGTCGGGGCGGATCGCGAAGAGCGGCTCGCCGAACTCGACCGGCTGCGCGTTGCGCGGGAAGATTTCAACGACGACGCCAGTGACGTCCGCCTCAATCTCGTTCATCAGCTTCATCGCTTCGACGATGCACAGAACCTGGCCTTCTTTGACCCGGTCACCAACGTCGCAAAAGGCATCGGCGTCCGGATTTGGGCGTCGGTAGAACGTGCCGACGATCGGTGACGGCAAGACGTGCGCATTATCGTGCGCGGCGGCCTCACCGTCCTCAGCCGGCACCGATGCCTCGGCGGCGGGCGCCGCGGGAGCCGTCGCCACCTCGACCGGCGCGACCGTTGGAGCCGCTGCCGGGGCGACCACCTGCGTCGCGACCGTCGGGGTCGAAGCGACCTGGTAGCCGTCGATCTTGAGGCGGAATTCGGCGTCCTCGACCTCGATGCCGGCCATCTGGTGGCTGGCGACCAGCTCGATCAGCTCCTTGATTTGGTCGAACTTCAACACGGCATCACTCCGCGGTCTGTCCACGTCGCCGGACCCCGCACCCGCGGAGATCTCCGCGTCGGCCGACGGTGGAGCGGTCTGTGGTCAGACGAGATCGCTCTCGAACAGCAGCGTGGACCGCCGCAGCTCGAACCGCGCGCGGCCCGGTGCGACGTCCGGATCGAGGACGAGAAGAAGGAAATAGTCGTCGGTTAGGGCGTGGATCATCAGCGTCCAGCGATCGGTCGAGACGGAGTACGACCGCACCGAGCCGACGGCCAGCTCTTCGTGGTTCTGAGACACCGAGCGCACCTGGGACAGCAGCTCTGCGGCCAGAACGTCGATGTCGAGCTCAAGATCGTCGCCGCCTACCGCCTCGACCTTGATGCCGTCTGCGGCCACCAACGACAGCAGCCGCGCGCCATCGATGCGATCGGAAACAGCCTGCAGTCGTTCAAGAAACATGATCGTTCCCGGCGCGCAGATGCTGAGAATACCGATTCAGGAGGAAGATCTTGCGAGCCACGAGCTCCGGAGGCATCGCTTCCGCAACATCATGCAGGAGATCGTCGGCGCTCAGCGGCTCGGCGCGCAGAGCCGGGGCCGCGAGATCCTCCGGCTCGGCAGGCTCCGGGGTCTGAGCCGGCGGGTCGTCGACTGGAGGAACCACGGCGGCATCGCGGCGCGCCTGCAGCTCGTCGAGCGCCTCACGAGCGCGTTCATGGCTCTGCTGCTGTTCCAGGAGCCCGCGGAAGATCTCTTCCGCCTCGTCTAGATGTCCTTGGTCAAGGTACATCCGGCCGAGGGTTTCTGTGGCTCTAGGGTCCGGGGCGCTCACCTCCGCAACATCAGCGGCCGGCAACTCGCTCTCGAACGTCGTGATGGCAGGCCCGGCGGATTCCAGCGACAGCATGGAATCGGCCGGTGCCGGTGGCTCCATGACGTCGACAGGCGCCGTCACCTCGACGGGCGGCGTCGGGTCGAAGGGCGGCGTCGATTCGATGAGCGGCGCAGATTCGATGGGTGCGCTCGCAACGACGGGCCCGTTCGGCTCGTTGGACTCCGCAGGTGCCGGCAGACCAGCCGGCTCCCCCGCCGGTTCAGGCTCCCGCACGTGGCTCGGCACCGGCGTGAAGCTCGGCGCCGGAGCAGGCTCGTTAGCAAGAGCGCCCGCAGCGGGTTCGTCCTCGATCGACGGTGCCGGCGCCAACTCGTCCGACGTCGAGAACGGAGCAGCGGTCATGCCGTCGGCCGACATCGACGCTTCTGGCATCGACGCTTCTAGCATCGACGCTTCTGACATCGAGCCCGAGACCGCCGCTTCGATGTCCCCGGAGCTCGGTGCCAAGGCCTCCATCGGCGAAACAAGAGGACTCAGCGCACCGAAGGGGGAAGCGCCATCGGCCGCCGATGCCGCGACGTCAGCTTCGACCGTCTGGGAACGCGAGCCTAGGAGAGCCGCGAACGGTGCCCTGTCGCGTCCGACATCGTCCCTCCGATCGGCAGGGATCGCGTCTTCCGCACGCCACAGTCCATCGAGTCCGGTCTCCGGCAGCGGTGGGAGCGAGAACACATCGCCATTGCCATCGCCGCCGCCGTCGTCACCCAGGTGGGGTACCGGATCATCGACTGCGGGCGCCGGCGGGGCCATCGCCGGGGGCGAAGTGAACGACGCCATCTGGTCTGCCAACGGCTCGTCATACTCCATCGCCGCCGCCAGTCGATCCACTGCCTGCTGAGGGCTCAGCTCGCCGATCTCATCCATGGCAGGCGCAGCGTCGGTCGACGCCACGGGCGCCGTCGCCGATGCGGAGGCACGTCGGCGAAGCGCCTGCAGACGGTCCGCGAAATCCGAGAGATCTGGATCTCGGTCGTTGAGCAGGCGATAAATCTTCAGGCGATCTTCAGCCGCGCCGGCCTGGTCTGCGCGCAGGTACGCATCAACGAGCAGCTTGTTGGCGACCGCATGCGCCGGATCCTGTTGGATGACCGTCTCGAGCAGCTCGGCAGCCACCGCCGGCTGCGCAAGATCCAGGCGGCACTGCGCGAGGGCGACGCGCCCTCGCGGGTCCCGGGGTCGGTGCTCCAGACTCCGCTCGAGCACGTCGACCGCCTCGTCCACCTGCCCCTGCTCGCGCAGCAGCTCCGCAAGCTGCAGGTAGGTCCGCGCACCGGGGTCGTTCTCCCAGGTGCGACGCAGAGCGTCGATCGATGGGTGCATGGATTCGGACATGGCGTCGAGCGCGGACGGAGGCGCCGCCAGCGGCGTGTCTTCCAATGAAGAATTGGCCGAACGATAGCACAGGGCATCGTCGGCCCGAGAGGCCTAAGTCTGCACGAATAGTGACATTGCCGGCCCGGAACACAGCAAACGCCGCGCGCCTTCGGCCGAGGCCGGCGCCCGAATCGCGCGCGATCCGAGCGCCTCGTGATGGTCTACTCGACCGTGACCGTCTCGGTCTGCGAGAGCGAGGCGACGGTCGCTGTCACGGTGAAGGTCGAGCCCGCGGGCGGCAGATCGTTGTTGTCGAACGTCACCGTGACGACAGCCTGGCCGTTGGTATCGGTTTGCTGCGTGCCGTTGGGCGGCGCGAAGGTGCCCGAGACCCCCGACGATAGGGTGAAGATCACTGTCTCGCCCGCCAGCGCATCACCGTCGCTGTTGAAGACCTGTGCGGTCAGGGTCAGCATGTCGCCGTCGTTGTCGACCGTGTTGCTGCTTGTGCGGAAGACCAGCGCGGCCGGCGAGTCGCGGATGTTGAGGGTCGTCGTCGCCCGATCGCTGTTGCCGACGATGGCGGCGACCTGTGCCTGCCCGGCGTTGTCGCCGGCGAGGAAGAAGAAGGTTGCGCGGCCGGTCGAATCCGTGCGCACACGGTCGATCGTCGACGAGTTCACATCGCGCACCGCGTGCAGGGTGCCGCCTTCGGCCTCGATCAGAATCGTCGAGCCACTTGGCAAGGCGTCGCCGGTTCCGGTCCGTGCGATCGCGGTGACCTCGGCGAACTCGCCGATGTCGAGCGTCCGCGGATTGACGTTGAGGGTCACCGTGGGACGCGTCGTCGTGCCGATCTCGACCGTCGCCGACATCTCCTCGCTCGAACCCACAGACGCCGTCACCGTCGCGGTGCCCGACTGGTTGGAACGCAAAGTGGTGGTGGCGACGCCTGCCGAGTTGGTCACGATGCCGGACGACGGGCTGAGCGTGCCGAGGTTCGTTCTCACATTGACCTCGGCACCGGCCAGCGGGCTGCCGTCAGACTGTCGGGCGGTGATGGTGATGCCCGAGGCCTGTCCCACCTGGACGGCCGACGGATTCGCGTCAACCACGACCGACGGTCGCGACGCGTCGTCGCGGCCGATCTGCACGTCGGCAGTTGCCATGGTGTCGCCGCCGGTCGTCAGACTGGCAGTTAGCGTCGCCGTGCCGCTGCGACCATCCCCGAACAGATACGCAAACGCCCGCCCCTGATCGTCAACCTCGAGAACGTTGGTCGCCGGGGCCTCTGGAACCGGCGCGCTGCGCAGCACGCCGAGACTCGTGGTCAACGTGATCTGAGTGCCCGGGTTCAAGCTGTTGCCGTCGGGCCGAAAACCCGAAACGACGATCGTCGCCGCTTGCCCGGTGAGGTCGATCAGCGTCGGGCTGGCAGTCAGCGTCAGGACGCTGCCAGTGGGAGCGACCGGATTGTCTGCGCTATCGCAGGCCGCGAAAATCGCTCCGACGAGCAGAGCGAAGAGGAGGATCGAGACAAAACTGCGAGATCGCGCGCGCATGGGAGGTCCGGGGGGAATTCGCTCGAGAGGCGCCGAGGCCTTGATGCTTCGGCGCCGACGTCGCGGCGCGATGGGCCGCGGTCGGGTCCGGGCTCGGGAGGCGGTCGGATGAGTCCGAGCGGTTGCCTGACCGCGAGCCAAGGAGGAAGGGCGAGCCCTTCAGGCTCCTTGGCAGTATACGGAGAGAGGCGACCGCCCGTCCAGGCGACCGCCTCTTCCGAAGACCTCGAGCTGTCCGACGCCCGGATCGAGTCAATACCCGATCCGAGCAGGCCGATCAGGGCACCGTCACGTCCTGCATCACCGATCCCGAGGCGCTCGTCGAGTCGACCACGGTCAACGACACCGTGTAGGTGCCCGGCACAGCATACGTATGTGACGGGTTCTGCTGAAGAGAGCCGAAGCCGTCCCCGAAGTCCCAGCCCCAGACCG
This sequence comes from Acidobacteriota bacterium, assembly GCA_038530905.1. GTDB lineage: Bacteria > Acidobacteriota > Thermoanaerobaculia > Multivoradales > J023 > JAUIJL01. The sequence continues at coordinate 11,138 of JBCBCF010000092.1, forward strand.
CGATGTTGCCGTTCTGCGACGTGCTCGTGTCGGTGAACTGCACGGTCGTGAAGCCCACAGACGCGGAGGTGAACGACGCAGCGACGGCGCCGTTGCCGCCCCCGTTGTTCCCGCCGTTGCCGCCCCCGCCATCCTCGGTGTCGCAGGCGACCAAGCCAGGATCGTAGGTGTAGGCGTTGGTGAGAACGTCCGAGCAGCCGGTATCGAGGTTGATCACCTCGACGTCGACCGAGGCCGCCTCGAGGAAGCCATCGTCGCCGCAATTGAAGTCGCCGCTGAACGTCGGGACAACTGCTGAGACAAACGTTCCATCGGCGCTGGCGACAGCGCTCGGGGAGGTCGCGTCTCCGAAGCGAACCCGCACCGGGCCGACGAATCCGACCGCGAAGCGACGCGGACCGATGATCTGGACCGTCTCACCACCCGACGCGGGGCCGCTGGTGTCGTCGATGCCGGTGATCAACGGCTGGATCGGACGGTAGGTGAACGGTGGGCCGGTCGCCACCTCGGCGGTCTCGATATTGACCACCTGCGCCGCGCCGCTCACCGGGCTGCAGGAAATCGCGATCCCGGAGTTGCGGGTCACGATTTCCGTGCCGGTGACCGACAGGACCGGCTGACCGATCGTGCCGTACTCGACGGCCACCGGTTCCTCGAAGCCCTGGCCGAAGATCGTCACGAGGTCACCACCGAGGTACTCACCCTCGGACGGCCGGATCGAGGAGATGAAGATGTCGCTGCCGCCGGCGAAGCCGTATTGGTAGCCGCTGACCAACGTGTCTTGTTGGCCGGTGGAGGGATCGACCACGCGCACATCCACCAACATGTTGGCGTTGCCGGAGTTGAAGCCGGTCGCGGCTGGCGTCACCACCTCGAGGCGGGTCGGTGTCACTTCCAGGACCGTGGCTTCGACCAGCGGCCCGTTGGTGAAGTACACCTGGACGCCATCGGTGAAGCCTTCACCTCGGATCGTCACCTGCGTGCCACCTTCGTTCGGTCCCGAGGTCGGCGACAGGGAGATGACCTTGAGCGTCGTCGGCCCGGCCGCGGAGCGCGTGTAGGTGAAGCCAGCGGCCAAGAGATCGGACGCCGTGGGTGCACCGCTGGCGGTGAATCCACTCTCCACCAGGATCGATGCCGTGGCGTTCTGGCCGGACGGCAGGTTGATCGCAGGCGTCGTGCCGGTGATCTGGGTCGAACCGTTGACCCGCAGATTGTTCAGCAAGAGCTCCTGACCGAGGACGGTGAAGGTCACCCGGGCCGGCGACTCGAAGCCGCTGCCGAAGATCGTGACCGGTGTTCCGCCGCTCGGCGGACCGAAGGCCGGCGAGATGCCCGACACCTGGAACGGCGGCAGCTCGGCGGTCTCGACCAGGCGGATTGTGTCGCTGCCGAAGCTCTGCTGGAGCTGAGCACGGATGGTGACGGTGAGCGCCGAAGCAGCCGTGACATTGAGGGTCGCTCGCGCCTGTCCGGTCTCGTCGAAGACGATCGGGATCCGTGCGCCACTCGTGCCGTTGGAGGCGATCAGCGTGCCGGCCGTCGTGGTCAAGAGACCGGTGGTCTCACGCGGCACCAACGAACCGTCGGCGCGGCGCGCGGTCACCGTGATGTTCGAGGTGGCGAGGCCGGCCTCAAACTCGAAGACGTCCGGCGCCGCCTGAACCGTGATGCTGAACGATCCGTTCGGTGGCGAGGTCACCGGTGGCGGCGCCACCTCCTGGGAGACCGGATCGGTCGGCGACTCGGCATCACAGCCGAAAAGGGCCGCGACAGCCAAAAGCAGGCATGCCGGAAGCAGTTTGTGAAGCGTTGGCTGGCGGCGCATGGGGTTCTCCAGTCGGCGGCGAGGCGTCATCGTGCGGCGGATGGCGGCCTCGAAGGCGTCTGATGGATGTCTCGTCTCGTTGATGTCCGTTCGGTGGCTCGTGACGGGCTAGACGGCCGTGGAATCAGAGCCCGGTCCCTAGCAGAGTCGGGCGAACTTCGATGGTTTGAACTCTCGGCAGACTGGCGACGTCTTCACCGCCGACCGTCTGCCCGAAGATCCGGATCGATGCGTTGAGCCGGATCGAGCTGGCGCCTGTCTCTGGATCGATGCCGCCGTTCTCGAACAGCAGGTCGGAGAGCGGCGGGCGAAGCACCTGATCGCGGGACAGCAAAAAGCCGTTTTGGATCACCAACGTGCCGTTGATCGGCGCAATGCCGGCCAGGCGGAACACGAACGGTGGCGGCACCCGCGTGCCGGTATCGGCTCGCGTGTAGGTGACCTCGAGGGTGTCGACGTTGACGTCCATCAGGGTCGAGGTATTGCCGTTCGGGCGAGCGGGATTGTTGGTGATCGTCAGGGTGTCAAACGGCGCGGCATCGCCGTCGCCATCGTTGACGCCCGCGAAGATCAAGACCGGATCGATCTCGACCTGGAGGATCACGCCACCCTGATCGGTCTCTTCAACGTAGTCGTCGCAGCCGGCGGTCGCCAAAACCGCGAGCAGAAGCAAGATCAACGGGATGCGGACGAGTGCTTTCATGACGTCTCCCGGCTCAGAGCTGGACGATCCGCGGAGTGATGAAGATCATCAGCTCCTCGTTGGAGTCGGAGCGATTTCGGTTCTTGAACAGGTAGCCCAGGATCGGCACGTTGGCGAGGCCCGGCACCCGGTCTTGGTTCTGATTCGAGGTCACCTCGTAGATGCCGCCGATCACCGCCGTGCCGCCATCGCGCACGATCAGGCGCGTCTGCGCCTCGCGTGTGGCGATCGGGGCGTTGGTGGCGCCGACGACGGCGAGGGCAAGCTGCGGCGTCCGCTTGGCGACGTTGATGTCGAGCAAGACCGTGCCTTCGGCGGTGACCTGCGGCCGCACGGTGAGGTTCAGCGTCGCGTTGACGAACTGCACGGACACCGTCCGGTCGCTGACGGTCTGAATCGGGATCTGCAGGCCGCTCTGGATCGTCGCCTGGTTGTTGTTGATCGTCGTGATGCGCGGAGCCGACACCACGTTGACCAGGCCTTCCGCCTCAGCCGCCTGGATCCGGGCGTTGAGGTTGAAGGTGTCGAGGATGTTGCCCAGAGTCAGGTTGAGGAAGCCGTTGGCACCACCGGTCAGCAGGCCCACCCCGCCGTCGGTCTCCACCGAGTTCGGGAAGACCAAACCGGTGGTATTGCCGTTCTCCGGCGTACCCTCGTAATCGAAGTCCCAGTCGATGCCGAGACTGCGGCTGAAGTTCTTGGTCGCCTCGATGATCCGTGCCTCGATCGTGACCTGCGCCTCCGGCCGATCGAGGTTGTCGATCACGGCCAAAACCGTGTCGATCGTGTCCGGCAGCTCCCGGATGATCAGCGTGTTGGTCCGCGAGTCGATCTGAACCGTGCCGCGGCTGCTGAGAATCGCACCCGTTCGGTTGCGCAGAAGCGACGCGACTTCGGCGGCGCGGGCGTAGCTCAGAGCGCGGATCACCGTGCGCAACGGCACCGATTGCTGGCGCGCCTCGCGCAGGCGCCGAGCCTGCTCAGCCTCGTCGCTCAGAACGCTGCGTGGCGCGATGCGCACGATCGTGC
>JBCBCF010000093.1:0-14539 GCA_038530905.1 Acidobacteriota bacterium
GTACACTGCGCAGATGACCTCGCTGCGCCGACCGGACGACGGAGCGCGTCGCCATCGACTTCTCGCCTGGGTGGCGACTGCGGTGCTCGTTGTCCTGATCGGCGGATCGACGCTTTTTCTATTGCGTGGGCCGATCGCCGAGCGACTGCCGTTCCCGGCAGCGCCCGCGCCGGGCGATCGCCCGAACGACGTCGACCGAACGATCGATCCTCCGCCCCTCGACGGCGCACCGAACGGCGCCACGGCGGAAGAGGCGGCACCGACCAGGTCGACGACCGTCGCGACCGGCGGGGGAACCGACGGCGGCGCAACGCCGACGGCGCCGACCCGCGTGCGCTGGACGCTCTCCCAGGTCTCGACGGCGCTCCAAGAGATCGATCTCGAAGTGGAGGCGCTGCTGGACGCGGCGCCGAGCGAGCTGGAACCGCTCGTTGCCTCATCGGAGACGGCGGACGAGACCTCTCTTCAGATCCGTCAGCGTCGCCTTGCCACGTGGGCGCGGGCCTGGCGCAACCGGGTCGCCGTTCCGACGCGCGCCATGCCGCCCACCGACGCGTGCCGCGTGCACGCCGGCATGGCGCCCGCCTGCGCGACGTATCAAGAGGTTCTCGTGCGCCTGGCTCAGGTGGCGGGTGCGGTCCAAAGCGACGATCTGGAACGCGGCCTGGCCTTGATCGAGAAGGCTGCTGCCCGCCGCCAGGCGTTTCTAGAGCCGCCGCCGCTCGACGACGAGCCGGTCGAGAGCGATGATCCGGCCGCCATCGATGCAGCCGACGACGCGAGCCCTGACGCTCAGGCGTAGAGGCGCGTCCAGGCGAGCCGACGCCGACCGACCACGACCGCCGCCAGATGCGGCAGGCCGACGAAGGCCCAGGCCTCGATCGCCGCGGCGAGCGGCAAGCCGAAAGCCGGCGCGGTCGGCGCGACTGCGAGGCGCAGCAGAACCGAAGCCAACAAGATCGTGAAGCCGACGCCGACCACCGCCAGCCAGGCCGAGGAGGCACCGAGGGCTCGAAGGTGTCCCTTGAGGTGTCGGGCGCTTCGCCAGCCGTAGGCTCCGGCCGAGACCAGCGCGGCAAGCGACAGAGCGACGGCGAGCCAGCCGGCCGCCGCGAGCGGCGCGGCCAGTCGACCGACCGCGGCCGACGGCGAGCCGAGAGGGCCGGCCGCGACCCCCGCCGCAGCGAGGAGCACCGCCACCGGCGCGCTGGCTGCAGCCAGCACGCAGAGCGTCGCCGAGAGATCGCGACCGAGCCCCCCGCCGCCGGCAGCTCGCAAGGCGGCAACCCGAGGCGCCTCGTCACCAGCGAGCGTTTGCCGCACGATGTGCGGGGCGCACGAGGCCGCGAACCACCAAAGGAGGCAGCGCCCGAGGACGCCGAGCCAGCCCGCTGCGAGCGCCAGGAGATCGGCCGCGATCAACGCCGCCGCCAGCCCGCCGACGAGGAGCGGACCGTCGCCGCGGAGCGGATACGCCACGGCCTGGCGAACCGAGTACCCGGCCCCAAAGGCCTGCTCTCGACGGGCGGCGGCGGCAAGCTCAGCGCGCGACAGAGAGGCGACGTTGTCCGGCAGCGGCGGCCGCGCTTCCGTCCGCTCCAGCTCGTGAAGCGCCTCGAGTCGGGCCGCCAACTCGACGAGCTTCGGATCGTCCCCATGGCGGCGACGCGCCGCCGCCAATGCCGTCGCAGCGGCGTCCAGCCTCAGCGCCTCGATCGCGTCGGTGACTTCGCCGAGATCGCGGCGCCGTTCAGCGGCGCGCGCGCGCTCAAGGCGCAGTCGCTCGCGCGCCGCACGGGCGGCGGCGAGCTGGGTCGCGATCCGTTCGCGAAGGGCCTCCGGGCCGTCCTGACCCAGCCGCTCATCCGCCGTCTCGAGACGCTTCAACGCGCCGTCGGCGTCGTCGGCCGCCAGCCGACGGGCAGCCTCTTCGACCAGCAGCTCCGCCTCGCGGCGGCGGCGCTGGAGCCAGTCGGCTCGACGACGCGCCTCCATTCCGAGCTTCGCGTCGTCGATCCGCGGCGCCAGCTCAAGCAACTCCGGCCTGCTGCCGAGCCGTTCGAGCGCCGTCTCAAGCTCGGCCGCCGCGCGCGCCGGCTCGTCGGCTTCCAGGAGGTGCTCGATCTGATCTAGAGCCCGGCTCAGCGCGTCCTGATTCAGCAGCTGCGCCTGGCGCCGTTCTAACGTGCCGCGCAGCTCCGCGACCAGATCGATGAGCTGCGGGTCGTCCGGCGCCAGCGCCACCGCCCGCTCGGCCGTCCGCAGCGCACCCGGCAGATCGTCGCGCTCCCGGGCCTCGGCAGCGGCGAGGCCCAGGGCCCGCGCCTCCTCGTCACGACGTCGCGCCGCGCGAGCCTCGAGCCGGCGCCGAAGACCTGCCAGCGCCTCGTGCCGACCCTGCGAGCGTTCCGCTTGATCGAGCCAGCGCCGCGCCGCGTCGAGATCATCAGCCTCGAGCAAGGATTCGATCTCGAGCGCCAATTCCTCGCCCTGCTGCTGCCTGGCCAAAAGCCCGGCATGGCGTTCGGCAGCGCGCTCGATCGTCGCCCGCAGCTCAACGATTTCGGCGTCGCCGGGCCGCGACCGAGCGGCGCGCTCGATCTCTCGCCGCGCCGCCTCGTAGTCGGCGGCCCGCAGGCGCTCGCGCGCGAGCCGCAAGGCAACGTCGGCATCGCCGCGGCCGGTGTCCGATCGATCATCCCGGGTCATGACGATCAGCACGCTAAGGCGGCGCGCCGAGGACTGTCAACGTTCTCTCTCGACGAGGTCGTCTCCCAAGGACCTGATCCGGAGGCTCAGCCGCCGACTGCCGCATCGGTGCATGCTACCGTCGAGCTTGCTCCATCCCCTCCGGCCGCGACCGACGCGAGCCCTGTCGCGCCGCGCCAGCTCTGGCCCTTTCAGGAGACGTCGATGGCGTTGTTCGGTGAGCGCAAACGCAAGGGTCCAAGCGACGGCGTGGTGCCGTTCGAGCAGGTCGCCGCCGAGGCGGAAGACCTCCGACGCACGGGCAGACCGGAGGTCGCGGCCGAGGTTGTGGAGCGCGCCATCGCGGCGCGCCGAGGGGCGGGCCTCGCCATCGAGCCGGAGCTGGCCAAGCTGACCTGGGACCTCGCGTGCGTGCTCGAGCGCGCCGAAGCGTCGGTCGACGCCATGTTGCGCTGGATCGAGGGCCTGCTGCGCCGCGGCGAGGCAGGCGAGGCCATCTTCTTCTGGTTCGAGCTCAAGGATCGCCTCGGCGAGGCGCCGGACATCCCGCTGGCCCTGCGCGCCGATCTGGCGTCGGCAATGGCGACCGACGGCGAGCCGGGCGATGCCGCCGACCTCTTGGACGACGTGCCACAGGCGCTCGCGGACGTCGATCGCAGAACGATCATCAGCCTGGCACGAGCGGCCGTCGCCAGCCGCGCCGCCACCGCGCCGCGGCTGGTCCGCGCCGCACTGGAGGACTCGTCTGGAGAGGGCACAGCTCTGGCGCCGGAGGTAGCCGCCGCCCTACGCCGCGATCTTGCGGCCGCCGAGGCCGCCGGGCTGCGCATCAGTCACTCGCAGCGGGCCAATGCCGGCCCGATCGAGCTGTCGTCGATGGGCGCCGAGACCCGCCGCCTGCAGCTGATTCCTGCCCGCCCGCTGGCGATCGACGGACGGGCCCTGCGCCTCGAGCTCGCCGGCGGCGCCACGCGCGTCTTCCAGCTTCAGCAGGTGCAGGCGATCGCGACGGCTCGGATCGATCCACCGGCAGGCGCCTCGTACGTCCTGATCGACCTTCTCGTCGATTCGCTCTGGTCGGATCAGGAGATTCTGCGCACCGTGCGCCTGCGGACCCGCGACTTCGACGCGCGCGGCCTCTTTCCATCGGACGCACCGGAGGCTGCCGATGCTCAGCTCGCGTTCGCGCGCCTGGTCGACACGCTGCTCCAAGGCAGCGGCGCTCAACCATTGCCGGACGAGAGCGCGGTGCGCGGCCAACCGTTCCATGCCTTCGCTGACGAACGGCGATACGAGGCGACGGTGCTCGAGGTGACGGCGTGAGGCAGCGGGATCTGTCGGCCGACGAGATGGCGAGATGACCGTGCCGCCGTCGCTCGGGCCGTCGCCGGCTGCCGTGCGCGCTGTGTTCCGCCGCGTGGCAGCGCGCCTCGGCCGCGGGTTGCCGGACCACGCGGCACGTCAATGGATCCGCCGCCTCGAGCGTCGACCGTCCGTCCCTTCGCTGTGTCGCCGAATCGACTGGGACGGCTTCGAGCATCTCGACCGCGTCATGGCGGCTCGTGGCCTGCTGCTGCTCGATCCGGCCGGGCCGTGGCCGGCGGCCACCCTCGCGATTGACCTCTTCCACGCCCCGGTCGACCTCGAGCGCCCGCCGGCGGACGCCCCCTGGAGCGATCACGCTCTCGCCGGCGTGCGACGCGGCCGGCTGGTCGACGCAGATGCTCCGCGGGCGGCGGAGGGCCATCGAGCCACCTGGGCGGAGGATGTCGCGTTCGGCGCGGCGTCGAGCTCGGTCCGGATCCGCGCGCGCCCCGCTGAAGAGGGTCGACGGCTGTTGGTCGAGATCCGTCCTCTCGCGGCGCCGGCCTCGGCCTGACATGCCGGCTGGTTCAGGCGAGGGTGGCTTGAGGCGTCAGCCTGGCGTCTCGGTAGCCGCACCCGGGCCGACCGCACGGCGCAGGTCTGCAACGCCTTCGATCTCGACCAACAGCTCCGGGCGGCAGAGGTCGGCGGTCAGCCATTCGACTTCGAGATCGTCCGACGCCAACGGCGCAAGCTCGTCTTCGAAAATCGCACGGTGCCCGGGATCGACGAGGTAGACGCGCAGACTTTGGTAGGCGCGCAGACTTTGGTAGGCGGCAAGGAGGGGGCGCAACGCTGTTCCCGACGGCGCGCTGAGGCCGGCAGGCCGGTGCCCGTTGAGCGCCGCCGTCCACACGAGGGCCGCCAGGTTGCGGAGCGTCTCGCGCACCTGACCGCGCGGACAGTCGAGATGTCGGCTGTCTTCACCGACGACACTGGCGGTGCCTCCGACGAGAAGCAGCGACTCGGAGGCGACGCGGGTCGCGCGCGCGAAACACGGCGGTCGCGTGCCGTAGCGGCGGGAGTAACGGTAGGCAGGGATCTGGCGAGGGTTCTCGACCGGCACCCCGCCCTGCCGGCTTGCCAGGCAGTGTACGGCGAAGGTGTCACCCGCATGACCGACGCCTGTCGCCGTTGCGACGCGCGCGCTCAGCCCGCCGCCCAGCTGCTGCTCCAGGGCACGGTGGCGGCCGGCGTTGAAGACCATGTAGCGATGTGGTTCGTCACCCAACGGCTGGAGAATGCCGGGCAGGAAATTCCACAGGCGCACCGGCATGCTGCAGGAACCGTCACCTAAGGCCTCGGCGAGGCGCGCGTAGGCGTCGTGCACCGCCGTCTCCAAATCGCCCGCCGACAGGCTTCGCGCGTCAGGAATTTCGATCGAGAGCAGGCGAAACGCCTCGGCTTCGAGGCGCCGCTCGCGGAGAGCCCCGGTGTCGCACCAGCTCGGATCGCCCTCGGCGCCGACACGCTGCAGCGCCCACGCGGGAACGTCGAGGTGCAGGGGGCGGCAGTGAGAGGCAGGCGGGCGCGGAACGGAATCGTCGAAACGGTCGAGCACGGACACCAGATGAAATCCCGAGGGGAGCCGAAGGCGGCCGGAGACGCGACGGGCGCCGGCCGCTGAGTCATTGAGAGTAGGACGAAGCCTCGCAGCCGGTCAACGCGGCCCGTTCGCCGCGGCGGCCTTCCGGCTGAGAATTTCGGACGGATCCGGCAGAGCGACAGCGCGCAGCCCGCGCGCGTCAAAGGCCTGCAGAAGCTGCGAGAGGACCAGCGGCGTCACCGGCTCCTCGATGGCCGTGCGCGCGGCGTTGCCATCGTGCAGCAGCAGGATCTCGCCGCCTTGCAGCCCACGCAGCAGACGGGCGCCGACTCGGTGAGGGTGACCATCGACGGTGTCAAAGCCGCGCCGAGTCCAGCCGGCATGATGCAGCCCGAGGCGAGCGAGCATCGGGTCAAGAAAGGGATTGCGCATGCCTGCCGGCGCGCGGAACCAGGTCGGAGCGCGCCCTGTGATCTCGCCGAGAACGTCCTGCGCCGATCCGATCTCGCGGCGCAGAGCCCGCGGGAAGTGAATCGAGAAGTTCACAGGATGGCTCGTCGTGTGATTCTCGACCCGATGGCCACGGGAGACGATCTCGCGCACCAGATCCGGGTGACGGAGCGCGCAGCGAGCGATGCAGAAGAATGTCGCGCACGCCCCATGATGATCCAGAAGGTCGAGAACACGCGGCGTCACGTGCGGGTCCGGTCCGTCGTCGAAGGTCAGCGCGACCTCACCGCGGATAGCGGCGGCCGCCGGCAGGCGACGAAGGCTCGGCCCCAAGAGGTCGGAGAACGGCAGCCCGGTGGCGACGACAAGCGCCAGATTGTTGTAACCGACGAGCGCGGCAGCGCGGCGGAGCCTCCGCCGACGCAGCCCACGATCGGAGGTCGCGACGGCCCACGGCAGAGCGGCGGCGTGGAGCGCGATCGAGGCGGCCACGAACGGCGTCGGGCGCCATCGGTGGGGCTTGCGGAGCGCCGGTCCGACAGCCGGCGGCTGGTATAGTTTCTTCTTGCGTCGAGCCATGAGTCGTGGCCTCGAGGCCCTCATCGCAGACGCGAGCGTCGGACGCCCATCTCGCCGTCCTCCCACGCGTCTGCGCCTGTTCTTGATGCGCACCCGAGTGTCGCATCCTCTCTTGCGATCACCCCCGCGCCGCCTTCCCCCGCCCACCGCGGCGCGGTTTTCGAGGTCCAGTCCGTGAATTCTGCCGCAACGCACGCCGAGGTCGACACCGCGACCCCGGCCGTCGCCGTCACCGGCCTCGGTGCCGTCTCCGCCTGGGGCTGGACCGTCGAGTCGCTGTGGCGCGGTCTTCTCGACGGCCGACCGGCGATCGACACGCCCCGCCGCTTCGACACCAGCACTCATCGCTCTCGGCTGGCGAGCGAGGTCCCGGGCGCTCCTGCAGACGTGGTCGAACGCCTCGCGGGTGCCGGCACGACCCAGGCACGCCGCACCGCCTGGCGCCGAGCGTCGCGGGCCGATCGCTTCGCCCTCGCCGCCGCCGACGAGGCCTGGCGTCACGCCGGTCTTGAGGATCCGACCTCAAATCGCGCCACCGACAGCGCGACCGCGCCACTCGTCGGCGTGTTCTTCGCTTCCAGCACGGCGGCGATGGACGAGGGGGAGCACTTCTTCCAGGCCTTGATCGCTGGCCGCCGGCCCGACCTACGCCCCGTCGTCACGCACCCGCTCAACGGCCCGGGCGACACGGTGGCGCGGCATCTGCGAGTCGACGGTCCGGTGCTGACCCTCTCCTCAGCCTGTGCGTCCGGCGGTCTGGCGATCGGCGCCGCGGTCGACGCCCTGCGCGACGGCGAGGTCGACATCGCCATCGCGGGAGGAGCCGACTCCCTCTGTCATTTGACCTACGCCGGCTTCAACGCTCTGCGGGCTATCGATCTCGGGCGTTGCCGGCCGTTCCGCGATGAGCGCGCCGGCCTCAACCTGGGCGAAGGAGCCGGCGTGTTGATTCTCGAGCGGGTCGACGACGCCGAGGCGCGGGAAGCGCGCGTCCTGGCGCGCGTTCTCGGCCACGGTGCGTCCTGCGACGCGCACCACATGACCGCTCCGCATCCCGAGGGAGCCGGCGCTGCCCGCGCGATCGCGGCGGCTCTGACTGACGGCGCGGTGATGCCGCACGACGTCGCCTTCGTCAACGCGCACGGGACCGGCACGCCACACAACGACATCGCCGAGGCGCGCGCCCTGCACGCTGCGCTCCCCGAAGCGGGGCGCACGCCGGTGACCTCCACCAAGAGCCTGCTCGGCCATTTCCTCGGATCGTCCGGCTCGATCGAGGCCGTCGCCACCGTGCTGGCGCTCGACCGCGGCATCCTGCACGCGACGGCGGGCGAGGGGACCCTCGACCCGCGCATCGACCTCGACCTGGTGGTCGGCGCACCGCGCGCGGTGGCCTCCGGCCCGGCGGTCTCGACCAGCTTCGCGTTCGGCGGCTCCAACGCGGCGGTGCTGTTCGGCGCATGAGCGAGATCGCCCTGATCGGCTGGGGAGCGGTGTCGGCGGCCGGTGCCGGTCTCGACGCCCAGCGGCGCGCCTGGGAACACGGTGCTCCGGCGACGACGGCCATCGACCGCTCAGGCGGCTATCATCGCGCAAACGGAGCACGCCGCGGCCTGAAGATCCCTGCCGGCGCCCTTGACGGCCTGCTGTCGCCGCGAGCCGCCCGCCGGATGAGCCCGCCCTCGCGCTTCGCGGTCGCGGCGGCGCGCCTCGCGCTCGAGCAGGCCAGCCTCGACGATCTCGATGGTGAGTCGCTCGCGGTGGTCTCGGCGACCGCCTACGGGCCGTCGTCATTCACCGAAGCGCTGCTGCGACAAATCGTCGTCGACCCCACCTCAGCCTCGCCGATGTATTTCACCGAAGCCGTCGCCAACGCCCCCGCCGCCCAGGTCGCGCTGGCGCACGGCGCCCTCGGCCCGAACCTGACCGTGACGCAGCGCGACAGCGGAGCCCTCTCCGCGCTCGGTGCGGCGGCTCGCATCGTGCGCCTGGGACGCGCCGAGCGCGCCCTGGTCGTCGCCGTCGACGAGCTGGATCCCCTGCTGCACGCCGTGCTCGACCGCTTCGGCGGCTCCGCGGCCGGCGACGAGGACGAGGTGGCCCGCCCCTACGACGCGGAACGCTCCGGCTTTGTCACCGGCGAGGGCGCCACCGCCTGGGTGCTCGAGCGCACCGATCGACCGACTGCGGCACGGCGCCTCGGCGTGTTGCGCGCGCAATTCGCCGGCTTCGACCCGGACGCGCCGGCCAGCGGCTGGTCGCGCGATCCCGAGCGCCTGGCGGCCTGTCTTCTGCGCGGTCTGAAGCGCGAAGGCATCGCGCTCGACTCGATCGATGCCGTGGTCGGCGGTGCGTCGGGATCGCGCACCGGCGATCGTCTTGAAGCTGGCGTCCTCCGCCGCGCCTGGGCGGATCGACCGCTGCCCACCGTCGTGACGCCCAAGGCCTGGTTCGGCGAATGGTCGGGGGCGGTTCTGCTCGGCGCGGCACTTCTCGCGGAAGGCTCCACGGCCTGCGCCACGCCGGGCTTCCAGACACCCGATCCGACGCTCGGCCTGCGTCCCCACATCGGCGGCCCGCTGGCGGCCCGGCGACTGCTCGTCGTGTCGTTCGCGCCGGGAGGAGCCGCCGCATTCCTCGTTTTCGATCGCTCAAGCGACGGCATCGAGGGCAGCGCGTGAGCCCGCCGACGCGCACAGTCGCCGTCATCCCGGCCTATCAAGCCGCCGATACGGTCGGCCCCGTGGTGGCCGTGGCACGGCGTGTGGTGTCACGGGTGGTCGTGGTTGACGACGGATCGCGCGACGACACGGGCGCCGTTGCGCGCGACGCTGGCGCGCAGGTGCTTCGCTGCGAGGAGAATGGTGGCAAGGGCGCGGCCCTGCGCCGCGCCTTCGACCTTCTGCTCTCCGAATCTGTCGAAGAGATCGTGACGGTCGACGCCGACGGCCAACATGCGCCGACCGAGATTCCCAAGCTCGTCGCGGCCCGGCGCCGCTCCGGCGCCCACCTGATTCTCGGCACGCGAACCCACCTCTACGCGGAGATGAGCCGGCCACGGCGCCTAGCCAATACGCTCTCGTCGCGCGCAATCTCGGCCACGTTCGCACGCGTGATGCTCGATGTGCAGACCGGATTCCGTCTCTACACCGCCGAGCTGCTGCGCAGCACCGGCTTCCCGGAACCGCGATTCGGAGCTGAGTCGGCGGTCGTCGTTCGGGCTCTTCGCTGCGGTCTGCGCATCGAGAGCGTGCCGATCGATCTTGCGGAGGCCGACGGGCGGCGGACCAGTCACTATCGGCCGGTCGTGGACTCGTTACGCATCTTTCGCGCCACCGCACGGGCGCGGTTCGAGCCTCGCTCGGCCTTCGTCGGCTGTGGCGGGCCACCACGCGTCGACGAACGGACGCCTCGACAGCGTCGACATCACGAGCTGCCGCACGATCTGCGCTCCTGAACGGGGCCACGCGGCATGACCGAGTCCGTCGAGCCGACCGCGGGAGGTCGTCCGACCTGGAGCGAAGCGATCGGTCGTCGCGTCAGCCGATGGCCCGGTCGAACCCTCGCCGTCTGCCTGGCACTGACGGCCATCGCCGCCCTCGCGGCCTCGCACCTGCGGCTCGAGACCGAGCTCTCGAGCCTGCTGCCGTCGGACGCGCCGGCGGCCGCCGACTATCGCCTCTTCCTCGAGCGCTTCGGCGGATTCGAGAAAGCGTTCGCCCTCGTCTTGCTGCCCGATCGGCTGCCCGCCGGCGTCGAAGAGAGCGACGCGCGCCGGGCGCTGCTCACTGCGCAAGAGGCTCTCGTGCAGCAGCTGGCGGCGAGCGCCGAGGTGCGGGAAGTCCGAGCCGGCCTGGAAGCGGGCGACGAAGCCTTCTTCCTCGAGCACATCGTGCCGAGGGCGCCGCTCCTGATCGATGCCCAAGAGGTCAAGGAACGGCTCGACGCCCTCCAGCGACCCGGCGCCCTCGCCGCGCGAGTCGCCGAGCTGCGGGCCGAGCTGATCGCACCCACCGGAGCGACCCGCGCCCCGCTGCGCCAGCGCGATCCTCTCGGGTTCGCGGACGCCCTGAAGCTGCCGGGTGGCACGCTGCCGCTGGACCCGATGACGTCGACATTCATCGACGCGGAAGGGCGAGCGGCGCTGATCATCTTGACACCCGCACGCGGTGAGCTCGATCCCGAAGGGGGACGAGCACTCGCTGCCGAACTCGAGTCGGCGTTTGCCCACGCCGGCGACGCGGCGCGGCGCGCGAGTGGACTCGAGCCTCGCTTCCTGGCGATCGGTGGACCGCTGTACGCCGCACAGGACGAGGCGCTCGTGCGGGGCGATCTCCAGCTGACGGTGGTCGGCTCGCTGCTCGCCTGCGCCCTGATCCTCGTGCTCGCCTTTCAGAGCTGGACCCTGCCGCTGGCCGCGCTCGGCGCGCTCACCGCCGCCCTGGTGTGGACCGGCGGTCTCCTCGCTGCCACCCTCGGCGAGGTGACCGCGGTCGGGGTCGGCTTCGCCGCGGTTCTCGTCGGCCTCGGCGTCGACTACGGCATTCACGCCAGCGCGCGCTTTCGCCAGGCGCGCCTGAACGGCTTCGACGCGGCCGCAGCGGTGCGCGAGGTCTTCTCGACGGCCGGCCCGCCGATCGCAGCGAGCGTCGCGACCACGGCGGTCGGCTTCGCCACGCTGTCCGCCGCGCACTTTCGGCCGCTGCGCGAGCTGGGTCTGCTCGTCTCGCTCGGCATCGTGGCGATTCTGATCGCGTCAGCCACCCTCGGCGCGGCGCTCTTTCTGCTGCTGCCGATTCGCCCGCGCGCCGAAGGAGCACCGTGGCGGGCGCTCGGTGCCGCGGTCGAGGCGCTGCTCGGGCTGGCCGCGCGCCGACCAGCCTGGGTTCTCAGCGCGGCGCTGATCACCTCGCTGGCGGCGCTTACGGGCCTCGATGACCTCGAGCTGTCGACCGATCTCACGGCTCTGCGGCCGGCGCATCATCCGGTGTTCGAGGCCGAACGCGCGCTGGTGGAGCGCTTCGGCGTCGGCCTCGACACGACGACAATTGTCGTCGAGGGCAGGTCGATGGACGATGTCCTGAGGGCTGCACGATCGGTCGACTCGGTGCTCTTCGCCGAGCTCGGCACGCCGCTCGACCTGACGTCGCCGGCCGATTGGCTGCCGCCACCGTCAGATCTCGCGCAGCGGCTCGAAACGCTGACCGAGCGCGGTACCGAGTTGCGTCGGCTCGCCGATGATCTCGAGGTCGAGCTGCAGCGCCGCAACCTGGCACCCGCCGCCTTCGCGCCCGGCATTGAGGCACTGCGGGCACTCGCCGATGGCCGCGACCCCGCTCCGCTCGATTCGACCGCTTGGCCTCCGATTCTCGCTGAGCTGGTGCGGAGCGGCCCCGAGGGTCGCGGGGTGGGGGCCGCCGCGGCCCTCCGCCTGCGCCTCGAGGAGGATCGCTGGCCGGATGGACCGCCGCCCGCCGTTCTCGAGAGGCTGCAGGCCGCCCGCCCACCGGGCGGCCGGATCGCTGTCGCCTCGGTTCCGAGGTTCGGCGCCGAGCTGGGCCGGTTGGCACGGAGTGACCTTGCGACGCTCGCCGAGATCGCTCTGCTGCTGGTTGGCCTCGTCGTCGTTGTCATGCTGCGCGGCCGCCTGCTCGCTTGCGCCGCCGCGCTCCTGCCTGTCGCGCTCGGCGTGTTGTGGTCGTTCGGCGCCTGGGGCGCCGCCGGTCTGCCGCTCGATCTGATGAGCCTGGCGGTGGCGCCGATTCTGCTCGGCATCGGCATCGACGACGGCCTGCACGCCGTGGTCGGCGCGCGCCGCGCCGGCGGCATCGTGCCGGCCGTTCGCCATGCCGGTCTGGCGATGACGTTGACCACCCTGACGACGGCGGTTGGCTTCGGCAGTCTGGCTCTCTCGTCGATTCCCGGCTTGCAACGCGGCGGCCTGCTGGTCGCGGCCGGCGTGGTTGCCTGCTGGCTGGCGACCCTCTTGGTCTTGCCGGCGCTGGCCAGCTATGGCAAAAAGAGCGGGTGACCACCCGCCGATCGCATTTCTACGGGGCGTTCTGGTACCGCCTGCACATTTTCGCCGTTCGCCGGCTGCCGGCGTGGGTGATTCGCGTTCTGCTGCCGTTCTTCGCAACGCTGGTCTTCGTTCTCGGCGGCTCCATGCGTCGGGCCATCGCGCGCAATCTCGACGCCGCCCTGGGACGCGTCGGCCCTTGGCGGCGCTGGCGGCGGGTCTGGCGCAACATGACGACCTGGGCCTGGTGCGCGACCGAGCGCTACGAAAGCCTCAGCGGTCATCGGCCGGTGATCTGTGAAGTGCCCGAGGGGCTCGAGACCTGGCGCGAGATCCTCGACCGCGGGGACGGCTTCATCCTGGCAACGGCCCATTTGGGGCATTGGGAGTCCGGCTCGCTTTTTCCGGCCGGTGAGCACGGGCGACGCGTCGTCCACGTCGTGCGCGAGGAGGAAATGGAGCCCGAAGCACAGCGAGTCTTCGAAGAGTTCCTATCGCAGACTGACGACACGACCTACAAGGTTCATTTCGCCCATCGCAACCCGACGCTCGGCCAGAAGCTCTTGGTGGCGCTACGGCGCGGCGAAGTCGTGGCGCTCCAGGCCGATCGACCGGCGACCGGCGGCCGATCGATCGAGGTCGAGCTCTTCGGCCGCCCCTTCGCCGTGCCGATCGGCCCGATGATGATGGCGCGCGCCGCCGGCGCCCCGATCCTGCCGGCCTTTCTTTATCGCGTCGGCCGCTCGCGCGCGATGCCGGTCTTCCGGCCGCCGATCTGGGTCGAACCAACCGACGATCGCGAAGGCGATCTGCGCCGAGCGGCGCAGGCCTTGGTGGCGGAGGTTGAAGCGGCGATTCTCCGCGATCCGATGCAGTGGTTCTGCGTCCGCGACCTCTGGCCGAAGGAAGAGGCGGCCTGATGCGCAGCCTGCCAGCCCCGCTCGGGCGCCTCGTCGCCTGGATCAAGATCGCGCTTTGCTTCCTGTGGACGGCGCTGTGGGTGTCGGTCGCCTTCTGCATTCTCGGCATCACACGCTCGGCCCGCGTGCCGAAGAACATGGCGAGCTGGCCGTGGGCAGCAGGCATTCTGCGTCTTGGTCCGGCCCGCCTCGAGGTTCGAGGGCTGGAGCGGGTCGACTGGTCGAAACCCTACTTTTTGGCCGCCAATCACCAAAGCTTTCTCGACATCCCGGTGCTCTTCCGAGCGCTGCCGCAGCATCTGCACTTTGTTGCCAAACAAGAGCTCACGCGTCTGCCGTTTGTCGCCGGCTATATCCGCGCCATGGGCATGATCTTCGTTGACCGCAGCAATCCAGAGAAGGCGCAGGAAAGCATTCGGCACACGGCGGAGGCTGTTGCCGGCGGGCGGTCCGTCTTGATCTTTCCTGAGGGAACGCGCAGCCCACGCGGAGAAGTCCGCCGATTCAAGTCCGGGATGCTGAGCGCCGCGCTCCACGGCGACGTGCCGATCGTTCCGATCGCCGTGCACGGTACCGCCGACGTACTGCCGCGCAACATGCACCGCTTCCGAGCGGGCCGGGTGATCGTCGAGGTCGGCGAGCCCCTCCTGCTCGACGACTACGGGCCCGCCGACCGCCGTCGGCTCGCCAACGATGTTCAACAGCGCGTCGCCGCGCTCCACGCCGGCCTGCTCCGCCTGACGTCGGAAATCTAACGGCCGGCCCAAGCCACCGGCCCCTAGGCTCCGAGCTACAGTGCCTACCCGAGAGCGGCGCCTTCGACATCACCGCCGGAGGGGACCGGGCCGTCCGTCTTCTATCGCCCAACGCACAAGCCCCCGCCGACAGGCGAGGGCTCCGAAAGACCAGCCGAAGCGACCGGCAACGCTTTTGTGGGTGACGGCTCGAGCC